>CAYWGW010000338.1:0-1559 GCA_964457385.1 uncultured Spirochaetaceae bacterium
ATCCGGAAGACCGTATTCGCGGTCGCCCCCGACCCCTCGATCGTAGCACCACTCGGCCCGGCCGAGACCGTCGAGCCGACCGACGTCGAGCCGTCTCCCCACTCCCCCGTCGGGGATGCTGTGAGAGGGTCGTAGCTCACGATGGTCGGCACCTTGAACTTCGAGACCCGGAACTGCCAGTTCGCCAGCAGGTTCCCACCGCTCGTCGAGCGCGCCGCGATCGCTTGGCCGGCTCCTTGGCCGATCGACGGGAACACGCCTCCCTCCCAGTCGAAGACCGATTCGTAGTACCGCTGCGCCCGGGCGAGTTCGGCCGAGAGCGGCAGTGAAGCGAACGGCAGCGCAATCGCGCCCTGATTGAGCTGCACGGCCGAGATCAGCCACTCCTCAAGCCCGCCGAGCGCCGCCGTGTCGATAATGAACGCCACCATCAGCCCACCCGCCCCGCTCGTCTGGGACACGTTCAGCCCCTCGATCTTCACCTCCTGCCAGTCCTGCGTGAGGGCCACGCTCGCGACGGGCGACACCGAACCCTTCGTCGGGAGCACGTACTCGGCCGAGTTGAAGGACACGCTCACGCCCGCCACACCCGCGGCATAGTCCTGCACGGGCGTCACGGTCGGCTCTCGGGGGAGGACGTTCACCACGTAGGCGCGGATGTCGTTGATGCCGATCACGGCCCCCTGCTTCGTCCAGAACGAGAGCGACACGGTCTGCGTCGAATCTTCGTCCGTCACGTCGAAGACGTCGTCGAGCTCGATGAACGTCGCGACGCCGAACTTCGTCCCAGACGCGGCGTCCGCTTTCAGAAGCAGCGAGCTGCTCACGCCGGGGATCGGCGGCGCATCCGACGACCTGGAGGCGGTGACCGTCACGCCCCCGTTCAGCATCGTCCAGCAGTCGGCGAGCACCGATGCGTCCGTGGTCGGGAAGTCCGCCGCCGCGCCGAACGTCTCGCCGCGCTGCCAGAGGTTGAACCCGCCGTTGATGTTGATCCGACCCCGCGTGGGGGATTGCTGGATGTCGGAGAGGGTCGACCCCTGGAGCTTCCCCACGTCGAGCTCGGACTCCGCCTTCAACACATGCGGCTGGAGGTCGTCGATGAGCGGGATCTGCCCGGCCGCCGCGCCGATCTCGAACCACGCGCTTCGGCCGAGGTCCCGGAAGGCCACCTCGAGGATGGGGAGATTCGGGGCCGAGGCGCCCGTCGGGCCGCTGGTGTCCGCCGAGAGGGCGTCGATCCATTCGGCGCTGAACGTCGTGACCGGCGCCGAGTAGGAGAGCGGGGATGGCGAGCCCGAGATCCACCCCACCCAAACCTTCCCGCTGTCGACACCCTGCCCGGTCATTCGGATGCGCTGCCCGACCCGCATGAGCGCCGCCGCGTTGGTCGCGGAGCCCGAGTCCGTGAGCAGCCAGACGGTGCCCGAAGAGCGGGTGAGCGCGAAGGCCTCGAACGGGCGGCGAAACATCGGCTCGTCGTAGAACGACTTGACCGAAGCCATCACCTCGCGCGCCGAGTCGTTCACGCCCGAGCGCGGCATCAGCTCCGGGAACCC
>CAYWGW010000338.1:1659-3537 GCA_964457385.1 uncultured Spirochaetaceae bacterium
GCCACGAGCGCGTTGTCCGTCACGGCGTCGAGTCCGGCCCCAGCGTCCGCCACGACCATCGCCACCGAATAACCCGTCCCAACGATGTCGTTGTTCGAGACTCGAATGCGCTGCGTCGCTCCGTTCACGAACACCCCACGCGCAGAGGCCGAGTCGATTCGATTGTCGGAGATGCTGACGCCGTTGCCGTTATTGCCCACCACGATGCCGTTCGCAACCGAACGGATCAGGTTCCCAGACACCTTCGCGCCAGTCGACCGAACGAAGATGCCGTTGCTGGAGGCGTTGAGGACCTGGTTCCCCGAGACGAGTGCGCGCTCGACCAGCTCGTTGCACGAGATCCCCACCGCCCCGCCTTCGATGAGATTGCCTACCACGGAGACCGAGTTGATCGGGTTGCCACCGGAAGAGCCGAAGACGAGAATGCCCGTGCCGGAAAGCGAGTTCGTAATCTGATTCCCCGAGACGACCACGTGCGAGCCGCCGACCTCGATCATCGTTCCCAGCGTGCCGGAGCCACCGGCAAGCACGTTGCCCGTGATAGTCGAGCGTCGCCCACCCGTCGAAGCCGTCACCTTCGGCTCAAGCCGAATCCCGCGAGTCGTGGTCGACGTACTGCCGACGCTTTCGAACCGGTTCCCGACTATCGTCCAGAAGCCGGATACGTCGATGTCGGCGCCGTTCGCAGCCGGGTTCGGGGACTTCGAGAAGACGCATCCATTGATCGTGCCATCAGGAGAGGCGGTCCCGTTCCGCGCCCAAACCGCCGCCTCCGTGTGCCCGGAGAAAACGCATCCCTGCACGGAGACGCCGCGATTGAGCACGTTGGCCGTGAAGGAAATCGAGCGCCTCGCGTTCAGAAAGAAGCATTCCCGCAGCAGGACCCGACCCGTGCCCGTGATGGACAGGCTGTCCTTGTTGCCCCCACCCGCTCCGGCCACCTGTGGGTTGAACGTCACCCCTTCGATCGAGAGGTTTCCCTCTCCGAGCGTGCCGAGCTGAGAGACGAGTATCTCGTCCAATGCGGTCGAAGCCTGACGGCGCAGCTCGGCGCCCGTCGATCCACCCCAGATCCGCACGCTCGTCGAACCGGAGGAGACCGGGATCGTGATCGTCGTGCCAATGGTGTAGATCGGGGACTTGAGGAAGACCGTGCCGCCACCGTCGGCCAAGGCCTGGTTGATCGCCGCCTGGATCCCGGCCGCGTCGTCCGTTGCCGGCACATAGAACTGCTCCGCCGCGTCTTCGAAGATAAGGAGCCGCGCGGACTTCGAGAAGTAGGCGAACACGCCGCTTGAGGCTGCTTCGATGCTGGCGGGGGCAGCGATGTCGACCGTCGTCCGAGTCGAGCCGTCGAACGCCGATGTCCCCACCTTCACGATGGCATCGGTGCCGGCGCCACCACCGTCGACCACCTTCAGGATGCGGCCGGGCGGGAAGTAGGGCGTCAGGTCCGCACCGGACGTCGGGGCCGACGGGAAGGTCAGCGTGAACTGCGTCGAACTCGTCCGAGCGAACGTCGCCACGTCGGAGGCGAGGGGGCCGCGGATCTGCGGGAGCACCCACTCCGGGTCATCGTAGTAGGTTCGAAGCGCGGCCATGCGGGCCCGGGCGGAGTTGTTGACGTCACTCCGAGCCATCAGCTCGGGCATGCCGCCATCGGCCGGGGAGAAGCCGTTATCGACCTCGTTGAGGCTCCACTCGTGAATCTGCTTCGGCATCCTTCGCCGCCTTTCGGATCTGCTTGTCGGTCTCGACGATGACCGCCATGAGCGCCCGGATCTCCGATTCGGTCTTCTGGATCTCCTTGCGCGCCTCGGCCGGTGTATAGCCCAGAGAGCCGCTCTTGAGGAGCTGGATGTACTTCTCGAACGTGCG
>CAYWGW010000339.1:0-1564 GCA_964457385.1 uncultured Spirochaetaceae bacterium
GAGTCGGCCCGCTATCGCATTGACGGGGCGGCTCGTCGCAGACCTCGACGGCGGCGCTGCGTGCGGCGATCGCGGGCGCCTGCCCCAAGAGAACGTCCCCCGACGCTCGCGATCTCGATGGCTCGTGGTTCGGTTCGACAGGCCTCATCCGCGACGACCGCCGCGCCTTGCCCCGCTCGAACACCGAGATCGCGGATGAGATCCTCTTCGTCAGACGCCGGGCGTCCCTGCAAGCCGTTCATGGAGGTCCGGAACCGGACAGAAGACGAACGCACGACCCGACTTCGATTTGGAGAACAGCCCTGTCGACTCGAGGTCGAGGAGGTCCGAGCGGGCAGTCTGGTAGGTGACTCGGTGACTGTTCTTATGGGATTCGATCGTGTAGCGCTGGCCCGGATGCCGCAGGGCATGACCAAGCAGCGCGATCTGGCGATGATTCAGCGCAGTGGAGGTTTGTACCAGCTGTTCGGTCTCACGAATCTCGTCGGTCTTCTTCGCGAGGAACTCGTGTAGCTGTGCGATGGCTCGTACTACGACGCCGAGCTGGTAGAGAATGAAGTAGGTGAGATCGTTCTCGTCGGTCTCCGTATAGAGGAAGGCGCGGCCGTAGCTTGCAGGGGCAGCACGAAGGATGCTCGAAATGGAAAGGAACTCCGTGAGCCAGAACCCATCCGAGAGCATCGACCAGTAGAAGAGAGCACGCGCCGTACGTCCGTTGCCGTCTATGAAGGGATGGTCGTACGCCAGCCAGAAGTGAAGAATGATCGCCTTGAGGACTGGGTGGAGAAATCCCGGAGAATCCGGGTCGTTGGCGAACGCACACATGGCGGCCATTCGATCCCCGATCTCTACGGCGTTCGGTGGCTGGTGCAGGAGTGTGTTGTCGCGCTCGTCATAAACCGCGATGCCGTCACCGGGTATCCGGAAATAGGGGGGGCGCGCGGCATCCTCCAGTGTTCCCTCGGTGATCGTCGCATGGATGTCCGAGATCATCTCCTCGCTCAGAGGCTGGTCCTTCAGGGTGCTGATGAACTTCATCGCTCGATAATTGTTGAGGATCATGCGTTCGCTTCGATCTCTGGGTTCCCTGCCCGATCGGATCATCTGTTTTGCTTGATCTCGAGTCGTGGCAGCACCCTCGAGTTGACTCGAGGTGATTGCCTCCTCGATGAGCGAGCTCTGGATGTATCGGTCTCGTGTTTGCGGGTTGGTAATCTGGTCGGGGAGCGCGATTCGACCGCTGGCGTCGCGATCGATCTCATGGAGCATCTGAAGCACCGGATCGGGCGTGGAGTAGAAGAATGGCTGCCCGAGCGAATCCCTGATGGGCAGCTCGCGGCGGATCGTCACGCGTGCGAACTTGATCGCTGCCCACCACTCTTCCGAGGTGAATCCGTCTGGCGGCGCTACGTGGCGCAGGGTGTGCCAGTGGCGGTATCGGCCACCTGGCGCCGGCCCCGCGCTCAGGGAGAGGATCTGGAGAAGGCGCTCGGGGTCCCTGAGGGACTCGATCGACTGGGCGAAAGTCGGAGGGGTTTGGGGAAGCTTCATTTTGAATCTACTA
>CAYWGW010000339.1:1664-3537 GCA_964457385.1 uncultured Spirochaetaceae bacterium
GGCGAGCTCGGCGGGCTCCCGACCTCAGAGACTCCGCGGATCCGCGGGATCGATCGGCTCGAGCGCCGAAGGCAGGGCATAAACCCGGCGGGCGCCGACGGGATCGAGCACGCGCCGGACGGCGGCCTGCGCTGCGGTCGGCAGCGCCGCGAGCTCGCGTCCGATCTCGATCCGTCGGAGCTCGCTCTCGCGCCGGGTCCGGCATCGGGCCGCGGAGCAGCCCGGAACGCTCCTCGGAAGCGACGCCGAACGCTCCGGGAGGGCCGGCTGGTCACGACCCGGCTCGCGCGTGTAGACGAACTCGCTCTCGCCCTGTGCGAGCGCACTCCGATTGGCCTGCAGGTAGGGATGATGGTCGCTCGCGATCTCCTCGAGCAGCGGGAGCAGCGAGAGTGCGATCGCGTCGTCGCGCGCATCCGCCTCGGGCCGGGCGGCACCGTCGACCGCGAAGAGCTCGCTGGCGAGCGAGACCAGGCGCGGGGCGCGATGCTGAAGATCGGCGCGGACGTTGGGCTCGACGAGGACCTCCGTCTCCAGCCAGGCCGCGAGGAGCCAGTCCGGGCGGCTGGGCGCCGGACCGAGCAGGAACCGAGAGGACGACAGATGCGCCGCCAATCGATCGAGGCCCGCCGCGGATCGACCCGGCGATCCGCCCGGCGATCCGCCATCCGATGATCCAGCCGACGATCCAGCCCGCGATCCCCGTGCCAGCCATTCCTCGATCCAGGCCTCCAGGATGCGCGCACAGATCCGACGGACCGGCCGCTCGGGCGGCGGCAGCAGTCCCGGCTCCGGGTGGACCCGTTCGAGCCAGTCGAGAATGGCAGGCAGTTCCGCGAGCACGAAGCCTTCCGGCGTCCGCAGGTACGGGCCGTCCTCGCGCCCCGTCCGCGCCGCCAGCTCGAGCACGAGCGACGCCGAAGGCTCGACCCGCTGGCTCGCGAGCCCTTTTGCCCGCAGCACCCCGAGCAACGCCACCGCCTGCCACGACTCGAGCCGGCCGTAGACCACGTAGGGCACCGGCTCCCAGGCCGTGCGCGTCGCGCGGGTAGTCGGCACCGAGCTTGCCGACGGCGCCGGCCGCGTCGGCCCCGCCGGCCGCACCCCCTGCCGCCACCCCTGCTCCTGCATCGAAGCGCTTTCCTCGCGAGCGGATCCGCTCGTCGCAACTACGATCGCATATCCGCATCCGAGCGTGAAGCCGATCGTCCACGGCCGAGCCCCAGAACGGCCGCGTGCTAGCGTGCCGCGATCACCGGTACGAGACCCATGAACCGCCTCCCCCGACCCGATCCCGACCGGCACGACCGGCTCGACTGCGCCGATCCCGACCGGCCCGACCGGCCCGACCGGCCCGACCGGCTCGACCGCCCCGGGCCCGAGCGCGACGCTGCCCTCGCCGAGGGGCTGGCGCGTCTGGGGCACGAGGCCTTCCGGCCGGGCCAGCGCGAGGCGATCGAGGGGCTGCTCGACGAGCACCGGCTGCTGCTCGTCGCGCCGACGGGCGGCGGCAAGAGCCTCTGCTACCAGCTGCCGGCGCTGCTGCTGCCCGGGACGACGGTCGTCGTGTCGCCGCTGATCGCGCTGATGCGCGACCAGGTCGATGCCCTCGAAAAGCTCGGGATCGAGGCCAGCTTCCTCGCCTCCACCCTGGACGGCGCGGAGATGGCGCGCCGCCTCGACGCGCTCGAGCAGGGGCGCCTGCGGCTCGTCTACGTGGCGCCGGAGCGGCTCGTCTTCCCGCGCTTCCGGGAGATCCTGCGCCGGATCGAGTGCCCGCTCTTCGCCATCGACGAGGCCCATTGCATCAGCGAGTGTCCGCATGAACAGCTTCTCGGCGGTTGAGGTGCCCCCGAGATCTACAACCCACACC
>CAYWGW010000340.1:0-3495 GCA_964457385.1 uncultured Spirochaetaceae bacterium
CATGAGCGTGGGCACGCCGTCGCCGTTGGTGGCGACGGTGGCGTCCCGCTGAGGGGAGGGGGCGGTCGGGACCCGCTGGGGCCAGGTCGGCTTCGGGGGCGAGAATTCGGGGGGCGACGAGAGATCATGCAGTATCGACGGGGAGATCGGGTTCGGATCCGTAATCCGCACAGTGAGTACACGGGCTGTCGAGGCACGATCGCCGACGATCCCGCGTCGGGCCTCGCGGTCCTCGGCCATCACGTCGCGATCGACGGCGAGAACGGGATCACGCGGCCCTTCCTGCTCGGCGACCTCGAGCCGCTGCGGCCCGCGCGCGCACGCCCGCGCAGAACCGATTCCGGGATCGCCCGCGATCGATCACCCGGGACGCGCAGTCGAGAACGTTAGGCGTCGACCGGGGGCGCGGAGCTGGTCGGAATCGGGAGCGGTCGGGGCTCAGGGAACGGAATCCGCGTCCTCCACGAACCGCAGCTCGACGGCGGCGCGGCGGCGCTCGACGTGGGATTTCAGCGCGCGCCTCGACTCGGCCTCGCGCCAATCCGCGACGACCCGTTCGCGGATCTCTTCGAGCGGCGGCAGCCGCTCCCGCACGCGGGCGTGGATCCAGACCGCATGCAGGCCGAAGGCCGACTCGATCGGCCCGATCCAGCGGCCGACCGGGGCCTCCCGGACGGCCGCCTCGAAGGCCGGACCGAAGCGCGAGACGAGCTGTCTCGGCGTGGCGGCCCGGAAGCGACTCCCGACGAGGAAGGGATCGCCTCGGTCCGTCGTGTCTCCGGGCGCCACTTCGGCGCCGCGCAGGCTCGCGAGGAGCTCCGCCGCGTCGTGCTCGAGTCGCTCTCCCCGCTTGCCCCGGGAGAGATAGACGTGGGTCAGGTCGAGCTGCGGCGGCTCGCGCCAACGATCGGCGTGCTCGCGATGGTGACGGGCGAGGTCGGCTTCGTCGACTGGGCGGCGCTCGACCGAGGCGCGCACCCGGGCCTGCATCCGATCGATGAGTCGGCGCTGCACGACGGGATCGCTGCGTTCCAGCCCGAGCTCACGGGCGCGCGCGAGCAGATCCGCTTCCGTCGCCCCGGCTTCCTTCTCCTCGGCGTCGTCCTCAAGGAAGCGCATGTTCATCAGCAGCCGGCGCCGTACGATGGGGTCCTCCCGCGGCAGTCCGAGGGCTCGGGCCTCTTCGAGCCAGAGAGCCTCTGCCACGACCTGCTCCGCGAGCGCCGCACGCTCCGGCTCGTCCGGAGGGCGACCGATCCGTGCCTCGAAGCGCTCGACCTCGGCGCGGAGGTCGCTCTTTCGAATCTCGACGACCGGCCTCGTCGAAACGCGCGCCGAGAGCGACTCGAACGCAAAGAGCAGGCCGCCCAGGATCAGGAAGTGCAGAAGCGGTGAGCGCAACAAATCGAACGAGAATCCTCTCGGATCGGCGTGTCGGAAGAGGCTACCGTGGAGCGGGTCGCCCGTCCGGCGAGCCCGTCTGGCGACGGCACGAGGTCAGTTGATCCAGCGAGGGATGGTCGAATGGAGCGGGTCATCAGCTACGATATGCGGGCGCCGGCGTTCGGTGCCCCGGCGCGCGAGCTCTACGCCGCGGCGCTCGATCAGGTGGAGTGGGCCGACGGGCTCGGCTTCGACACCGTCGGCCTCGGCGAGCACCACTGCTCGCCCGACGGCTACAACCCCTCGCCGCTGATCCTTGCCTCGGCCATGGCGGGTCGCACGCGTCGCATGATGCTCCGGACCTCCGTGCTGCTGGCGCCGCTCTACGATCCCGTGAAGCTGGCGGAGGATGCGGCGGTGGCGCAGCTCGCGAGCGGCGGTCGGCTGCTGCTCGGTGTGGGCGGCGGCTACCGGCCGGCAGAGTTCGAGATGTTCGGTCGTTCCCTCGACGAGCGCTGGAAGGCCGTCGGCCGGACCATCGAGTTCCTGCGGCTCGCCTTCACGGGCGAGCCCTTCGAGTGGGAGGGGCGCCGCTGTCATGTGACGCCGAAGCCCGAGCCGCCGCCGCCGATCCTGCTGGGGGGAGGCTCCGCCGCGGCGGCCCGGCGCGCGGCGCGCATCGCCGACGACTGGTTCCCGCCTCTCGATGCACGGCTGTGGAAGCCCTACCGCGAGGAATGTCTGGCGCTCGGCAAGCCCGATCCCGGCGACTATCCCGCCCAGGGCCCCATCTTCCTCTGGGTCACGAAGGATCCGGAGCGCGACTGGTCGCGGCTGGCCCCGCATCTGCTCCATCAGCTGCGCTCCTACAGCGATTGGACGGTCGAGGCCTACGGCCGGCCCGCGGGCCCCTATGCCCGGGACATGACCGAGGAGACCATCCGCCAGAGCGACGCCTATCGGATCCTCACTCCCGAGCAGACCCTCGAGCTCGTCGAAGGCCTCGGTCCGCACAGCGTCTTCTACCTGAATCCACTGCTCGCGGGCATCGACCCGAAGGATTCCTGGGCGATGCTCGACCTCTACGAGAAGGAGGTGCATCCGTACATGCCGGCCGGCTGAGCTCGCCCCCGACGACGGACTCTCGGCAGGCCATCTTCTTCAGGATTCGTTGGAACTTCGATCGGCATCCTGGACGGGCGAGCTTGATTCAGGGACTCCTCGGTCGTCGGTTCCGAGCGAGTGAACGGCCCCAGCCTTTCGCAACCGAGCGATCTCCTCGTCGGAGTACCCGAGCTCCCCGAGCACCTCGTCCGTATGCGCGCCGATCGCCGCAGGCGGCCGGCTCACCTCCGCCTGCGTCCGACTGAAGCGGGGCGCCGGTCGCGGCTGTCGGGCCCCGTGAGTCTCATGGAAGGTGTCGCGAGCGATGTTGTGCGGGTGGGCGTGGACCTCTGCCATGCCGAGGACCGGAGCGAAGCAGGCATCGCTGCCCTCGAAGATCCGACACCACTCGTCCCGGGTCTTCGTCTTGAAGATCTCGGCGAAGCGGACCTTGAGCTGGGGCCAGGCCTGCTGGTCCATCTGGGCGGGCAGGGATTCGGGCGGGAGGCCGAGGCGCTCGAGCAGGGCGGCGTAGAACTGGGGCTCGATCGAGCCGATCGAAATCCAGCGGCCGTCGGAGGTCTCGTAGACGTCGTAGAAGTGGGCGCCGGAATCGAGCATGTGGGTCCCGCGCTCGTCGCTCCAGTAGCCGGTCTGGTGGGCCCCGTAGATGCTGGCCATCAGGAGCGCGGCGCCGTCGATCATGGCGGCGTCGACGACCTGTCCCTGGCCCGAGCCGCGCGCCTCGAGCATGGCGCAGACGAGCCCGAAGGCGAGCAGCAGTCCGCCGCCGCCGAAGTCGCCGATCAGGTTCAGGGGGATGGCCGGCGCCTCGCCGCGGCGGCCGATGGCGTGGAGGGCGCCGGAGAGGGCGATGTAGTTGATGTCGTGTCCGGCTTGGCGGGCGAGGGGGCCCTCCTGGCCCCAGCCGGTCATGCGGCCGTAGGCGAGGCGCGGATTGCGGGCGAGGCAGACGTCGGGTCCGATGCCGAGCTTCTCGACGACGCC
>CAYWGW010000341.1:0-3483 GCA_964457385.1 uncultured Spirochaetaceae bacterium
GTGCCGGCGCTCGAGGCGGAGCGTCTGGGGCTGGTCAACCGGGTCGTGCCGGACGACGCGCTCGAGTCCGAGGCCTTCGCCTTCGCCACCCGCCTGTCCCAGGGCGCCCCGCTCGCAATCCAGTACACGAAGCAGGCGGTGAACAAGGTCGTGAAGGAGGTGCTGAATACCGCCTTCGACACGTCGACGGCGCTCGAGATCGTGACCTTCCAGAGCGACGATCATCGCGAGGCGTTGGCGGCAATCCGAGAAAAGCGCAGGCCCGTGTTCGAAGGGCGTTAGTCGAGGAACACATGGCGAAACGACAGGCGAGAAGGAGAAAGTGGACGATGGCCGAGATCGGTCTCTACGAAGCCATGAGCACGCTGCGGGCGGTGCGCCGCCTGCGACCGGAGGCGATTCCGGAGGAGGTGCTGGCCCGGGTGCTGGAGGCCGCGAGCTGGGCGCCGACGGGCGGCAACACCCAGCCCTGGCGCGTCGTCGTCGTCCGCGCCGACGCCCCGAAGCAGCGCCTCGGCGAGCTCTACTCGGAGCGCTGGTACGCCTACGCCAAGCACCATCTCGGCCTGATCGAGAACGCCTCGGAGGAGGTGAAGGCACAGACCCACAAGATGCTCGCCGCCGGAAACCACCTGGCGGATCATTTCGCGCAGACGCCCGCGGTGCTGGTCTTCTGCTTCAATCCCAAGTTGATGGCGATCACCGACGCCCATCTCGATCGGGTCTCGGTGGTCGGCGGGGCCTCGATCTACCCGGCGGTGGAGAACGCCCTGCTCGCCTGTCGGGCGGAGGGGCTCGGCTGTGTGCTGACGACGCTGCTGTGTCAATGCGAGGACGAGGTCCGGACGCTGCTCGAGATCCCGGATCCCTGGGCGACGGCGGCGGTAGTCCCGATCGGCTATCCGCTGCTACGCGGACACGGTCCGATCCGCCGGCGACCGATCGAGAAGCTCTCCTTCGCCGACCGCTGGGGCGTCGCCTGGCCGGGCGCGGACGAGCCCTCCACCTGAGACCCTCTACCCGACACCCTCGACCTGAGAAGAGATCCATGTACTTCACGGAAGAGCCCGAACACATCAGCATGCTGCGGGAGACCCTGCAGCGCTTCGTCCAGGCGGAGATGCCGGCGGAACGCGTCCGCCAATGGGATCGCGAGCATCGCTTTCCGCCCGAGCTCTTCCGCAAGCTCGCCGACCTCGGCGTCTGCGGCCTCACGATCGACGAGGAGTACGGCGGCCAGGGACGCGATCTCGTGGCGGCCGTCGCCGTGATCGAGGAGCTCTGCCGCGGCGGCGCCTTCCTGGCGGGTCCCTTCATCCACTGCGCCTTCTACGGCGCGATCAACATCGGAGAGAACGGCTCCGAGGAACAGAAACGCGAGCTGCTGCCGAAGCTTGCCCGGGGCGAGCTGCTCTTCGCCTACGGGCTCTCCGAGCCCGAGGTGGGCGGCGACCTCGCCAGCGTGAGCACCACCGCCGAGCGCTCCGCCGACGGCCGCGAAATCGTCGTGAACGGCTTCAAGCGCTGGTGCACGGGCGCCGACTGGACCGACTACATCTACTGCCTCGTGAAGAGCGACCGCGAGGCGCCGCGCTACAAGAACCTCTCCTTCCTGCTGATCCCGCCGAAGACGCCCGGTGTCCGGATCCATCCGATCGAGCACGCCAACCTCCGATATACGCTCTCGAGCGACGTGCTCTTCGAGGACGTCCGGATCCCGGTCGAGAACATCGTGGGGGGCGAGGCGGCCTGGAACCGGGGCTGGCGCATGCTCGCCGGCCGCGCCCTCGACGTCGAGAAGATCGAGATCACGGCGGTCACCTTCGGCATCGCCCAGGCGGCGGTCGAGGAGGCCTGGAGCTACGCCCAGCAGCGCCGGCAGTTCGGCAAGCCCATCAGCGCCCATCAGGCCGTCCGCCATGACCTCGCCGAGGCCCGGACGAAGCTCGAGGCCTGCCGGCTGATGCTCTACCGCGCCGCCTGGCTCGCCCAGACCGGGCAGCCCTGCTCGGTCGAGACCTCGATGGCCAAGCTCTTCGTCGCCGACACCGCCGTCGAGATCGCCCTGGTCTGCCAGCAGATCCTCGGCGCCTACGGACTCGCCGAAGGCCACGACATGGAGCGCCACGTGCGCGACCTGCTCGGGATGCCGATCGTCGGAGGCTCCTCCAACATGCAGAAGAACAACATCGCCAACCGTCTCGGGCTGGCGAGCGAGGAGGCAGGATGAGTGCAGCGCCGTCGAAGACGCCGTCCGGAACCCTGGCGGCGGCCCAGGCGCTGGCGCCGATGCTGCGCGAGCGCGCCGACGCGATCGAGGCCGAACGCCGATTGCCCCGGGATCTCTCGCAGCGCTTCGCCGAGGCCGGCTTCTACCGCATGTGCGTGCCGGAGATCTACGGCGGCCTCGAGCTACCTCCCGCCGACACCATGGAGACGATCGAGACGCTGGCCCGGGCCGATGGCGCCTGCGCCTGGTGCGTCTTCATCGGTGCGACCTCGGGCAGCGTCCTCGCCCTGCTCCCGGAGGCCTCCGCTCGGGAGATCTTCGCCCAGCCGACGACGCTGCTCTGCGGCGTCTTCGCGCCAAAGGGACGGGCGCAAGCGGTCGAGGGCGGCTTCCGCGTCGAGGGCCAATGGGCCTGGGGCTCGGGCACCCAGAACGCGGACTGGATCATGGGCGGCTGTCAGGTCGTGCGTGACGGCGAGATCGAGCGGCTCGCCAACGGCACGCCGCGCTCGCGCATGATGCTGGTGCCCGCCGACGAGGTCGAGTTCCTCGACACATGGTATGTCTCCGGACTCGCGGGCACAGGCAGCACGGACTTCGCGTTCCACGACCGCTTCGTGCCCGAGAGCCGCGCCGTGGGGCTCGGCGTCGACGGCCCCCTCGAGCGCCCGCTCTACGCGTTCCCGCAATTCGGGCTGCTCGCCATGGGCATCGCCGCCGTCTCGCTCGGCCTCGCGCGCGCCGCCATCGACGAGCTGATCGAGATCGCGGGCGGCAAGCTGCCAGCGGGCAGCGCGCGCCCCCTCGCCGCCCGCGCCGCCGCCCAGGCCGACGTCTCCCGGGCCGAGGCGCTCTGGCGCTCGGCCCGGGCCTTCTACTACGAGACGATCGAGGAGGCCTGGCAGAGTGCGCTGGCCGGCGGTGGCATCGAGACCGGCCATCGACGCGACATCCGATTGGCCACGACCCACGCGACACGCAGCTGTGCCGAGGCCGTCGACCTGATGTACCACCTCGCCGGGGGCACCTCGGTCTACCGCCGCTCGCCGCTGCAACGCATTTTCCGGGACGTCCACGTCGCGACCCAACACATGATGGTCGCGCCGGCGACGCTCGAGCTGACCGGTCGCCTGCTGCTCGGCCTCGAGACGGATACGGCGATGCTCTGAGATGGAGGCCGACGCGACGCGAGCGACGAGCGGTCCGAGCATCCGCGTCGGCACCCTGGCCGACTCGGCCATGCTGACGGGCCC
>CAYWGW010000342.1:0-863 GCA_964457385.1 uncultured Spirochaetaceae bacterium
GTCGCCTTGCCTCACGACGTGGGCTCGACGCTCTGTCGGCCGGATGACACGATGGCTCACGGTCGGCGCTCGAACGGATGGATGCTCCGTCGTCGGCTCCCCCATGTCCGCACGACGCAACGTGCGGCGACTGCGTCGCGAACCGCAGCGGGGAGTCATTCGAGAGCTTCGTGGCGAACACGAATAACGGCTCACCACCCGACAGGCTCGTAGCCCAGGTCTGCGCTGCCAGGTCGGCCGCGCGGGCGTTCCAGTGAGAATCGTCCGGAAGATCGAGGTACGCGCTCGAGTAGAAGAGTCTCCGGGATTTCCGGGGCGGTTCACCCTCGAGCTGCCCTCGATCCGGAAGAGGATTACGGAGGACGACGAGGAGGTCCTCGGCCCTACAGGCTCATCTCTTCTGCGAGTCGCCTCACCTCGGGCAGCTCGCCCAGTCGAGCCAGCGCCTGCTTCTCGATCTGGCGGACCCTCTCGCGGCTGATGCCGCCGAGCCGGGAGCCGACCTCGTCGAGCGTGTAGGTCCGATCCGAGGTGAGGCCGAAGCGCATGGAGAGGATCGTGCGCTCGCGCTCGCCGAGGCCGAGGATCACGTCGGAGAGCGCCGCCTGGACCCTCAGGTGGTCGAAGGCTTCGAGGAAGGGCTGAGTCTCCTCCTGGCGCAGCGTCTCCTCGAGCGTAGTCGACTGCATGCTGCTGACGGGCGTGGCGCTCGAGACCTCCGCGCTGAAGCTTCGTCGGAGATCGTCGGCCGCCTGGGGGCTGTCGGTCAGGCTCTGGACGAGGTCGATCTCGAGCGGCTCGGCGCGACTGCGCGCGCGCAGCTCCTGCTCGAGACGCCTCAGCTTCCGCTGCTCGTCGAGCAG
>CAYWGW010000342.1:873-3468 GCA_964457385.1 uncultured Spirochaetaceae bacterium
CGAGCAGCGTGCTCGGCAGCCGGACGTTGCGCGACTTGAAGGCGACGGCCCGGGCGACGGACTGCTCGATCCACCAGATGGCGTAGGTCGAGAACTTGTAGCCGCGCCGATAGTCGAACTTCTCGATGGCGCGGATCAATCCGCAGTTGCCCTCCTGGATCAGGTCGATGAGAGGAAGCCCCTGTCCGCGGTAGCTCTTGGCGCATCGGATCACGAGCCGGAGGTTATGCGTGATGAATCGGTTCTTGCTCTCGGAGAGCCGCGCGAAGGCCTCCTCTGCGTCGCGCAGCGCGCGCGGCGCGCGACGACTCTTCTTCCTTCCCGGATCCGAGAGCTTACGGGTCAGTGAGTGGAAGATCGTGAGGAGCCAGGGAAGATCGATCTCGGCCGCACGCAGCTGGTCCGCAATCGACCGACGGAGTCGCTGGCGCTCGGAGCGCGCGGATCGGCGCCGGGAAGACTGCCCCGAGGAGCGCCGAGGCAGGCCGATCCCGTCATCGAGTTTCTCCTCCGCATGAAACGGGAGCGTATCCAGCTCTGCGAGCGTCGCCTCGAGGGCTCCCAGCTTCTCGTCGATCAGACGAGAGAGATCGCGCTGGCTGCCGTCGCGACTGAAGCGGCTGAGCATGCCTGTCACGAGACGTTTGGCGCGACGCGTCTTCCAGATCCCGAGGAGCTCGCGGGCCATATCCGGAATCTGGCTGATCGCGTCACGAAACTCCGACTCTGCCTGCTCCATGGCCTGACAGAGCTCGCGCTCCTCCTCACGGTTCAAGACCGGCGTGTCTCGGATCTCTCTCAGGTAGATCTCGAGCAGATCCGCCGATCCCTGGGAATGCGACGAACGGCTGCCGCGCGACTCGATCTCTTCCGTCATCGCTCCGACCCCTCCTTCTGGATTCGGGCATGCTCGCGTCGGGACGATCGGAGCCGCTTCCGCCCCGAGCGGGCCGGAGATCGCGTGTCGCGCCCGGCGCTGGCCCTCTGCACTCCCCGCACTCCCTCGAACTCGACCCCGGCGCGCCGACTCTCCAAGCGGCCTCGGACTCCCTAAGGAAGCCCGTCGGCTGTCCTCTGCTGCGCCTCGAGCGGCCCGCAGATTTAATATTGACAAACTTGTCATCTATTGACAAGATCTTGCCCATGCAACTTTCGTCGCAAGAAGAGTATGGGCTCCGCTGCCTGCTGCGCGTCGCCCAGGAAGAGGGCGCCCAGCAGACGGTGACGATCGCTCTCATCGCGCGTCTCGAGGGCATCTCCCATGAATACGTGGCTCGGCTGATGGCGCCGCTCAAGAAGGCGGGGCTCGTGTCGGCGACGCGGGGCGCCCGAGGCGGCTATCGGCTGTCGCGTCCGGCCGCCGAGATCTCCGTCTGGGACGCGATCCTGGCGCTCGGGGGCCCCTTCTTCCGGGCCGATTTCTGCGATTGCCATCCGGGGCGGAAGCGCCAATGCGTGCGCTCCACCGATTGCGCGATTCGCGCGCTCTGGAGGCGGGCCGATCACCAGCTGCGGGATCTCTTCGGTTCGATCTCGCTCGCGGATCTGGATCAGCCGGAGTCGAGTATGGTGATCCGGCTCGACGACGTCATCGGGAAGCGCGACACGGTCGGCTAGCGCCTTCCCTCGAACCCTGCACGATGCCCGCGGTCCCGACTGGCTCCCACGCGGGCAAAGATGACCTCGCGTGGACGACATCGTCCGCGCGGGCGAGGAGGCAAAGCACATGGCCTGGGTGATTACGCGTCTCTGCCGCGATTGCGTCGACCAGAGCTGCGTCGAGGTCTGTCCCGTCGACTGCATCTACGAATACACGGGCGACGATCGAAGCGAGTTCCCGAACCAGCTCTTCATCGATCCCGAGGAGTGCATCAACTGCGGCGTCTGCGAGCCCGAATGTCCCTGGGAGGCGATCTTCGAAGACGAGCAGGTGCCCGACGTCTTCGAGGAGGACATCGCCCTGAACGAGCGAATCGTCGATGCGACCGAGGATCGCCGGGTCCCCGAGAAGGAAGACAAGCCGCTGCCCACACCGGAACAGATCGCAGAGAACAAGGCCCGCTGGGGCTTCGACTAGCGCGCAAGGAGCTGAAGAGCCCCATCCCGGTCTGACTTGTCGGAAACGGCGATCTCGGCACCGCCGAGACGGGTGTTTCTGGCAATTCCGCCCCGCACGCAGCGACTGGTCCCTCTCCGAGCCGCGAGTTCCAGTATCTGGCGGGGCGGAGGCTACTCCTGGATCTGCTCGCTCACCTTCCTCGTGTAGGCGTCGGTCTCAGCCTCTTTGTAAGTGCCACGTTGGCAAGTCTCACGCCCAGTGAGATGCTTGGCCACGTCGAGGGGCTCCGCATGGTAGAAGAGCTCCTGGGGTCCCGGGTGGAAGGCCTCCAGCCGCACTTCCGGGATTCCTGCGAGGAGGCCACTGTCTAGAACCTGAACGAGTTTACGGGATGCCCGGCGCGGTTCAGTCACGCAGATCCGCCGCTGTTCCGAGTGACGAGTGCGACGGCCGAAAGACGAGCGACCTACGGATGGATCGGCCATGCCCACAGGATCATGGGGGTGGCGACCGCCAGGCTGACCAGGCTCAGGGGC
>CAYWGW010000343.1:0-3442 GCA_964457385.1 uncultured Spirochaetaceae bacterium
GCACCGGGCACGACTGGCGCCTGCCGCCGGGCTCCCGGATCCTCGAGACCGGCGGCTTCAAGGGACGCAGTCGCGAGGTGCCGCGGGACGTATTACGGGCCGAGCTGGCCCGACGCTTCGGGCTGCCGCCGTCGAGCATCCTGAACCAGTACGGGATGACGGAGCTCGGCAGTCAGTTCTACGACTCGACACTGCTCGATCCGGCGGGACCGCGGCGCAAGCGGGTGCCGCCCTGGACCCGCGTGCGCCTGATCGATCCGGCGACGGGCGAAGACGTGCGCGCCGGCGAGGTGGGCATGGTCCTGGTCCAGGACCTCGCGAATACCGGCAGCATCGCGGCGGTCCAGACCGCGGATCTCGGGCGGCTCGTGCTCGACGAGCAGGGGGAGGCGCTCGGCTTCGACGTGCTCGGACGCGCCACCGGGGCGGAGCAACGGGGTTGCTCGCTCGCCGCGGATCTGATGCTCGATCCCGAAGCCGATCCCAACTCCGACCCGGAGGTCGCCGCCGGGTGCGCGAGGGGCGCGGCCCCGGAAACCACCGGCCGGGAGCAGGAAGGCCGCCGATGAGCGGCCTCGAGATCGTCTGGCCCGACGCGGGCGGCGAGCGCGTGCGCGCAGCCCGGGGGCGGCTCGAGCAGGCGCGGGCGGCGCTGCAACGGATGCCCCTGGCGGATCGGCTGGCAGGCGTGACCCGCGCCCTCGCTCTCTGGACCGCGCACGACTCGCCCCTCCGCCGCGAGCTGGCCGAGACGCTGGGCGCCACCACGCCGTTTCATCCGCAGACCGTGGCCGAGGGACTCGAGAGCGCGTTATGCGCCTGGGATCCGGAGCAGTTCCGCGCCTGCTGTCGCGAGGAACTCGCCCCGGTCGGATCGGAGCCAGCGGCGGGCCGCGGGCGGCGGGCGCTCGCACCCTTCGATTGGACGGCCGTGCTCGCGGGCGGGGCGATTCCGATGCCGACGCTGCTCTCGGGGCTGCTGCCGCTGGTGGGCGGGTCGCCGGTGCTGCTGCGCGAGACCTCGAAGGATCCCGTGAGCGGAGGTCTGCTGAAACGGTCCCTGGCCGCGGTGCATCCGGATCTGGCCCGGGCCTTCGAGCCAATCACCTTCCCCGTCGAAGACGAGGCCGCGCTTTCGAGCCTGCTCGAGGCGCCGTGCGTCGTCGCAACGGGCTCGGACGAGACGATCGAAGAGATCGGCCGACGCCTGCGTCCGAACCAACGATTCGTCGCCTACGGCCATCGCTTCTCGATCGCGATTCTTGCTGGCAACTGCGCCCGGGATCCAGAGCGGCTCGCGTCGATCGCCACGGACCTCGCCCTCGACGTCGCACGCTGGGACCAATCGGGCTGTCTCTCGCCCGCGATGGTCTACCTGCTCGATGCCGCGTCCGAGGATCGCCGACGCCTCGCCACGGCCCTGGCCGACGCGCTCGAACGGATCGCCCGGGCGCTGCCGAGGGGCGAGGTCCCATTGGCAGTCCGCGCCGCGCAGGTCCACGAGCGCGACGAGGCCCGGATGCGGGCGGCGAGCGGGCAGGACGTGCGGGTGCTCGACGGCGAGAACGCTCTCGTGATCCTCGAGGATGAGATCCGGGCGCGTCCGACACCGCTCCATCGATTCCTGCGGCTCCTGCCCGCCGCAACGATTCCCGAGCTGCTGCGCGCGCTCGAACCGTTCCGAGGCCAGCTCTCGAGCGTCGCCCTGGCCGGCCTCGAGCCCGAGTCGTCGGAGACGCTCTCGCGCGCCCTCGCGGCACTCGGGGTCTCCCGCATCACGCGGCCGGGCCGACTCCAGACGCCTCCGGTCGACTGGCCCCATGACGGGCAGCCCCTGCTTCTCCCGATGCTGCGTTTTCTTCAACGGGAAGACCTGGCCGACCAGAAATGATGGGTATTTGCCACGGTTTGCCACGGATCGATCCCGCCCGGCTGATACCGGACTATTGGGGTTCTGTATTTACAGGACCGAATTGGTCCGATATTCTCCACTGCGTAGCTGGAGAAGCGGGGACGGAGAGCGGATGTTTCGACTCAGCAAGGCCACCGATTACGGCATCGTCCTGATGGCTCAGCTCGCCGGCGATCCGACGGATGCGCCCCACAACGCACGGGAGCTCGCCGAGGCGGCCGAGCTACCGGTGCCGATGGTGAGCAAGATCCTGAAGGCCCTGGCGAGAGAGGGGCTGCTCGAGTCCCTGCGCGGCTCGAAGGGGGGCTACCGACTGGCCCGGGCGCCCGAGGACCTGCCGGTCTCGGAGATGATCCGGGTGCTCGAGGGGCCCGTGGCGCTGACGGATTGCGCGATCGGCCCCGAGCTCTGCGAGCACGAGCGGGTATGCGCCGTGCGCGAGCCCTGGCAGCGAATCAGCCGCGTAGTCGAGCGGGCCCTGACCGACGTGACCCTGGCCGACCTTGTGGGGGGTCGTGACTGGACGAGCAGGACGAGTGGCAGGACGAGCGGAGCGAAGGGCCCCGACCTTCCGAACGCGATGCTGCAGATCGAACGAACGGACCCGCGAAACGGACGACGGTCCGGCCCATCGGAGGAATCATGGTAGGCGCCAATCCCGAGCTCGAGCGAATCGCGAAGCAGGACTACAAGTACGGCTTCGTCACGGACATCGAAGAAGACCGTGTCCCCCCCGGCCTCTCGGAGGACGTGGTCCGCCTGATCTCGGCCAAGAAGAACGAGCCCGAGTGGCTACTGGAGTATCGCTTGAAGGCGCTGCGGCGCTTCCGCGAGATGCTCGAACAGGACGCCGTGCCGACCTGGGCCAAGGTCCACTACCCGAAGATCGACTACGACCAGATCGTCTACTACTCCGCCCCCAAGAAGCGCGAACAGATCGAGAGTCTCGACGAAATCGACCCGGAGCTGCGCTCGACCTACGACAAGCTCGGCATCTCGCTGCTCGAGCAGAAGCGGCTCCACGGCATCGCGATCGACGCCGTCTTCGACAGCGTCTCGGTCGCCACCACCTTCAAGGCGGAGCTGGAAAAGCAGGGCATCCTCTTCTGCTCCTTCTCCGAGGCGGTCCAGGAGTACCCGGATCTCGTCCGTCAGTACCTGGGCAGCGTGGTCCCCTACTCCGACAACTTCTTCGCGTGCCTGAATGCTGCGGTCTTCACCGACGGCTCCTTCGCCTACATCCCGAAAGGGGTGCGTTGCCCGATGGAGCTCTCGACCTACTTCCGCATCAACGCGGCGGGTACGGGCCAGTTCGAACGCACGCTCCTCGTCGCCGACGAGGGCGCCTACGTGAGCTACCTCGAAGGCTGCACCGCGCCCCAGCGTGACGAGAACCAGCTCCACGCCGCCGTCGTCGAGCTGGTCGCCCTCGACCGCGCCGAGATCAAGTACTCGACCGTCCAGAACTGGTACCCCGGCAACGCCGAGGGCAAGGGCGGGATCTACAACTTCGTGACCAAGCGCGGGGCC
>CAYWGW010000344.1:0-1088 GCA_964457385.1 uncultured Spirochaetaceae bacterium
CCGACGGCCCCGACGGCCCCGACGGCGAGGAGCGCGCCGCCTCCGCCGGAAGCGAGGCCACGGGCAGGATCGCGGATGCGAACCTTCGCGCGCTTCCGCGCCAGCTGACGCTGCGGGCCGGGGGCGAGCCGTGCACGGTGCCCGGCGGAGCGAGACGACTGCCCGATGAGCCGGGCTGGGTCCGCTATCGATGGCGCGTCGTCTGTCCCGCCGATGCTGCCTCCCTGATCCTCCGAAGCCGCCTCCTGCTCGACGTCGCGCCCTCCCATCTGCATTTCGCGCGCGTCCAGCTCGAAGGTGCCTCGGACACGATCCGCGAGCAGGTGCTGACCGAGGCGCAGCCTGAGTTCGTGATCCGCTCCGCGGAGCCGTCCCCGAGCGGCGACACTGCCCTCGGCAGTCGCTTCGTCGACTACCTCACCCTCGGCGTCGACCACATTCTCAGCGGCTGGGACCATCTTGCCTTCGTGTTCGGACTGCTGCTGCTGTCCTCGCGATTCGGCGAGGTCGCGCGGCTCGTGACCGGCTTCACCCTCGCCCACAGCCTCACCCTCGCGCTCGCGGTGCTCGACCGGGTCGATCCGCGCGCCGAAGCGGTCGAAGCGGTGATCGCCTTCTCGGTGGCGCTCGTCGCGATCGAGAAGGGCTGGCTGCTCTCGGGGCGTCACCCCGCAATTCCGATCGCGCTGCTCGGAGGGCTCGGGGCGCTCGCCGGCGCCGCGGCCTTCGGCTCGAGCTCCCTGCCCCTCCAGAGCGTCCTGGGCCTGCTCGTCTTCACCGCCTGCTACCTCGCCCTCGTCGACCGGCATCGAGGGGATTGGCTCCGGACCGCACTCACCTTCGCCTTCGGACTCGTCCATGGGCTCGGCTTCGCGGGCATCCTGATGGAGATGGCGCTTCCGGACGAGCGCCTCGTCCCGGCTTTGCTCGGCTTCAACCTCGGCGTCGAGATCGGCCAGATCGGTCTGGTGCTCCTCCTCTGGCCCCTTCTCCTGCTGGCCGGTCGCGTCGCACCCGTCCCGCTGCTGCGCTGGAGCTCGGAGCTGTCCGCAGCCGCACTCTGTGGTCTCGGCCTCTACTGGCTCGCC
>CAYWGW010000344.1:1188-3374 GCA_964457385.1 uncultured Spirochaetaceae bacterium
GCGCTCAGATCACGAGGCGAGGCAGCCGATACCGGAAGACATTCCGACGGGACGACGCGTGATTCCTGAGCCTCCGACGAAAGCCGAGATCGACGAGACCCCATCTTCCTGGAATGGAGAAGAACGTCGGGCCGAGGATCGGCGCGGGGTCCCCACCCGTCCATGGAGCGGCCTCGTGACGCCGTCGCGTCGCAGTCAGGGGCGACGCCAGAGCGATCGCGAGGGCTACGTCGATCGCTACACGAGGCAGGACGTGGTCCTGCTGCTGACGATCTTCCTGCTGAACGTGGGCGATGCCCTGATGACGCTGCTCTGGCTGGATCGGGGCGGCCGCGAAGCGAACCCGATCATGGATTTCTTCCTGGACATCGGCCCCTGGGCCTTCCTGGTCCAGAAGTGTCTCGTGGTCGGTCTGTGGCTGGTGATCCTGGTCGTGCACAAGAACTTCCGGCTGGCCCGCATCGGTCTCTACTCCGCGCTCGTCGTCTACGGGACCCTGATGATCGTGCACTTCGGGATCGTCGCCTTCGGCATCGAGCCTCCCTCCACGACCCGACCGACGGATGCGACGCCGACAGAGGCGATGGAATCTTCGGTCACGAGACCGAGAGACGTCCGATCAACAGCGGGATGACCGGCTCCACCCGCAGCACCCGTTCCCCCAGCTGTACGGGCTCGAAGCCGACGCCGACGAGCCGGTCGACCTCATGATCCACCAATCCGCCCTCGGGCCCCACGAAGAGCGTGAGCGGCTCGGCAAGGGCATGTGGGCAGGGAGCCTCGGCCGCGGGATGGGCGAGCAGACCGCGACTGCGCTTCAGCAGGGGCGGCAGGACCTCCGCGACCAGGGGCTCGAAGTCACGGTGGAGCGAGACTTCCGGGAGCATCGTATCCCGAGCCTGCTCGAGCCCGAGCATCAGCCGCTCCCGGATCGATTCCGGCGCCACGACGCGGCTCTGCCAGAAGCTGCCCTCGGTGCGCGCCGTGCCCACGACGAGCAGGCGTGCGATCCCCAGGCTCGCGATGGTCGAGAGCAGCCGACGAAAGACGGGAGGGCGGGGCAAGGCGAGCACCAGGGTGATGGCCCGCTTGGGCGGCGGCGGATCGCCGAGCCGCACCCGAAGCTCGAGCACCTCGCGATCGAGCCGCAGGATCGATGCGCTGCCCATCGCCCCGTCCACGAGCCCGACCCGCAGCGTATCGCCGGGCGAGGCACGCAGGATTTCCTCGGCGTGGCGGCGCCTGCGTCCCGTGATGCGCACGCATTCCAAGCCCGACGCGACCTCCCCGGACTCGAGCAGCAGACAGTTCATCCGGCCTCCGGCCATCCCCGATTCCCAGGAGCGGATCCCCCAGGAGCGCTTTGCCGGGCTGCTAGCATCCACGCCGTGAGCGAATCCGACGTCTACGAAACCCACTCCGAGGCCGAGACCCGCGGCGTGCGCGTGACGGTCCGTGCGCGCTACTCGGAGCCGCACAGCAGTCCGCCCGCCAGCCGCTGGTTCTTTCTATACACGATCCGGATCGTCAATGAGGGCGAGATTCCCGTCCAGCTGCTCCATCGCCATTGGACGATCGTCGACGGGACGGGCCATGCCGAGGAGGTCCACGGTCCCGGCGTAGTCGGTGAGCAGCCCCTGATCGAGCCCGGTCAGGGGTTCGAGTACACCTCGGGCTGCCCACTATCCACACCCTTCGGCTCGATGGCCGGCAGCTTCGAGATGCAGCGCTCGGACGGCACGCGCTTCGAAGCGGAGGTCGGGCTCTTCCAGCTCATCCAGCCCGGCTCGATCCACTGACACTCGATCCTCTGGCATTCGATCCGCCGGCACCGGCCAGCCGGGCGACCAGCACCGGCAGATCCAGCAGATCCTCGAGCCCGAAATCCGGACGCGGACCCTCGTACGCAGCCAGCTCGGCCTCGGGGTCCCGGATCCGCCGGGTCAGCCAGACCGTCCGCATGCCGGCCCGGGCGGCCCCGCCCACGTCGGCGCGCAGATCGTCTCCCACGTACAGCATCTCCCGCGGTGCGAGCCCGAGAGCATCCGCCACGGAGGCGAAGATCTCGGGCCTCGGCTTGCGGAAGCCCACCTCCTCCGAAACGATGATCGACGAGAGGTGTCGGTCGAGGCCGCTCTCCGCGAGGATGGCGCGGGCCGTTCCCCCGTCGCTGAAGTTGGAGCAGA
>CAYWGW010000345.1:0-3365 GCA_964457385.1 uncultured Spirochaetaceae bacterium
TGATGGGCGCCCTGATGCGGGACCATCGCGACGAGATCGACGGCAACCTTGCCCGGGAAATCGTCCAGCGCTTGCTCGCCGGCTAAGCGCTGGAGACGCCCCCCTCGCCGCTGCTCGTGCTCCTGCTAGGCCGGATAGTAGCGGCTGATCGTCTCGATCACGCAGGCCGGTCGATCGCTGCCCTCGATCTCGATCGTGAGGGTGATCTTGGCCTGCACGCCGCCGTCCTTCGTCTCCTCGACGCTCGTCAGCACGGCAGAGCCCCGGACCTTCGCCCCCACCTTCACGGGAGCGGGGAAGCGGATCTTGTCGCAGCCGTAGTTCACGCCCATCGAGATGCCCCGGACCTCGACGATGCGCGGGAGGAAGTAGGCGGCGAGGGAAGCGGTGAGATAGCCGTGGGCGATCGGCGCGCCGAAGGGGCCCTTTTTCGCGCGCTCCTCGTCGACGTGGATCCATTGATGGTCGCCGGTGGCGTCGGCAAAGGTGTTGATGCGGTCCTGGGTGATCTCGAGCCAGTCGCTCTCGCCCAGGGCTTCGCCCACATGGGCCTTCAGCTCGGCGGGGCTGTCGAAGGTGCGCATCGGAGGTCTCCTCTGTGTGGGTGGATGGCTGAGCCCGAGAGAGCTGAGCCCGAGGGAGCTGGGCCCGCGGCAGGGGGCGGGATCAACGGGATTCGCCAGGGTCTTCCGCCGCGGCGAGAAAGGCGGGTGCCTCGCCACCTCCGTGGACCAGGAGATTGGCGCCGCTCACGTAACGCGCAAGGGGCGAGGCCAGGTAGAGGCAGGTGTCGGCAATGTCGTCGGGCTGGCCAAGACGTCCGAGCGGGATGGTCGCGGCGACGCGCGCCATGCCCTCGACGCCGCCGTAGTGGTCGAGGGCGAGCTCGGTTGCGATCAGACCTGCCGTGATCGCGTTGACCCGGACCCGGGGCGCCCACTCGACGGCCAGACTGGCCGCCATCGAGATCAGGCCGGCCTTGGCACCGCCGTAGGCGGCCGTTCCCGGCGATGGCCGGATGGCCGAGACGCTGGCGATGAAGAGGATCGATCCGCCCGACTCCTGGCCCTGCATCACGGTGTTCGCGCGCTGGGCGAAATGGAGCGGGGCGATCATGTTCAGCTGGATGATCGCCTCGTGGAAGCGCGGCGAGGCCGTGGCGGCCGCCGCCTCGGGCGCGCCGCCGGCGTTGTTCACGAGCACGTCGAGTCGACCGAAGCGGTCGCTGGCCGTGGCGACGACCTGTTCGATCTGGTCGATCTTGCGCACGTCCGCTGCGACGAAGACAGCCTGGGAGCCGCCGGCCTCGACGGGCTTGTCGGGCTCGCTGCGGCCGCAGACCACGACGTCGGAGCCGGCTTCGAGAAAGCGCTCTGCGATCCCGCGCCCGATGCCGCGGGTGCCGCCCGTGACGATCACGGTCTTTCCGGAGAAGTCCAGGGGTTCGCTGCTCATGGATGCTGGATCTCGCCTTCGATCTTTCGGTGCGGGCTCTACGTGGCTCTCCAGGCGACGGTCGGGGTCCCAGTCGAGGGGGTCAGAGCTCGAGGGCCCGGGCCACGCGTTCTCGATGGAAGGATGGGTCACCGAGCCAGCTCTCGCTGGCCCTGGCCCGCTTGAAGTAGAGATGGGGATCGTACTCCCAGGTGATGCCCACGCCGCCGTGGATCTGGATGCTCTCGGCGGCGACCTGGAAGTAGGCCTCGGAGCACCAGGCCTTCGCCAGGGAGGCGTTGATCGAGAGGTCGTCGCTGCCGTCGACGGCGATGCAGGCGGCGTAGACCAGGGCCGAGCGTGCCGACTCGACCGCGACCATCATGTCGGCGCATTTATGCTTGATCGCCTGGAAGGAGCCGATCGGACGCCCGAACTGCTCGCGCTCCTTCGCGTACGCGACGGCCATCTCGAGACTGCGCTGGGCGCCGCCGACCTGCTCGGCCGCCAGGGCGATGGCCGCGAGATCGAGCGTCCGTCGTAGACCCGGCCCGGCGCCCTCGGCCTCGCCCAGACAGGCGTCGGATCCGACACGCACGTTCTCGAGTCGGATCTCGGCCAGCCGGCGGGTCTGATCCATGGTGGGCAGGGCCTTCCGCTCGAGGCCGGCAGCATCGCCGGGGACCACGAAGGCCGACAGTCCGTCGTCGCCGCGGCTGCCTGGAGTGCGTGCGGCGACGATCAGCAGGTCGGCCGAATGCCCGTCGACGACCCAGCATTTCTCACCGTTCAGGACGAAACCATCGCCTTCGCGGCGGGCCGTGGTCTCGATCCCGTCGACGTCCCAGCGACCCGCGCGCTCGGCGAAGGCGAGGGTCGCCGTCACCGAGCCTTCGGCCAGGGCTGGTAGGTGGGCGGCCTTCTGGGACTCGCTTCCGAGCTCGAGCAGCGCGTTGGCGCCGAGGGCGACGGTCGAGAAGAAGGGCGCGCAGAGCAGGAATTCTCCACTCGCCTCCAGCAGGACCATCAGATCGACCTGACTGAGGCCCAGGCCGCCGTAGGCTTCCGGGATGTGGATGGAGGGCCAGCCGAGCTCCCGGGCGATCCGCTCCCAGGTCTCGGGCAGATAGCCGAGCTCCGTGGCCATCGCGCTGCGGATCGCTTCGGGGCCCGAATGCTCTTCTAGGAAACGCCTCGCCAGGTCGCGGAGCTCTTCCTGCTCTTCCGTGAATTGGAAATCCATGCGTCAGCTTCCGTAGACCTTCTGGGGTGCGGGGGCCTTGTCCACGAGCTCGATCACCTTCGCACCGATCTCGTCGGCGGCCCAACGCGCGCCCTTGTCGTAGGTGGGACCGTCGCGCCAGCCGTCGGAGACGCCGACGAGTCCGCCCTTCACCTCGAAGACGCGACCGGTGATCTCACGCGACTCCGGGCTCCCCAGCCAGACGACCAGCGGCGAGACGTTGGCCGGATCGTTCTCGTCGAAGCGGCCGTCCTCGGGTGGCGCCATGTCCGCGAAGACCGCCTCGGTCATCCGGGTACGGGCCGCCGGCGCGATCGCGTTCGCGGTCACGCCGTAGCGGCCGAGCTCCGCGGCCTGCACGAGGGTCAGGGCGGCGATTCCGGCCTTGGCGGCGGAGTAGGTCGCCTGACCGACGCTGCCCTGCAGGCCGGCCCCCGAGCTCGTGTTGATGATGCGGGCATCGACCGCCTCGCCGGCCTTGGACTGGCTGCGCCAATGCTCACAGGCATGCCGGCTCACGCAGAAGTGGCCCTTCAGATGGACGTCGATCACGGCGTCCCACTCGGCCTCGGAGGTCGACACGAACATCCGATCGCGCAGGAAGCCGGCGTTGTTCACGACCACGTCGAGGCGGCCGAAGCTGTCGAGCGCCTGCTCCACCATCCGGCGGCCCGCCGCGAAGTCGGAG
>CAYWGW010000346.1:0-3305 GCA_964457385.1 uncultured Spirochaetaceae bacterium
GCGTGGCTGGCTTCGGACGCCGGCACTCGCCGAGGTCGAGCCGCCGCCCATCGAGGATTGGGCGGATCGGATGCTCGATGAGCAGACGCGCCGACGGGTCGCGGCGATCGGCCATCTCCTCGAGGGAGAGGCGGGCTTCGATCGGTTTGGATTGTCGTTGGACACATTGCGTCGGTCTCTGCCGATCTTCCTCGCGCTCCACCGCCATTACTTCCGGGTGCGTAGCCGCGGGGCCGACGGGATCCCGGCGGGCCCCGTCGTGATGGCGGCAAATCACGGTGGACTGCTGCCCTTCGACGGCGCGATGATCGTGGTCGATCTCTTCCTCCAGACCGATCCGCCGCGGCTGGCGAGGACGATTCTCGATCATTTCGCCGGTCGGCTGCCCTGGGTGAACGTCTTCTTTGCGCGCGTGGGCCAGATCGTGGGTACCAACGAGAACTTCGCGGATCTGCTCGATCAGGGTCAGCTCGTGCTCGTCTTTCCGGAGGGGATGGAGGGGATCAAGAAGAACGCGCTCGAGCGCTACCGGTTGCAACGATTCCACGTGGGCTTCGTCGAGCAGGCCCTTCGGACGCAGGCCCCGATCGTACCGACTGCGGTGATCGGCAGCGACGATCAGGCGCCGATCCTCTTCGACCTGAAGCCCCTCGCCCGCCTGGTCGGGCTGCCCTTCGCGCCGATCACGCCGACGTTTCCGCTGCTCGGCCCACTCGGCCTGCTGCCCTATCCCGTCCGCTACCAGATCATCTACGGGGAGCCGATGGATTTTCACGAGCGTTACGGACCGGAGGATGCCGACGATCCGCGACTCGTCCACTTCCTGGCGAAGCAGGTCCGCAGCCGCATCCAGCAGCTGATCGACAAAAGCCGCTGAGGATTCGAGCATGAAGGAATCCCGTGCTGCCAGGCCCACCTTCCGCATTGGCGCCCAGACCCGCAGTGACCCGGGTTCGGCTGGAACCGATCGGGATCGGGGGCTCTCGGTGCTCGTGACCCACGCGGATCAGCCGATCGGTCGCTGCCTCGTGGGTCGCCTCTATCAGGATGAGCGGATCGACTCGATCCTGGCCGTGGGCGAAGGTCCGCCCCCGCGCGCCTTCGACCGCTATCTCTCGGACGGGGGCGCCCGCCTGCGCTACACGCGCACGACGCTGACGCGACAGCGATCCGCGGCCGAGCTCTTTCAGGCCAGCGCCCAGTCGGATCTTCCTGTGGAGGCCGTGATCTACGTGCCGCGCCATGTTGAGGCGATGCCTCCGAGCACTTCCCGAACACGACACCGATCCCGGACCCTCTCGAGCATCTCGACCCGCACGACCGAGGCCCGCATCGTCCTCCAACGCAGCCTCGCTTGCAGCTCCATCCGACAGCTCGTCGCCCTCGGGAGCGCCTTCGTCTATCGGCTGGACAGCGGCAGCTCGAGCCGTGTGACGGAGGAGAGCGAGCTCGATCTCTCGCCGGATCTACCGGCCGAGGATCGGGCCTGGGTCGATTCCGACATGCTCTTCCACGGGGAGCTGGGGGACCAGCGACTGGCCGTGGCGCTGCTTCGGCTTCCGACGGTCGTGGGCTGGGACGGTGCCGTCCATCTGAATCCGGCCTTGTCGAGCGTGAGCGCGTCGAGGGCGGGCCGGTCCGCCCCTCGATGGCGCGTCCGTCCTCTGGGCTTCGATCCGATGTGCGCCCTGGTCGCCGAGGAGGATGTGGCGACGGCGGTTCAGCTGGCGCTTCATCGCGGCGCGGAGGGGATCTTCAACGTCGCCGGCCGGGACACGATGCCCCTGTCGCGACTCGAACGCTGCCTCGCATTGCGGGATCACGTCGAGGACGGTTCGCCCGCACTTGCGGGGGCGCTCTGGCGGCAGGCGGTCGGGGCTCTCCGGCTCCTGGGCGCGGCAGCGGTTTCGGGCGGGCGCCCGGATCTCGCGAAGAGGCGCGCGGCCAGCTACCTCCGATACGGGTTCACCCTGGACACCCGTCGCGCCGAGTCCGTCCTCGGATTCCGTCCGGCCTACCGGATCGGCGAGGATCGACTACCCGATGGGCGTCGACGCCTGGATGCGACGCTGGCCTGATCTGACCTGATCTTCGAGGCGCTCGAGCTCGTCTCGGAGAGGCTCTGAGTGAGAGGCTCTCAATCGTCGTTGATCTGGCTCGCGTTGACCAGGCGATCTCCTCCGCTGCGCTTGGCGGCGTAGAGTGCGCGATCGGCCGCCTTGACGAGGTCGTCCGAGCCGAATCCCGAGCGCAGATCCGTGCTGCTGGCGAGTCCGCCGCTGGCGCGGATGGGCAGGCAGGTATCGAGGGTCTCGAGCTCGATGCCGCGGATCGCCTCGAGCAGGCGTTCTCCGGCGCGTCGGGCGTTCTGGCCCTCGGTCTGTCCCAGCAGGACGACGAACTCGTCGCCGCCGTAGCGGCAGGGCGCGTCGTAGGGGCGGCACGTCTCGCGCAGGCAGGCGCCGACGCGACGCAGTGCCTCGTCGCCGATGCCATGACCGTAGGCGTCGTTGATCCGCTTGAAGTCGTCCAGATCGAAGAGCAGCAGCGAGACCGGGCTGCCGGTCCGGTCGTGCGCCGAGTAGGCCGCCCCCAGGCTCGCTTCGAAGGCGGCGCGATTGGCGAGTCCCGTGAGTGCGTCGATCCGGGCCTGCTCCTTCAGGAGCTCGACGGCCTCCTTGGCTCGCAGAGCGGTTTTGACCCGAGCCCGGAGCTCGATCGCGTGGAAGGGCTTCAGAATGTAGTCCGAGCCCCCGACATCGAACGCCCGAGCGAGATTGTGCATGTTGCGCTCGACGGTCAGGAAGAGGATCGGGATGTCCCGCGTATTCGCGGTCTCCTTGAGCAGGCGACAGAGCTTGAGCCCGTCCATCACGGGCATGTTCACGTCGAGCAGGATCACGTCGGGCGCCATTGAGAGCGCCAGCCGCAGGCCTTCTTCGGGCAGGCTGGCATGCAGGAACCGATCGATCGTGTCGCGAAGGGGCTTCTCGACGGAGTCGTGCACCGCTGCGTCGTCGTCGACGATCAGGAGTGTCGCCATCTTGGCTCTCCCTCCACTTAGGTCTTCGTGTCCCGGCTCGGATCGACCGGATGGGATCCACGCTTGACGGAATCAATCCGCCGCGGCGCGATCGGAGGAGGACTGATTCCCCGAGGGCGAGGACGGGCGTTCGGGACTCTTCATCTATTGCTGAGACTGCGTATTCCTGAGACTGCGACCAGCTACGCGCTCCTCGGCCGAACGGTCGGGCGGGCCGGATTCCGCATGAGCTTCGCACCGGAGCACCGGACGGTTGACTTCC
>CAYWGW010000347.1:0-3294 GCA_964457385.1 uncultured Spirochaetaceae bacterium
GTCGAGCGCGGGGGGCGGGGGGCAGGCGCGGCCGAGCGGATGCAGGGGCGGATGAGGGGGCGAGAGGCGGTGGCCCCGCGCCAGGAGCCCGATCCGTCTGCCCATGAGCCGGTCCGACAGGTATATTCAGTAGGTCACCTCGACACCGGGAGGACCCGCACCATGGCCGCACCCGCCATCCTCGACTCGGTTTCCGAATTCCTCTCGCGAGATCATGAGCTGCTAGTCGGCGGTCGCTGGCAGCCCGCCGCCAGCGGCGAGACCTTCGAGGTCGAGAATCCCGCCCGGGAGAGCACCCTGTCCCGGGTCGCGAAGGGCGGCGAGGAGGACGTCCGACGGGCGGTGGCCGCCGCACGCGCCGCCCTCGAGGCGCCGTCCTGGCGGCGCATGAACCCGAGCCAGCGCGGCCAGCTCCTCTGGCGCCTGGCGGACGCCATCGAGGCCAACGCGGACGAGTTCGCGCAGCTCGAGAGCCTGGACAACGGCAAGCCCCTGACCATCGCCCGCGCCGCCGACGTCGCCCTCACGATCGATCACTTCCGCTACTACGCCGGCTGGGCCACGAAGATCGAAGGCGAGACGATCCCGATCAACGCCGGCGATGGCGCGCGCTACCTCGACTACACGCTGCGCGAGCCGGTCGGCGTCGTGGGGCAGATCATCCCGTGGAACTTCCCGCTGTTGATGGCGGCCTGGAAGCTCGGCGCGGCCCTCGCCTGCGGCAATACGGTCGTGCTGAAGCCGGCGGAGCAGACGCCGCTCTCGGCCCTGCGACTGGCGGAGCTCGTCTGCGAGGTGGGCTTCCCGGATGGCGTCGTGAACGTCGTGACGGGCTTCGGCGACGCCGGTGCCGCGCTGGCCCGCCACGAGGGCGTCGACAAGGTCGCCTTCACGGGCAGCACGGAGGTCGGCCACGAGATCGTCCGGGCCTCCGCCGGCAACCTGAAGCGCGTCTCCCTCGAACTCGGCGGCAAGAGCCCGGCGATCGTCTTCGACGACGCCGATCTCGAGCTCGCCGCCGCGGGCGTGGCGGGCGCGATCTTCTTCAACCACGGACAATGCTGCTGCGCGGGCTCGCGCCTCTTCGCCGGGCCGAGGATCCGCGACGAGCTCGTCCAGCGCGTGAGCGAGATCGCCCGCAACACGCGCCTCGGCGACGGCTTCGATCCCGACACCGAGATGGGCCCCCTCGTCTCACGGGAGCAGTACGAGCGCGTGACGGGCTACATCGAATCCGGTAGCCAGCAGGGTGCGAAGCTGCTCTCCGGCGGCGCCGATCGCCCCGACGATCTGCCGAAAGGGCATTTCGTTCGGCCCACCGTCTTCGGCGACGCGACGAACGAGATGCGCATCGTGCGCGAGGAGATTTTCGGACCGGTCGTCTGCGTGCAGCCCTTCGAGGATCTCTCCGACGTCGTCGCCCGCGGCAACGATACGCCCTACGGACTCGCCGCCAGCGTCTGGACCCGGGACCTGGACAAGGCCCACAGGGTCGCTGCCGATCTCCAGGCGGGCACGGTCTGGGTCAACTGCCATAACGTCTTCGACGCCGCCGCTCCTTTCGGTGGCTACAAGAAGAGCGGCTACGGCCGCGAGATGGGCCGCCACGCCCTCGACCTCTACACCCAGACGAAGAACGTGATCGTCCGCCTCGGGAGCTGAGTTCCGCGCCCGCGCCCCGGCGTCGATCGCGAGCGTCCTCGGCGGGAGCGGGCCGCGATCAGCAGGAGCGGCACACCCACCGCGAGCGCCGCGCTCAAGCCGGGCTCCGGGACCACCGTGTAGTCACTCCACGCCGAGACCAGACCGTCCTGGACGGCACGGACCCGCACCCGCAGCGGCTCGTCAGTCTCCAGATGGAGAGCCCAGCAGGACTCGTCCGGCACGGCCTGCGCCGGGAAGATCGACGGCACGGCGCCGAGCTCGAAGGGGGTCGTCTCGACGTCCCAATCCACGACGAGGGGCGCGCCTGGTGGCTGGTACCAGCGGACGATGGGATCGCTGCCATCCGGAATCATCGTCGGATCGTCATGACCGAAGGCTGTCGGGCTCGCGAGAAGCGCCGCCAGCGCCATCGTCGCCATCGTCGCCATCGGGATCGGGCGGGACCCAGGCGTGGACCTGGCCGCACGCCACCCTCGCCGGCCCAACACGATCCCCTCGCTGCGTACGACCCCGCGACCTTCCGCGCGCACCTCTGTACGGTCGCCGGCGCGATTGCCTCCCATCGCGTTCTCCGACACGTTCTTCTTCTCCGACACGTCGCGTGACACGTCGTCAGACACGTCCTCGATCCTCCCGCCATACCGTCAGGCCGCCATGCCTTCAGGCCGTCAGGCCGTCAGGCCATCGGGCCGTCTGGCCGCCGTGACGCGCATGTTGCCGATGTCGCACGAACGGGTGTTCGCGACTCGACATCCGTTTCTTCGAGCTGGCCTGATGACACGCGTCGGATGACGGCGATCAGGTCGACTCGACGAGCGGGACGCCCCCGCTCATCTCGGGAGGCAGTTCGTGGGCGGACGGAGGTTCTGTTGTGCCTACGATCACGGCTGGATCGGGCGGATCTTCATTTCGATCCATGCATCGAAAAGTCATGCGTTCTTCGCGCAAGCGGCGGTCGGGCTCTCCGCTCAGGCGGGCGCGGGCTGGCTGCCGCGCACGAGGCGTCCACCGAGCACGCCCGTCGGTACGCCTTCTTCGAAGGCGACGCGGCCCGAGACGATCGTCGCCGTGTAGCCCGTGGCGCGCTGGACCAGGCGACGACCGCCGGCGGGCAGGTCGTAGACGACCGTGGGCTCGTGCAGGGCGAGGCGCTCGAAGTCGATCACGTTCACGTCCGCCTTGTAGCCGGGGCGGAGCTGACCCCGATCGTAGAGACCGACCAGCTCCGCCGTCTCCTTCGTCTGCATCGAGACGAGTCGCTCGAGCGGGAAGCGACGACCGCGCTTGCGATCGCGACCCCAATGCTGGATCAACGTGGTCGGGAAGCTCGCGTCGCAGAGCACACCACAATGGGCGCCGCCGTCGCTCAGACCGAAGACGGTATGGGGATGGTCGAGCATCTCCGCGACGTAGTCGAGATTGCCGGGCAGGTAGTTGAAGAGCGGATGGTAGATCAGCGCTTGGCCGTCCTTCTCGAGCATCAGGTCGTAGGCGACCTCCTGGGGCGTGCGGCCTTCGCGCTCGGCGATGCCCGCGACCGAGTCCTCGGGCGCCGGCTCGTAGTCGGCGGGATCCCCGAGACGGAACATCTTGTGGAAGCCGGCGAGGATCTCGTCCACGAGCGCCCCC
>CAYWGW010000348.1:0-3281 GCA_964457385.1 uncultured Spirochaetaceae bacterium
CGTTCCCTGCTGGAGGAGTCCGATGGTCCGCAAGCTGATCCTGGCCGGGGTAGCGATCCTGGCTCTCGCCCTTGGCATCGTCTATGCCGCAGGCATGGGCTTCTTCGCGAAGACGCAACATGCGGGCGAGGCTTCGGCGCCGCCGGTTGCGGCGCGCTTCGTCGAGGCGAAGGAAGAGGGGGTGCGCGAGGCTGCCCTCGACGTGGGAGTCGCGCGGCCCAAGCAGATCCTGTTCGGAGACCTTCACGTCCACTCGACCTTCTCCTTCGATGCCTTCGCCATGAGCCTGCCCATGTCGGGAGGCGACGGGGCGCATCCGGTCTCCGATGCCTGTGACTTCGCGCGACACTGCTCGGCGCTCGATTTCTGGTCGATCAACGATCATGCGGTGACGATCACGCCGCGTCGCTGGCGCGAGACCGTCGCCGCGATCCGCCAATGCAACGACATCGCCGGCTCCGAGACGAATCCCGATCTCGTGACCTATCTCGGCTGGGAGTGGACCCAGGTCGGGATGACGCCGAAGGACCACTACGGCCACAAGAACGTGATCCTCCGCGGCCTCGACGACACCGAGATCCCTACCCGTCCGATCGCCGCCGCGCTGCCGGCCGGCATCGACGGCGCGGCGTCGACGATGCCCTCGCCTCTGCTGATGGGCGCCTACGGACTCGCAATGCGCAAAGAGGGGGGCCTCGACTTCGCCAACTATCAATACGAGCTGGTCGGCGTACAGGACTGCCCGACCGGGGTGCCCGTCCGCGAGCTCCCGAACGATTGCCGAGAGTCGGCGGTGACCCCTGCCGACCTCTTCGCGAAGCTCGACGATTGGGGCTTCGATTCCCTCGTGATTCCCCACGGCACGACCTGGGGCTTCTATACGCCCCTCGGCTCGGCCTGGGACAAGCAGCTCACCCTCGAGAACCACGATCCCGAGCGGCAGCGCCTGATCGAGGTCTTCTCGGGCCATGGCAACGCCGAGGAGTATCGGCCCTACGACGAGGTCCGTTTCGCCGAGGACGGAACGCCGAGCTGCCCCGCGCCCCATGCGGGCTATCTGCCGAGCTGCTGGCGTGCTGGAGAGATCATCGAGGAGCGCTGCCTCGCCGGGGGCGAAGGGGAGGAGGAGTGCCGCGAGCGGGCGGCTCGCACCCGACAGCTCTTCGTCGAAGCGCCTCGCAACGCGGGAACCCACGTCGTCCCGGCCACCGAGGTGGAGGACTGGCAGGATGCCGGTCAATGCCGCGACTGCTTCCAGCCCGCCTTCAACCATCGACCCCGGAGCTCCGTCCAGTACATCATGGCACTCGGGCGAGAGGACGAAGAGGGGGATCCCTTCCGCTTCGACTTCGGCTTCATCGCTTCGAGCGACAACCACTCGGCGCGACCGGGGACCGGCTACAAGGAGGTTGCTCGGACCGAGTTCACGGAGCAGCGCTTCGGACGCTTCATCGAGAATCCGATCGGAGCCTTCCGCTCGCCGCCCGAGTACTCGGCGGAGCCCGTCCCCTTCGAGTACGACGTCGCGGCCGGTGGTCCGCTCAGCACCTTCGAGGTCGAACGTGGTGGATCCTTCTTCCTGAACGGGGGACTGGCGGCGGTCCATGCCCGCGGCCGGGATCGGGACGCGATCTGGGACGGTTTGCAGAGCAAGGAGGTCTACGGCACGAGCGGCCCCCGGATCCTGCTCTGGTTCGATCTGCTGAACGCGCCCGGTCGCGACACCGCGCCGATGGGCAGCCAGGTCGAGCTCGCCGAGGCGCCGATCTTCCAGGTGAAGGCCGTGGGCTCCTTCGAGCAGCTCCCCGGCTGCGGCGAGGACGCGACCTCGGCGCTCGCCCCGGATCGCCTCGAGCGCCTCTGTCAGGGCGAGTGCTACAACCCTTCGCCCGAGCGCCGGCTCATCGACCGTATCGAGGTCGTCCGGATCCATCCCCAGCGCAGCGCCGACGAGCAGATCGTGGGCCTCGTCGAGGATCCCTGGAAGGTGATCGAATGCGAGCCGGATCCAGCGGGTTGCGTCGCCGCCTTCGTGGACGAGGAGTACGCGAGCGAGGGGCGCGACGCGCTCTACTACGTGCGCGCCATCGAGGAGCCGAGCCTCGCCGTGGCCGCGGATCCCCTCGGCTGTCGCCGGGACGAGAGCGGCCGCTGCGTCCAGGTCGACCCCTGCTTCGGACGCGAGACCGACGACGAATGCCTCTCCCAGACCGAGGAGCGGGCCTGGTCGTCTCCGATCTTCGTGAGTCAGGCGCGGCGTTAGGTGGCGGAGCGGATAGGGAGCTCGCCCCGGAAGAGTTCGACCACGCCGAGCTTCAGATCGACTGCTGGCTCGAGGGCTGGCGCCGGCGGCTCTTGCCCTGCGATCACGACCATGTGATCTCACCACTCCCCACGTTCATTGCCTGGTGACTGGCGGTAGGCAGCACCGGATGGGACTTGGCGAGCCACGCGGCGCGGATTCCTGCTTCCCGTCCGGGTCGTCCGGGCCCTCTTCCGCGGCAAGCTCCTCGCCTGGCTCCGAAGTGATTTCGAGAACGACCGGCTCGTCCTGCCCGACGGCGACTCGAATGCCGAACTCGAGAGAATCTTGCGACGGCTCTACTCGAAGACCTGAAACGTCCGTTTTCAACAGCGTTACGTCCACGGTCATGGGGTGGTCGAGTCCCTGGCCCGCTCCGTCCGAGGCGGTCCAATCCGGGATCGCGGATTCGTGAGCGCGACCCCGACGACCACGGCGTTCTCTGACCCGGACCACCGGGACGGGAAGAAGAAGCGCATGGCTCTTTCGGTGGAGGAGTGCCGGAAGCGCCTTTTCTGGCGCGTCCCCGAGCCCCGAAGCCATGGGGTCCGGCTCGACGGGATCCATCAGCGCCGCCAGTAGACTGTTTGCGGGGCCTGTCGCCCGATCCTGCTCTCCCGCGAACCACTCGAGAGCCTGAGGCGCTAAAACTTGCACATACTGCCGCGAACGGGAAGATCTACCAGGTCGACCACTTCATCCTCGACGCGATCATCTCGGTTGGCTTCCGGGTCGACTTCCGACGCGGCACGCAGTTCGGGATCTGGGCCACCTGGACTCTGCGGGAACGTCTGCTAGGCGGATACACCGTGAACGAGCGGCGGCCGGCCGAGCAGGGGCTCTGTGAGATCGAGGAGACGGTGGGGCTGCCCACCTGGCCCCCGACCCCCACGCGCCGCCGAATGTCGCGAACTCGGCGAGGGTGGTGCCGGCGGCGTGAGGAGCCTCCGCCCCCCCCCCCCCCCCCCCCCCCCCCCCC
>CAYWGW010000349.1:0-3267 GCA_964457385.1 uncultured Spirochaetaceae bacterium
GGCATCGACCGGATCTCGGATCACGACGACGGCCGAAATGCCCCACCAGACGGCGTGCTGCACATTCGAGATAATGTGCGAGTGATGCGAAATCCGGTCCGGATCAATTTCTGGATTGGCGCAGCGGAAGAGTCTTACACTAAAGGAGTTGGCACTCCTGGGGAATGCCTCGATGACAATTCTCGTATGGCCTTTCGTAACCAACAGAGAAGGGACCCTGCGAGATCTCCACTTCATCACTCGCTGATAGAGCCATGGACACCGCTGCAAATAGAGTTTGATCCATTGCAATGCGAATCGTACTCGAGTCATACGTTCGGAGTGATTACCCATTTCTGATTCGTCCTGGTCGAATGATCCGTGCGGTCGACGGTGTCCAAGATCAGTCCTGGACGAGATAGCCCAGCCTTTCTAGCGTGGGTTGGATCCACTGAAGCACGAGTCGCATTTCCTCGGAATTGACTTGTCCCGATCGCGCCGTCTTTCGGCTCATGTCGTAGCGATCCTGAATCTCTCGTTCGACGGATGGGTCGGCATCCAGATCGCAAAAGTCGAGCACCTCTTTAACGAGCTCGGGTGAGAAATCCTCAAGACGACATTCCATGTAACGCTCCTTGGGGAGTCGGCGCCCCTCCGCACATGCGGCTTCGACGCACATTCGCCACTGAAGCGCACAAACCTCGATCAGGTCAAGGTCTCGAAGCAACTGCTCCAATCCAGGTATACGAGGTCCCCAAGTCCGCTGTCCAACGACCGGCGCGAGTCGTGTAGGCAGGGTTCTCCGAAGCAGTTCTGTGAGATAAAAGGGAGCGCGGCGCCAGTCGATCTCCCGCAGACGTCGGCGAAGCTGAAGCGGAACGACACCGCCTGAGAAGCGAAGCCAATGATCGCGGATGGAAATAGTGGAATCGCGACCGTCGCGCAGAATGTGGACGAATCGCGCCTCCGGGAAGACAGTCGCCACGAAGTCTACGCGGAGGGAATTCTGTGGGCTCTTTTCGACAAACCTAGGCTTTCCAGATCTCTTGGCTTCCTCGGCGAATCGACTTCGAATGTGCGAGCGGATCTCCGGAGTGAGATCTCGGACTCGAAGCATGTCGGACTTGGTTTCGTTGCCGTAACGCCACGTCAGCCTCGGCTCTCCGATCCTTACGAGCTGGGGGTGTGCCTCGAGCACGCGACTCAGGATCGTCGTGCCGGATCGAGGCGCTCCGAGGATGATGATCGGACGATCCACCGCTACATCACCGCCAGCGCCCGCGTTGAGTTTCTCGCTCATCGCCTCGATAATTCCTCGGAGCCGCCAGTGCCCTCGCTAGCCTCAATCCGGAAAGTCACCGAAGACGACGAAATCATCTCATTCAGCACATCAGCACCGTGCTGATCTCCGCGGACAGAGTCGATCACGGCCTCCACCGCCCCCTCCTGCCCCTTATCCTGATTCACCCCCTTGACCTTCTTCCCGCCCGGCAGCGTCGTGACCCGGAAGTTGTCGCAGAGCGCACTCTTCCCGTCCGCATGGACCTCCCACCGCTCCTTCGGCAGCTCCCCACTCGCATTCGCCAGATACGAGATGCTCGCCGTCGACCCGTCCGGATACGACAACAACGCCATCGTCGAGTCGTCCGTCTCCGGGTCCCGCCCGAGCGCCCGCGCCTGCACCCCACTCGGAGTCTGCTCGACGAGATACGTGCAAAGATCCACGAAGTGACACGCCTCGCCGATGATGCGGCCGCCGCCCACCTTCGGATCCGTGAGCCACGTCCCGCCCGGCGTCGGGCCCGCGGAGACGACGTACTGGATCGCCATCGGCCCCGCGCGGCGGGCGAAGGCCTCGCGAACGGCCCGCGCGTGGGAAGAGAACCGCCGGTTGTAGCCGACCATCAGGAACCCATCGGTCTCCTCCACGGCTCGGGCGACCGACTCGACCTCCTCCATCGTGAGGCCGACGGGCTTCTCGAGCCAGACGGCCTTGCCCGCCCGCAGCGCCGCCTCGGCAAGGGCCGCATGGGAGTCGTGGCGGGTCGTGATGAAGACGAGGTCGACCGAGTCGTCGGCGAAGACCTGGTCGGGGTCCGTGCCGCAGGCCGCGAAGCCGAAGCGCTCGGCCGTTCGCTGGGCCGACGGTCCCGTCGAGGTGACGACGATCCGCTTCGAGATCCCCTTCTGCTTCTCGAGGATGGGCAGCAGCACGCCCTTGGCGTAATTGCCCGCCCCGATGAAGGCGACCCCGATCGTGTCGGTGGCGCCGCGCGTCTTCGAGCCACGCCCCCGGCCCGCGGCTCGCAAGCCGACTCCCTCGCCCGCCCCGACCGCCTGCCTCCGAGAACGATCGACATCTTCCCGGTAGCGGAACACGGCAGCCAGCGCCTTGCGCTCGCCCTTCGCCAGCGCCTCGTAGGTCCCGGTGGCCTGCTCGAACTCGACGGTCTCGATGTCCATCGTCATGGGATCGATCGAGCCGCGGGCCGCCAGGTCGACGAAGGCCTGGAGGTTTCGCTGCTCGGTCCAGCGGACGTAGGCGATCGGATAGTCGAGGCCGACCTCCTCGTAGCGCCGGTCGTAGCGGCCGGGCCCGTAGGACATGCTCATCCGGAGCTCGAGCTCCTTCTCGTAGAAGCTGCGGCGATCGAGGTCCATCGCGGTCGCGCCGACGGCGACGACGCGGGCCTTGTGGCGGCAGAGCTCGGCGGCGAGCTGGATCGGGGCGGAGCTGTCCGAGGCGGCGGTGACGATCACGAGATCGACGCCGTGGCCCCCCGTCGCATGGGCCAGGAAGGGCGCGTGGTCGTCGCCCGGGGCGGCGCCGAAGTCCATCCCCTGCGAGCGCGCCTGCTCGATCCGCTTCGGGTCGAGATCGACGCCGTAGACGCGACAGCCGTTGGCGAGCAGCAGCTGGACCGTGAGCTGGCCGATCAGCCCGAGCCCGACGACCGCGACGACCTCGCCGAGGGTCGGCTCGCCCACCCGCAGCCCCTGCATCGCGATCGCGCCGAGGGTCGCGAAGGCCGCCTTCTCGAGCGGCAGACCTTCGGGCACGTGGGCCGTCAGGTTCTCGGGAACCACGACGAGCTCGGCATGGTTGGCATAGCCCGCCCCGGCGCAGGCCACGCGATCGCCGACCGCGAAGGCGCTCACGCCCGGACCGACCGCCTCGACGATCCCCGCGCTCGCATAGCCGAGCGGCTGCGGCGCATCGAGCCGGTTCATCACCGTCCGATAGGTCGGGAGCGGGCCCTCATGACGCAGCTTCCGCACGACCTGCTT
>CAYWGW010000350.1:0-3262 GCA_964457385.1 uncultured Spirochaetaceae bacterium
CTCCCCCACTTCATCCACCTCGCCTGCGGCAACGAGATCATCGGGCGACAGCGGGCGAGGGTCGTGCCCGCGGCTCGGGGCCGCGTGCTGGAGGTGGGCTTCGGGTCGGGGCTCAACCTGGCGCATTACGACGCCGGGCAGGTCGAGATGGTCTGGGCGCTCGAGCCCTCGGAAGGCATGCGCCAGAAGGCCAGCCCGCGCCTCGCCGAGGCGCCCTTCCCGGTCGAGTGGCTGGATCTTCCGGGCGAGGAGATCCCGCTCGAGGACGACAGCGCCGACACGGTGCTGCTCACCTATACGCTCTGCACGATCCCCGATTGGGCCGGAGCACTCGAGCAGATGCGGCGCGTACTGAAGCCCGGCGGCACGCTTCTCTTCTGCGAGCATGGCCTCGCCCCCGACGAGCCGGCCCGCAAATGGCAGGACCGCATCAACCCCGTCTGGCGCAGGCTGGCCGGCGGCTGCAACGTCAACCGGCCGATCCCCGAGCTGATCGGGACGGCGGGCTTCGAGATCGAACGGATGGACACGGCCTACCTGCCGAAGACCCCGCGCTTCGCCGGCTTCAACTACTGGGGCTCCGCCACGCCGCGCAAATGACCGACGGAAGCGATCGATCGCGATCACAGCGCCCGAGCGGCGTTAGGGATCGTGCGATACCGTCGAACCTTCACTGACACCCCGACGAAAGCGAAAGCCAGATGGACGTCGCTCCCCCTAACCACGGATCGCGGATTCTTCTCTTCACGTTGGCCGCCGGGATACTCGGTGGGATCTTCCTCGGCTCGAGCGCTTTCGCCGTGGAGTTCACCCTCGAGCGGGAGATCGACTTCATCCAGGCGGAGGGATTCGGACCGGACGGCGCGCCGGTCGAGGTCGGTGATCGCATCAGAGTGACCATTCGCTACAACGAGACGGTTTCCCCGACGATCCTGGATCCGGAACCCGGGGATGCGACCCTTGGGGCCCTGTTCGACGCATTCCCCTTTCTCTCCGTCGAGCTCATCGACGTACCGACTGTGCTCTCGGGCTTCGGGGGGCGGAGCGGAGGGATTGCCGTCATCGACAATGACCCCGTCGATGGGACCGACACCGTCAAGGACGGCTTCAACGCCAGCCTTAGCACGAGCTTCGGCATGGTCATCGAGGGAACGGCGTTCGGGGACACGCCAGACTGGCTGTCGGTTGCGTTGTCGAGCTTCGGGCCCATCGGCGGACCATTCCCGGATTTGATCGAGGGTCTGGATGCCGCTCCGCTCCCCCCATTCGATCCCGACGAGCTGAGCATCGGCATTCAGTACTTCAACGACCAGAACGAGGTGGAGCGCTCCCTGTTCCTGCAGAGCGGTGGAGAGGGCATCCGCGTGCCCGAGCCCTCAGCGACGATCTCGCTGATCTTCGCGCTGGCTTCCGTGTTCCTCGTCGCGGGGCTTCGAAGGAGCCGATTCGAGCCCAGGAGCAAACCCGATGGATCTCCAATCGCTGCTCGATGAACGTGAGATCACGCGCGGGCTTGCGCGCTTTGCCCGCATCCTCGACCGGAAGGAGTGGGATCGCCTGGGCGAGGTCTTCGCAGACGACCTCAGCTTCGACTACGGCGCGACGGGCGAGGCCTCCGGAATCGCCGCCCTGCGCGAGAACATGACGCGCTTCCTCGACCGATGCGGGCCGACGCAGCATCTGATCGGGAGCATCCTGGTCGAGGTCGAGGGCGACCAGGCCATCAGTCGCGCCTACGTCCAGGCGCGGCATCAGCGCGCGAACGATCCGAACGGGCCCGTCTTCGACACCAGTGGTGAGTACGTCGACCGCTGGCAGCGACGACCGGAGGGCTGGCGCATCGTCCGCCGCGACGCGCTCTGGGCCACATTCTCGGGCGATCCGGCCGTGATCGAGGCCGGCCCGGACGATCTCCGCTGAGGTCAGTCAGCGGGCCGGGCGGGGCCGGGGCCGCGTAGAGGACCGGGCAGGGGATCGGGCGTGGGGCGGGCGCCGTAGCCGTCGCCGGAGAGCCCGAACCTACTCTATTATTGAAATTGAAATTCATTTTCTTTATGATGGCACCAGCGATGGGGTCGAGCGGGTCGGGCAGGCCGCCCATCCGCCGTCGCGACGGTCGACTCGAAGCATCGGGGCCAGATCATGGGCAACACATCGAACGGAAACGGGTTGTTCGAGTCCGCCGCGCAGCTGGCCGCCGAAATCGAGCAGGCTCGCCTGTGGGGAGCTGACGACCCGGCAGCGCCGTCTGAGGAGTTCCGACGGGCTCGGGCCCACACCGCGCAGAATTCGACCCGGCTGCTCGTCGCCTTCGTGCTCGCCTCGCCCGAGGCCGCGGGCGCCCGCTCGGCCTGGCTCGAGGCCCTGGATCCGACGGGAGCGGCGCCTGCGGGAGTGGATCCCGTCTCGATGCCCCTCGCCCCGGCCGCTGCCTGCATGCTCGACGGGATCCTCGCCGCCCTGCTCGGCCGACGGGCGCGGGAGTTCGAGGGTCGCCCGGTCGCGTCCCTCGCGACCCTCTGGGCCCGGGAAGGCGACTCGCTCGCGGGCCCGGCGCTCGCCGCGTTTCTCTGGAGCCTGGCGCGAGACCCGCGCGTCGCGATCCGCCCCCTCGAGCAGAAGGTCGTCCGCAGCATCACCCTCGACCGCCTGCTCACCCCGGACTGTCGACCCCGCCGAGCACGGGCCCGAGCTTCCCGTGCCGTTCGTGGCTCATTGGCCGGCTCCCGTTGACTCACGCTCGCTCGGTTCCGTCACTCAGCATCGCGAGGTCGCAATCGTCCTGGAAGAGCTTTGCCAGACCCTGCGCCGTGGCGACGGCGCCCTCCGCGGTCTGACGCACGCCTTCCAGGAAGAAGACGATCCAGGCCTCTCAATCACCGTCGCGGCGGACGGCGTCGAGCTGGGCATAGTAGGCCGACCGATTCTGCTTCAGATAGAGACTCAGGTAGAGGAGCGGCTCGCGCAGGATGGACGCGTGACAGAGCAGGAAGGTGATCAGCAGCCGACCCACGCGGCCGTTGCCGTCGAGAAAGGGGTGGATGGTCTCGAACGGCCCGTGCTGCCCCGTCTCACGGCGTCCCCCTGCACCCCCTCAGCTGAGCAAAGCTGAATAGCCGCCGAAACTATTAAGCTTTCGGCGCTAAATCTGAATAGAAGATGCCGAGGTTCGAGTCGCCGCGAACCCCCCAACCCTATCTATTCCTCGCGGTTCCCGCGCGACGACGGCGGTTGCAACGTCGTTTCCGCCGCCTCCGTCCGA
>CAYWGW010000351.1:0-3241 GCA_964457385.1 uncultured Spirochaetaceae bacterium
AGGCCTTCGAGGAGATGGAGACCGCCTTCAAGGAGGCCGTCGTCTATCCGAATCCCTTCCGCAAGCCGAAGAGCTGATCGGCGGAGCCGTCGATCTTTCGAGACGGTTGGCGGCAGGGGCCGGCAAAAGGCGCGAGGATGAACGATGGTGCGCGGACTGACCCTCGTCTTGACGGTCCTGACCGGATTCAGCGGGTTGGTCTACGAGGTGACCTGGCAGAAGGGCTTTGCGATCCTCCTCGGCTCGCACAGCGAAGCGACCGCAGCTGTCCTCGCTCTCTTCCTGGGTGGGCTCTCGCTCGGCTATGCCCTCTTCGGGCGTCTTGCGAGCCGCATCACCGAGCGACGGGGAGTGCGGGTCGCCGCGGGTCGGCTGCTGCTCTCCTACGGTCTCATCGAGGCGACCATCGGGATCTGGGCTCTCGTCTGGCCCGGACTCTTCGAAATGGCGCGCACTCTTTCGGCTGCCGTGCCTCTTCGAGTCGACGCATTCGGATTCGGCTTCGACCTCCTGCTCACGCTTCTCCTGATCGGTCCGCCGACCGTTCTCATGGGGGGAACGATCCCGATCCTGACTCAGGCACTGGCACGCGATCTTGCGGACGCCACCCGCTTCCACTCCTTCGTCTACGGATTCAACACACTGGGTGCTTTCGCAGGCGCGTTGGCCGGCGGCTTCTTCCTCGTCCCCTGGCTCGGCATCCCCGGGACCCTCACCACCATGGGCTTCATCAATCTGGCGGTCGGCGCGACCTTCATCGCATTGTTCCTCCAACACGTCCGAGGCGCCGAGGCGAAGGCCCAGCCGGTATCCGAGGAAGACCAGGCATTCTCCTCTCCGAGCTCGTCGCCTACCCTCTCGTCGCGTCCCAATGCGTCCTTCGCGCCCTTCGCAGTCGTCGCGGTCCTACTGGGCTTTGCGATGATGGCTATCCAAACCGTCCTCATCCGTGTGGGCGGTCTGTCCCTCGGCGCCTCTCATTTCAGCTTCGCGATGATCGTCGCCACCTTCGTCCTGTGCATCGCCGGGGGCAGCCTCGCGGTCTCGCTCCGGGCGTCCATTCCTGTCTGGGTGGTGATCGCCTGTCCACTCGCCCTCGGCATCCTGCTGGGTCTCCTCTATCCCCTGGTCGAGCATGGTCCCTACGCTGCCCACGTCCTGCGTAGTCTGTTTCGCAGCATCGACCAGGCGTTCTACCCCTACTACTTCTCCGTTTCCCTCGGATTGCTGATCGTGCTCGCCCTGCCGATCGGACTATCCGGTGCGTCACTTCCACTCCTATTTCACGCGCTACGAGGGGAGATGGGCGAGCTAGGCGAAGTGGCCGGGCGTCTCTACGGCTGGAACACGGTCGGCAATCTCCTTGGGGCACTGCTAGGTGGATATGTGCTGCTTTTCTGGATCGACCTCCACCACGTCTACCGCATTGCCGTCGCGGTGATCCTGATCGCCGCCGGGATTCTGCTCGTCCGGCTCGGCGGCCTATCGCGACTCTGGACCGCTGGAGGGATCTCGACCCTCGTCATCTCACTCGCACTCTGGCCGCCGTGGGATCCCCGACAACTCTCCGCCGGCTTCTTCAGACTGCACAAAGTCCTCCCAGCGACATTCGAGGGACCCACGGCCCTTCTCGCGGTGGCCGATCCCCTGGAAACGCTCTTCTACGATGACGATCCGACGACCACGGTCAGCGTGATCGAGTACACCAGAGGCGCCCAGACCACACGGGCGATCCTGACCAACGGGAAGAACGACGGCTCGCTCCTCTTCGACTACCCGACGATGGCACTCGCGGGGCTGATGCCGTGTCTCTTCGCCAGCCAGTGCCGAAAGGCGTTCGTGATCGGCCTCGGAACGGGCGTGACGGCAGGTGAGCTGGGGGGGATCGACGGGATGAAGCGCGTGAAGGTCTCCGAGATTTCGCCGGGAGTGATCGAAGCTGCCCCCTTCTTCGAGCATGGGAATCGGGGGGTGTTGAAGAACGACGAGATCGAGATCGTTCGCAGCGACGCTTATCGGGCACTCCTCCACAGCGACGAGAGTTGGGACGTGATCGTTTCGGAGCCGAGCAACCCGTGGGTCGTCGGGGTCGAGATGCTCTTCAGCCGGGAATTCCTCGAGGCGGCACGCGATCACCTCGAGGAGGGCGGCGTCTACGCTCAATGGATGCATACCTACGAGATGAACGACGAGACCCTCGAACTCGTTCTTCGCACCTATGCATCGGTCTTCGATCGGGTCGCCGTCTGGTATGCGAACTCGTATGACCTCCTTCTGCTGGGGTTCAAGGACGAGGCAGCCACGCCCGATCTCGAACGGATCGCCGAGCGCCTCGCACGCCCCGACTTCAAGCAGGGCCTGGCTCGCTCAGGGATCATGACCCTTGAGGAGCTGCTGGCGCACGAGCTGGTGCCGGTGGGATTCGTGACCCCAAACGCTCTACCGGGCGAGGTCCACACGCTTCTGCATCCCCGCCTCTCTCATCAAGCCGCCATCGCCTTCTTCACGGGAGAGGATGCGAAGCTTCCCTATCTGCCCGCACGGCAATCGCCCCCTTCGGCCGGCCTGCTCGACCAGCTCGAGGCACGATGCGGGTCGCACCCGAAGACCGACGAGAATCAGACGTCCGGAGTTGATTCGGTCGCTGCAGAAGCCGACGTCCGCCCGGGTCGGGAAGCGGTGTGTTCCCAGGGCGACGAGGGGTGGAAGGATGAAGCAGCCCGAATGAGAATGGTGGACGAGGTCTGCAGTTCGAGGCCACGGGAGTGCTCCGTGCTGATCGCCCACTGGCTCCACGATGAGCCCGACTCGGCAGTTCTTCGAGAGACCATCGACCGTCACCGTTCGCGGGCGTCGCTCCTCGAGCACCTGGAAGACTGGAAGCTCGAGGTGTTGGCCAGCTTTTTCGGGGAAGGACCGGGGCGCATCGCAGCAGGGGAGATCGAGCCAGTGACGGATCTTTTCTTCGACTACTATCACCACGCTTTTCCGTTCCGCCCGAATGCACTTCGTACGGCCTGGCGCGGGTGCGTCACTCCGGAGTGCGCACAGCTGCGTCGGTCCTCGGAGCGACGGCTACGGGGTCTTGCCAGAGACTCGTGATGCCGTCGAGCGGATCCATGCCGGGTTCCGCAGATCCGACGGCGCGCGGTCGTCTACGGCGGAAGCGAGCGACAGACCCGACGCAAAGGGGACGCACTCCCGCTCGCCGGGCTGGCGGATTGGCTCGGGGAAGTCGGAG
>CAYWGW010000352.1:0-3228 GCA_964457385.1 uncultured Spirochaetaceae bacterium
CGAAGTGATCGCCAGCGAGCACGCCGGGCGCGTCCAGCACCGGCGCACTCGGCACCCGCAGCAGGCTCGCCCGCTCGACGATCTCATCGACCGTCCGCTCCCGGGTCCAGGCGTGGATCGCCGGCTCGAGCAGATCGCGACTCGCGAAGCGATGGGCGCTGTGCAGGAAGCGCTCGTCCTCCTTCAGGTCGGGACGCTCGATCAGGGCACAGAAGTCGTGCCATTGCTGGCCGGTGTAGGTGCAGACGCCGACCCAGCCGTCTTTCGCAGGCTCGATCGACGGCGCCTCGGCCGCGGGGGCCATCGGCTCATGGATCCAATGGCCGCGCAGTCCGAAGAAGGTCGTCAGCACCGTGACCACACCTTCGAAGATCGAGACGTCGAGATGCTGGCCCCGACCCGTGCGACGCGCGAGCAGCCAGGCGGCCAGGGCGCCCGCGCCCGCGTAGGCGCCGGTCGCGAAGCAGCCGAGCTCTCCGCCGGCGGCCACCGGCGGTCGCCCCGGCAGACCGCGACGGATCGAGGAGCCGCAGACGGCCTGCAACGTGAATTCCGTGGCCGGTCGCTCGGCCCAGGGCCCCTCGAGCCCCCACGGCGAGATCGACACCACGACGAGGGCCGGATTCGCCTCGTGCAGCACCTCGAGCGGCAGACCGCGCGCCGCGAGGCCGCCCGGACCGAAGCTCTCGATCCAGATATCCGAGGCCGCGGCCAGCTCGAGAGCGTCGCGTCGTTCCCTCCCCTCGGCCGGATCGAGCAAGAGGCTTCGTTTCGATGCGTTCAGGTAGCGGAAGAGCGCCGAGTCCTCTCCCTCGTCCAGCGCGTGTCCACAGGCGGTGAACCGGCGCAGCGGATCGCCTTCCGATTCTTCGACCTTGACGACCTCGGCCCCGGCGTCGCAGAGGAGCTTGCCCGCGTAGGGCCCGGCCACGCCCGTCGCCCACTCGACCACCCGCAAGCCATCGAGCGGCGCGGCGACGACGCCCTCGGATGTCTCCGCCTCGGCCGGCGTCCCGATTCCTTCGCCACGCGGCTCGCTTGCTCTTCCGGCTGCCGTCTCGCTCCCGTCGACCATGCCGCGATCTCCCTCTCCGCTTCGAATCCGCCTCGACGCGGGCCCGATCGGATCGTTGCGCTCCTCGCGTGGCGAGCCACGCCCGATCACCTCGAGAACGGCATTGAGGCGGGCCCAGCCGTTGATTAGCGTAGCGGAGCCCCGACCCGGATCGCGGGCCGGAGGATCAGGATCGATGCCGTATCGCGTAGCGCCCTATCGTGTCGTGCAATGGACGACCGGAAACGTCGGACGGCGTTCGATCCGGGCGCTCATCGAGAATCCGAAGTTCGAGCTGATCGGCTGCTACGTCTGGAGCGACGAGAAGGATGGACGCGACGTAGGCGAGCTCGCTGGTCTCGATCCGATCGGCCTGGCCGCGACGCGCGACGTCGAGGCGCTGCTCGCCCTGAAGCCCGATTGCGTCGTCTACAACCCGATGTGGCCCGACATCGACGAACTCGTCCGGATGCTCGAGTCCGGCATCAACGTCACCGCGACCGCCGCCTTCATCACGGGCCACGCCTTCGGCGAGGAGGGGCGGCGCCGGCTCGAGGACGCCTGCCAGCGCGGAAGCAGCTCGCTGGTCGGCTCGGGCATGAACCCCGGCTTCGCGAACCTGCTCGGGCTGGTGACGGCGGGCATCTGCGACCGTATCGACTCGATCTCAGTGCTCGAGTCCGTCGACTCGACCGGCTACGCCTCGCCGGAGACCGAGCTGCCGATCGGCTTCACGCGTCCGCCGACCGATCCCGCCCTACCCGAAATGGTCCGCAGCGGTACGGCCGTTTTCGGCGACGCCGTCCACATGATGGCCGCGGCCCTCGAGCTCGAGATCGACGAGGTCGTCTGCGAGTCGGGCTTCGCCGTCACGACGAAGAAGCTCGAGCTCGGCTACATGACGATCGACGAGGGCTGCGTCGCCGGGATCGAGGCGAGCTGGCAGGGGCGCTGCGCCGGAGAGAAGCGGATCGACCTGAAGGTCCGCTGGCGCAAGGGCCAGTCCCTGGAGCCCGACTGGCCGCTCGAGCACGGCTATCTCGTCGAGGTCGAAGGCCGTCCCTGCGTCCGGACGAAGCTCGAGATCCGCCCCCCCGCCGACTTCGAGGCCCGCAGCTTCGAGGACTACATGCAGCTCGGCATGATCATCACGTCGCTTCCCGCGGTGAACCTGATCCCAGCGATCTGCCAGGCGGCACCGGGTATCCGGACCTACGCCGACCTGCCGCTCGTGACCGGCGCCGGCTTCGTGACGACCTGCGCGCCACCGGGCAGCCGATCGAACGCATGATGAGGGCCTGCGGCAGGGGACCTGCGGCGGGGGACGTTCATCCCGATCCTCGCTCGCGGCGAAGATGCCCCTCTTCCCCTCCTTCGTGATGCCAGGTCAGGGGATCCCGCAGACCGGGACGCACGACGCTCGCGTGCCCGTACTTCACGATCGCCACGAAGAAGAAGCCTCCAATGGCGTTGCCCACAGTCGCGAAGAGCAGGAAGTGCAGACAGGCTCCGAGGGGAATCGAGGCGCCCATGAAAACGGCGGACAGCACCTCGCCGCTGCCCAGGATGCAATGGTGCAGCCCAGCCAGACCGATCAGTCCGGTCACCAGCCAGACGAAGAGGATCTGGCTCGTCGTATCCCGACCCGCCGTGACGAGCCAGGAGACGAGCCCCATCAGCCAGCCTGCGAGGACCGCACTGAGCAGGATCACCCACCAGGGAGGATCGACGAGATGGGCGGCGGCGACGTCGAGGACGCGCGGCTGCACGGATCCGAGCGCGGGTCCGGCCAGCGAGAGCACAGCCGAGAAGATCGCCACGCCGACGAGATTGCCGACGTAGATCAGGCACCAGGCGCGGGCCACGCGCCCCCCCGTCGTCCGACCGTCGAGCAGGGGCAGCACCGCCATCGTCGTATGCTCGGTGAAGAGCTCCGAGCGTCCGAAGATGACCAGGATGAAGCCGATCGTATAGGCATTGGCCAGCACGGTCGTCCGCATCAGCTCGGACGCCTCATCGCCCATCAAAGTCGAGAGCACGCCGATCGCGAGCACGCTGAAGCCGATGTCGAGGCCCGCCGACACGCCGGACAGGAAGAGTCCGCGCGCGGGACGCTCGAGCTCGTCGACGCCCTCGCGGATCTCCTGATCGAGGATCGTGGCGTAGGTCTTGTG
>CAYWGW010000353.1:0-1311 GCA_964457385.1 uncultured Spirochaetaceae bacterium
ACCCTCGACCGCCGCCGCCATCGCCCGCAGGCTGCCGTCGTGCTGCTCCGCCAGCAGCTCGGTGGGCGCCATCAAGGCCGTCTGGCCACCGCAGGCCGCGACCGCCACGGCGCATAGCAGCGCCACCACCGTCTTGCCGCTGCCCACGTCTCCCTGCAACAGTCGGTTCATCGGATGCGGCCGCCCGAGATCCTCGAGGATCTCGCGCATCACCCGGCGCTGGGCACCCGTGAGCCGGAAGGGCAGCGCCCGGGCGGCGGCCCGGGACTCGTGCCTCGAGGCATCGATCGCAATCCCAGGGCGCTGGACGCCTCGGCTTCGGCGCATCGCCAGGCCGAGCTCGAGCAGGTAGAGCTCCTCCAGCACGAGCCGCTCGTGGGACGGCGAGGCGAAGGCTTCATAGCGTTCGATCTCGATCTCCGCCGTCGGCCGATGCAGCGCGCGCAGCGCCGTCGGGACCTCGGGCAGCCCGCGCTCCTCGACGAGCGCTCGCGGCAGATGCCCCTGCACGAGATCCGCGTAGGCGTCCACCGCCTGCCCAACCAGCCGTCGGAAGGTGCGCGGATTCATGCCCTCCGGCGCGGAGTAGACGGGGACGACGCGGCCGAGGTCTCCGCCGCCGGGGGACCCCGCGCCCGCTCCTTCATTCGCTTCCGCGCCGTTCTCTTCCGCGACGTCCGTCGCCGCATTCCGGACCGCGGCCAACTTCCGCTCCGTCGCCGCTGCAGGTGAATCGATCACCTCGACCTCGGGATGGATCAGCTCCTTCGAGAAGCGATAGCGTCGCACCTCGCCGCTCACGAGCAGCCAGCGCCCCTTCACGACCCGGCTCGCGACCGCCTCACCGCCCCGAAACCACTTCAGCAGCACGACGGTGCGCTCGTCGCCCACGACGGCCTGGAAGATCTTCCCGAAGCGCCCACCCCGTCGCGTCGGCACCCAGTCGGCGACCTTCACCTCCGCCACGAAGGTCGCCCCGTGACCGACCTCGAGCGCCTCGACCGACACCACACGGCGTCGGTCCTCGTAGCGGATCGGCAGCCAGAAGAGCAGATCCGAGATCCGTTCGAGGCCTCGCCGCGCGAAGCCCTCCGCGCGCTTCGCACCGACCCCGGGCAGGGCCGCCAGACTCTGGGCCAGCAGCGATTCGGCCCAGTCGGCCCGCAGCAGCGGATCGATGAGTTCCTCGATCTCGCGGCCGAGCGCACGCCGGGGCTCGCCCGGACGGCGTGCGGCGAAGCGCTTCTCCACTCGCTCGAGCCGCTTGCGGAGCTCGCGGGGGAGCGGACGCGAGAGAAGCCGCCCGAGGCC
>CAYWGW010000353.1:1321-3194 GCA_964457385.1 uncultured Spirochaetaceae bacterium
GCTCGTCACGGCCTCCTGCATCGCTGCGGGCGGGGGCTCCTCCGCCGGATCTCCCCGGGCTTCGAAGCGTGCGAGGCCCCGCATCCGCTCCATCGTCTCGGCGACCTCTTGGTGCAGGGATGCAGGGCGCAAACATGAAGCCTGCGCGGATGTCGAATCCGGGGATGTCGAGCTCATGCCTGTCCCCGATCGTCCGACGGGCGCCTCGTGCGGACGCTGCTTCGTCGCTCAGGCCGCCGTGCTCACTCGTGGATCTGCTGGAGCGAGCGCACGCCGATGCTCTCGGCCCGCAGCGCCGCGATCGCGTCGGCGGAGGCCCGCGCCGCCGCCATCGTGGTGCAGTAGGGCACGCCCTGCATCAGCGCAGCCCGGCGCAGTGAGCGCGAGTCCTCCACCGCCCGCGGATCCGGGCCGACGGTGTTGATCACCAGGGCCACGTCTCCGGCCTCGATGCGATCTGCCGTATGCGGGGATCCCTCGTGGACCTTGTTGACGGTCTCGACCTCGATGCCGAGGGAGCGGAGCACCCTGGCCGTGCCCGACGTCGCCATCACGCGGAAGCCCTGATCCACCAGGGTCTTGACCGGGCCGAGCATGCGCTCGTGCTCTTCTTCCCGCACCGAGACCAGCAGCGTGCCCGCCGTCGGCAGGCTGTTGCCGGCCTGGATCTGGGCCTTCGCGAAGGCCCGACCAAAGTCCGAGTCGATTCCCATCACCTCGCCCGTGCTCTTCATCTCCGGCCCGAGCAGCACGTCCACGCCCTGGAACTTGACGAAGGGGAAGACCGCCTCCTTCACCGAGTAGTGCTTCGGCACGATCTCCTCGGTGAAGTCGAGCTCGGCCAGCGTCCGACCCGCCATCACGAGCGCCGCGATCTTCGCCAGCGGACGACCGATCGCCTTCGAGACGAAGGGCACCGTTCGCGAGGCCCGCGGATTCACCTCGATCACGAAGATCTGATCGTCCTTGACCGCGAACTGCACGTTCATGAGGCCCCGAACGCCGATCTCCAGGGCGAGCCGACGGGTGGCCTCCATGATGTCCTGGATCCGATCGGGTGAGAGTGAATACGGGGGCAGCGAGCAGGCGCTGTCGCCGGAGTGGACGCCGGCCTCCTCGATGTGCTCCATGATCCCGCCGATCACGACGCGCTCGCCATCACAGACGGCATCGACATCGACCTCGGTCGCGTCCGCGAGGAAGCGGTCGATCAGCACTGGATGGTCCGCCGAGGCCTTCACAGCGAAGCGCATGTAGCGGCGCAGGTCCTCGGTATCCTGCACGATCTGCATCGCCCGACCGCCCAGCACGTAGGAGGGACGCACGAGCACCGGATAGCCGATCCGCTCGGCGACCTTCTCCGCCTCCGCCGCGCTCCGCGCCACCGCGCCCTCGGGCCGCTGCAATCCCAGCTGCTCCAGCAGAGCCTCGAATCGCTCGCGGTCCTCGGCCCGATCGATCGCCTCCGGCGGCGTGCCGATGATGGGCGCGCCCGCCTGCTCCAGGGCGAGGGCCAGCTTCAGCGGCGTCTGGCCACCGAACTGCACGATCACGCCTTCGGGCTGCTCGAGGTCGATGATCTCGAGCACGTCCTCGAGGGTGAGGGGCTCGAAGTAGAGCCGGTCGCTGGTGTCGTAGTCGGTCGAGACGGTCTCGGGATTGCAGTTGACCATGATCGTCTCGAACCCATCCTCCTTCAGGGCGAAGACGGCGTGGACGCAGCAGTAATCGAACTCGATTCCCTGGCCGATGCGGTTGGGGCCGCCGCCCAGGATCATGATTTTTTTCTTGTTGGAGGCCGGCGCTTCGTTTGTTTCTTCGTAGGTTGAGTAGAAATAAGGAGTGTAGGCCTCGAACTCGCCGGCGCAGGTAT
>CAYWGW010000354.1:0-3192 GCA_964457385.1 uncultured Spirochaetaceae bacterium
CAGGTGAAGGGGCTCGAGCTGCCGGGCTACGAGCCGCGCTCGCTGCAGGCGATGGCGCTCGGGCTCGCCGTCGGGACCCGCGGCGCCGACCACAACCGCAGCGGAGCCTACGAGATCGACTTCTCGTCAGAGGGCGATCGCCTGCATGGTGATGCGCGCGCCGCCCGTCTTGCGGTCGAGAGCGAGGATCGCGCAGCGCTGCTCGACTCGCTGATCCTCTGCAAGTTCGTGCGCGGCGCGCTCCCGGATTTCTACGCGGACTCGGCGGCGCTGCTTTCGGCCGTGACGGGCATGGACTTCGACGGGGCGGAGCTGAGGCAGACGGCGGAGCGAATCGTCACACTGCGCAAGCTCTTCAATCTTCGGGAGGGCTGGCAGCCGGCGGACGACACGCTCCCGGCGCGATTCCTGACGGAGGCGATCGGGTCGGGACCGGTGGCCGGCGCGCGGCTGCCCCGGGCCCGTCTCGAGGAGATGATCCGGGTCTACAATCGGGCGCGGGGCTGGACCGACGCGGGGCTGCCCATGATGTCCGCGAGCCGCGCGCTGCTCGCGGGACTCGGCCTCGCGCAGACCGGAGGCGGACTCGAGGAGACCGGAGGCATGAGCGCATGAGGCTTCGTATCGACGACCTCGAGATCGACGCGTCCGAGGGCCAGACGATCTGGGAGGCGGCGCGGGCGGTGGGCATCGAAATTCCGGTCCTGTGTCATCGGCCGGGGCTCGAGCCGGTCGGCGTCTGTCGGCTCTGTGTCGTCGACGTCGGTGAGCGGGTGAAGGCGGCGGCCTGTGTCCGGAAATGCCAGCCGGGCATGGAGGTGCGCACGCGGACCGCTGAGCTCGAGACCCACCGTGCGCTGCTGACGGAGCTGTTGATGAGCGATCAGCCGACGGCGTGCGAGGCCGACCCTTCCCGACGGGCGCGGCAGGATCCGCGCGAGGCGGGCTTCGGTGACAACGCGCTGCTGGCGCTCACCCGACGCTACGGTGTGTCGATCCCGCGCTTTCCGTCCTCCTCCCCGTCCCGGTCCCCGTCGTCCGGCGGGGCGCCCGTCCGCGGTCGCGGGGTCGACGAGAGCTCGAAGGTGATCGCGGTCGATCATCAGGCCTGCATCCTCTGCGATCGCTGCATCCGTGCCTGCGACGACGTCCAGGGCAACGAGGTGATCGGCCGCAGCGGCAAGGGCCACGCCGCGCGCATCGCCTTCGATCTCGACGCGCCGATGGGGGAGAGCAGCTGCGTGGCCTGCGGTGAGTGCGCGGCGGCCTGTCCGACCGGGGCCCTGGTGGATCGGGCGATCGGCCCGGCCCTGCGACCGCGCGGCGAGCTCGAGCCCGTCGACAGCGTCTGTCCCTACTGCGGCGTCGGCTGCACCCTCACCTATCATGTCGACCGCGCCCGCAACGCCATCGTCTTCGCCGAGGGCCGTGCGAGCCCCGCCAGCCAGGGGCGTCTCTGCGTGAAGGGCCGCTACGGCTGGGACTACGCCTCCCATGCCCAGCGCCTCACGAAGCCCCTGATCCGGCGCGAGAGCGCCTATCCGAAGGGCGCGCTCTCCCGCGACGTGCGCGGGGAGCACGACGGGCGGCGCCGGCCGGGCGGTCTCGTCGACAGTGCCGAGGTGCTGCCGGCCTTTCGCGAGGCGAGCTGGGAGGAGGCCCTCGATCTCGTCGCCGCGCGGCTCTCCGGTATCCGTGACGACGTGGGCCCCGACGCCCTGGCTGGCTTCGGCAGCGCCAAATGCTCGAACGAGGAGGCCTATCTCTTCCAGAAGCTGGTGCGGGCGGGCTTCGGGACGAACAACGTCGACCATTGCACGCGGCTCTGCCACGCCTCGAGCGTGGCGGCGCTGCTCGAGTCGATCGGCAGCGGCGCCGTCACGACGACCTACGGAGACGTCGCGAACGCGGAGGTCGCCCTGCTGGCCGGAACCAACACGACGGCCAACCATCCCGTGGCGGCGACCTTCTTCAAGCAGGCCCGCAAGCGCGGCACGAAGCTGATCGTCGTCGACCCCCGGCGCGAGGCGATCGCCGACCACGCCGACTTCTTTTGCCGCATCAAGCCGGGAACCGACGTCGCCTTCTACAACGCCATGATGCAGGTGATCCTCGAGGAGGATCTCTACGACGCCGACTACGTCGCCCGGCGGACCGAGAACCTCGAGGCCCTGCGCGAGACGGTGGCGGCCTATCCGCCGGAGCGGGCGGCGAAGATCTGCGGCGTCGAGGCCGAAACGATCCGGGAGGTCGCGCGGGTCTTCGGGCGGGCGAAGAACGCCATCCTCTTCTGGGGCATGGGCATCTCGCAGCACGTCTACGGCACCAACAATGCCCGCTGCCTGATCGCACTGGCGCTGCTGACCGGCAACGTGGGTCGCCCCGGCTCGGGACTGCATCCCCTGCGCGGGCAGAACAACGTCCAGGGCGCCAGCGACGCCGGCCTGATCCCGATGGTCTACCCCGACTATCAGTCGGTGGCCGATCCCGCCGTGCGTGCGAAGTTCGAAGCCGCCTGGGGGCGTTCGCTCTCCCCCGAGCCCGGCCTCACGGTCGTCGAGATCACCCGCGCAGCCCTGGAAGGCGGCATCCGCGGGATGTACATCCTGGGCGAGAATCCCTTTCTCTCCGACCCCAACGTGAACAAGGTTCGCGAGGCCCTCGCCGCCCTCGAATTCCTCGTCGTCCAGGACATCTTCCTCACGGAGACGGCGGAGTTCGCGGACGTGATCCTGCCGGCGAGCGCCTATCTCGAGAAGGATGGCAGCTACACCAACACGGATCGCCGCGTCCAGCTCGGCCGCAAGGTCCTCGAGATGCCCGGCGACGCGCGGCTCGACTGGCAGATCATCCAGCAGATCTCGAATCGCATGGGCCATCCAATGAGCTACGACTCGGTCGAGACGATCTTCGACGAGTTCGCCGGTCTCACGTCGAGCTACGCAACTCTGAGTCACGCGAATCTGGGATCGACGGGCAAGCTCTGGCCGAACCCGGATCCGGAGCACGAAGAGGGGCCGGTCGTGCTCTTCGAGGAGTCGTTCCCGACGGCCAGCGGTCGCGCTAGGCTCGTGCCGGCCGAGTGGACGGCCGCCCCAGAGCTGCCCGACGACGACTATCCCTATGTGCTGAATACCGGCCGGCTGCTCGAGCATTGGCATACCGGCGTCATGACCCGCCGCGCGAAGGCTC
>CAYWGW010000355.1:0-3148 GCA_964457385.1 uncultured Spirochaetaceae bacterium
GTAGCGGTCCCTGCGCCCACGCTCTGGCCGTTCGCACACTCATGCCTGCCGCGGCAGCAACTGAACCGCCCCGAGAATCCCGTAGACTCTTCGACTCGAGTCTGACCTCCCTGGTCGGAATCCCTGGGCTCGCCGAGTACGACGCATCGAGCCCGGTCGGCAGGATGTGTCCGATCGACCCGAATCAGGCCCGAATCAGGCCCGGGCGGGCTTCGGCTCCCGCGGCAGGCCGAGCCCGCGCTCGGCGATGATGTTCTTCTGGATCTGCGCGGTGCCGCCACCGATGATTAGGCCCAGCGAGAAGAAGGAGTGAGCCTGCCAGTAGCCGCGTTCCAGCTCGTACTTCGTGTGGTCGTAGAGGCAGCCGAGCTCGCCCATCACGTCGATCGCCAGCGCCGCGATGTCGAAGTTGAGCTGGCAGTTCTGCAGCTTCACGATGAGACCTGCCACCCCCGGCGACTCACCCTTCAGGCTGCACGTCAGCATGCGCATCCCATGGTATTTCATCGAGAGCACGCGCCCCTGCAGCCGCATCAGTCGATCCCGGTAGACGGGGCTCGCCATCGCCGGCACCCCGTTCACGGTCTCGCGCCGCATCAGCCGGATCAGGCGCAGGAGCGTTCCCTCGGCATTCGAGTTGAGCGAGCTGCGCTCGTGCTGGAGCGTCGTGTTGGCGATCTTCCAGCCCTCCCCCCGCGACCCCACGACGTTCGCCTGAGGAACCCGCACGTCCTTCAGGAAGACCTGGTTGAAGGAGTTCTCGCCGATGTCTCCCGACATCGTCCGCAGCGGCTGGATCTCGATCCCGGGCGTATCCATCGGCAGCAGCAGATAGCTGATGCCCGCGTGTCTGGGTGCGTCGGGCTCGGTGCGGACGAGGATGAAGCACATATCCGCCTTGTCCGCCGTGCTCGTCCAGATCTTCTGCCCGTTCACGATGAAGTCGTCGCCGTCCTCACGCGCTGAAGTCTGGAGACTCGCCAGATCGCTTCCGGCCCCGGGCTCCGAGTAGCCCTGACACCAGATCGTCTCCCCTCTCAAGGTCGGGGCGATCCAGCGCTTCTTCTGCTCCTCGCTGCCGTGGGCGAGCAGCGTCGGGACCAGCATCGAAGGCCCCTGGGCGTTCAGGCCTCGCGGCACCCCGACGCGATTGAACTCTTCGTCCATGATCACCGTCTCGAGCAGGTCCGGCTCGGCGCCATGGCCCCCGTATTCCTTTGGAATCGTGCGCGCCCAGTAGCCATGCTCGATCTGCAGCGAGAGCCAGCGACTCAGCTCCTCGCGCTTCACATCGAAGAAGGCGGCGGTAGGGCGCTCGTCCTGATGCGCCTCGAGGAAGGCGCGCACCTGCTGGCGGAAGGCCTCGTATCGCTCTCCGTACTCGAGATCCATGGCAGTCGCTCCTTTGCTCGGTCTGCCGCCGCGGCGATCAGGTATCGCCCATATCAAGCACCGCGCCGGTCAGGCGCCGTGGCGCGTCCCGGGCGCCGGGGGATCGACCGGCCCCCCGGCAAAACACTGCGCAATGGCCATCCACTCGCGGGCCACGGGGCCCACGACCTGAAGACCGGTATCCGCGGCGTTTCGCACCTGCGTGACGGTCCAGCAGAAATCCAGGGCGTCCCCCTCGATCCGCTCCATCTCGCTCGGCTCGTTCCACTCCCAGATCGTACCGGAGGGCGCCTTCAGGCGGAGATGGGGCGGCGGCCCCGGGATCTCGAGCCCGCGGTTCACGAAGGTCCAGCCGAAGGTCTTCACGCCGATCGTGCAGATGTGTCGCAGCCGATCCGTGGGCTCGCGATGCACGCCCTTCAGATCGTAGATCGCCTGGCCATGGGCCCAGGTCTCCATCAACCGGGCAGTGGTGAACATCGCCACCCCCATGTCCGGACCGAACCAGGGAAGCCGCCGCTTGGGATCCGACGCCGAGAGCCCCTCGGCGAGCTCCTCGGCGGCCGTCTTCCAATGGGCGAGCAGCGTCGACGCATCGAGCTCCCGAAGCGCCTCGCGCTGCAGCTCCGTCGTCCGCCGGCCCGCGGCCAGGCTCTCGACGAGCTCGCGACGGCGGTCGTCGAAGGCCTCGGGATCGGCGAGCGCGAAGAGGGAGGCCTGATCGAAGTAGTGGAGATGGGCCAGGACGTCCCAGGGCGTCCAGTCGAGGAAGAGCGTGGGCCGACACCAATCCGCCTCCTCGAGGGTCTCCAGGAAGGCGTGGAGCTCCAGGACCTCGGCGCGAAAATCCTCGGCCACCTGCAACATGCGAAGTCCTCTCTGCCACCCGGACGGCGCGGACGCGGTCGCGCTTCAGACGTTTCTCAGAACCCCAGCTGCTTCGCCATGTAGTGAAGCATCGTCTCGTCCGAGCCGCCGCCGATGCTGATCAGCCGCGAGTCGACGAAGGCCCGGCCCGCCACGCTCTCCTTCATGTAGCCATAGCCGCCGTGGAGCTGGATGCACTCGTCCGCCACCCGACGGGAGACGCGGCCGCAGAAGAGCTTGGCCATCGTGATCAGGTCCGTGGCGTCACGACCCTCCGCGCGCTTCTCGACGCAGGCGCGGACGAGCGCCCGGGCGGCCGTGATCTCGGTGAAGAGCTCGACCATCTTGAACTGCGTGTTCTGCATCTTGGCCAGGGGTTTGCCGAAGAGCACGCGCTCCTCCGCCCAGCGCCGGGTCTCCTCCCAGAGATGCCCGGAGCCCGCGATCGCGCTCACGCAGCCCACGAGCCTCTCGTCCTGGAACTGCTGCATCTGCTGATGGAAGCCGCGGCCGATCTCGCCGATCGTGTAGTCGACCGGGACGCGCACGTCGTCGAAGTAGAGCTGCCCCGTATCCGAGCCCCAGTTGCCGATCTTGTCGAGCAGCTCGTAGCGGAAGCCGGGCGTGTCGGTCGGTACGATGATCTGCGAGAAGCCGCCGTAGCCGGCGTCGGGATTGGTGACGGCCAGCAGGCAGAGCCAGTCCGCGGTGGCCGCGTTGGTGATGTAGATCTTCGAGCCGTTGATGACCCAGTCGTCGCCGTCGCGCACGGCGCGGGTGCGGATGCCGGCGACGTCGGAGCCGCCGGACGGCTCGGTGACGGCGATGGCGGCGACGTGCTCGCCCTTGATGGCGGGGGCGAGGTACTTGCGCTTGAGCTCGTCGCTGC
>CAYWGW010000356.1:0-3142 GCA_964457385.1 uncultured Spirochaetaceae bacterium
ATGGAACCGAGTGAGGCGCTCAACAGGCTTACCTATCATGCCCCGAACGATGAGGGACGACGACGGCATGAAATGCTGACCGACGCCTTCCTCGAACTCTTCGTGCAGATCGACACGCTCGTCCCGGAAGGGCGCGAGAAGTCGCTTGTGTTCACGAAGCTCGAAGAGGCGAAGTTCTGGTCGAGCGCGGGGGTCGCCCGGAATCCGAAGTTCAACATGCGCGGGGAACTACCAGACCCGTCGGAGGTAGGCTGATGGCGCATGACGCGCTCCGAAAACGACTGGCTGCGGTGGCAGCCGCCGCGGTCTCGGATGACGTCTTCGAGCAGATCACGCGGAGCCTGCAGGCCGCGGGGGATGACGGGGTGAAGATCCCGCTCACCGTCCGCTACGTGTTCTCTTCGGACAAGGACGGCGTGCTCGAGGTGTCGTGCGAGGCGAAGTGCAACCTCGCGCTGTTCAAGCACTCGATCCCGCTCTCCTACAGCCACGGGCAGATCGAGCTCGCCTTCGAGGGGGCGCCGGTCGCCTCGGCCGAAGAGCACGCCACGCCCGCCCCGAGAGGGAGCTCCCAGAGCCCAAAGCCGAAGCCGGGTGGGGCCACCTTCCAGGCCGACCGGGTGAAGCAGATCCAGCAGAACGCCGAGCAGATGTACCGCAAGGGGTTGGTGTCGCGCGAGCTCGCGATCGCGGCTGGAGTCGACGTCGACGCGATCGACGGGTCGGCGGAGCAGGGGGCGCCCAAGGACCAGCTCAGCCGGGAGGAGCTGAAGGCGCTCGAAACGAGGATGGGATGAGAGTCGTCGCCATCGACCCCGGGACGAGCTGCGGCTATGCCTGGACCGACGACTACCTCGTGAGAGCGGCGCAGGGCGGCGTCTGGGAGCTCCGGCCGAACCGACACGAAGGGGGCGGCATGCGCTACCTGCGGTTCGGCCGGTACTTCGACGAGCTCCTCGAGGCCCCTCCAGGCCCCTGTGTCGTCGTCTACGAGGAAGTGCGGCGCCACATGGGGACGGACGCCGCGCACGTCTACGGCGGGATTCTCGCCGTCCTCCAAGCGAAATGCGAGGAGCGCGGGGTCGCCTACATGAGCGTCCCGGTCGGGACGATCAAGCGGCGGGCCACCGGCAAAGGGAACGCGGCGAAGGAGGCCATGGTCGAGGCCGCCGTCGCCGCGTTCGGATTGCCCATCGTCGACGACAACCACGCCGACGCCCTCTGGCTGCTACAGGTCGCGCTCGACGAGATCGTCCCCCGGGAGCGCAACTCCCGGGGGTGACGGGTCGCGCCGGAAGAAGGCATAGGCCTCGTCGAGGTCGAACGGCGGTCCGTAGACGAGCGTGTAGCTCACCGTGGAATTGCACCGCCTGCCCGTCTGAGGATCCCCCTGGTTGTTCGTGCGGGCCGTGATGTCGGCCCTCCAGACCCGGTACCCGTCGGGCGGCGCGTTTCGTTCATAGAGGATCGCCGCCGCAGCCTCCTCCCACGACGGATGCCGGCGATGGACCCGCATCGCCTTCTCGGTGAGATCAATCTTCAAGGGGAATCTCCTCGCTCTGGGGGATCGCGATCGTGTGCTCTGGAGTCCCTGAGAAGCCCTCTCCGCCCCAGTGCTCGACGGTCGGGCGTTTGCCCAGCGTGACCCAGAAGACGCCTGCCTGACCCGCGTCAGGGCCTCCGGGCCAGAATTCCGGCCGCTCCACTGAGGCCCGCACAGAACCGAGCGATCGGCCCTCTGGCGTGTTCAGCAGCGCCACCGGATGTTCCCCGGCGAACGAGACGACCACGAACGCCGACGAAGCCAGCGCCGGAGTCTGATGCCCCTGCCGCACGACGCGCCGAATCCGCTCCCGCAGGTTCTTCTGGTCGGTCTCGATCGTGGGCGACACCAGGAACCCATCCGTGAAGACCACCTTCGCTCGCTTGCTCATTCCGATTCTCCCTTCTCCTGCTTGAGCCATTTCTTGACCTTCTCGGGACTGCCCCAGGCCGGTGCCGGAAATTCGTTGTAGAGCAGGTTCGCCCACTGGTACATTGCGTCGGCGTTCCTCTCGTCCGCGTGCCCGAAGGCATCCATGAGGTCATTCGCGACCAAAGCCATGAAGAAGCTCCCGCAGGGCACGCGGTCGAACAAATACTGCTCAACCGCGTGCCACATGTGCCTGGGAATCCCGTACTCCGCGCACCTCTCGCACGCTTGCTCTCTCGTCTGAATCATCGCTCTTCCCCTCTCTTTCCAGTCATCGCAATCACCTCGGGATCGCCGAGGCCCTGCAAGTAGATCGCCGTCGTGTCCAGACGACGATGGCCGAGCGCAAGCTGCACGAGACGCAGGGAACATCCCTCGTCGTGGAGCTCGCGCGCGAACGTGTGCCGCAGCGCGTGCGGGTGGACCCGGCCCGCCAGACCCGCCGACCGGGCGATCCGGGGCAGCAGGCGCCGGTAATGACTCGTGTCGACACGAGCTCCTCGAGGCGTCGTAAACAGCGGCCCAGGCGCGTCGCCCCGATGCTCGAGCCAGTTGGCCAAGGGGCCTCGAGCCTCGAGCCGGACGCCCACGGTCCGGGGCATGGCGCCGCGGCCGACTCCCTTCGGATGCCGGATCCGGACCGTCCACACCTCCCCGGAGTGGTCGAGGTCGTGTAGGTCCAACATGCGCGCCTCATTCGCCCGAGCTCCGGTCGCCCAGAGCAGGGCGATGAAGGCCCGATCCCGGGCCCCCGATCGCCCGCCCCGGAAGCCACCGAGCAGTCGCGCTACGTCGGTCGCTCCCAGCGGTTCACCCATGGCCGCATCCCTTCCAGAGACCCGCGAAGGCCAGCACGAGCATGAAGAATCCCGCAGCCCAGGCCGCGTCCCTCACGCTATGGTCGACCCACGTCTGAGGGTCGTCGGGCCGGCAGCCATCGAGCCCCGCGCCCTCGACCCGTTTCCCGGGCTTCTGCTCGTCGATGGTCATCATGGCCGCACCTCTAGCGAGACGCAGCGCCCCGCACTCTCGCCCGCCTCGATCAGGCACGTGCAGCCAGACGGGCATGCCCCGTAGCAGACCATCACCGGACACCAGGCGCACTCCGCTCGCGAGCTCGCGAGCATCGCCCCAGCGAGCGCGGCGCAGATCGCCGCAATCCAGATTCGG
>CAYWGW010000357.1:0-3134 GCA_964457385.1 uncultured Spirochaetaceae bacterium
CCTGGCTGCCGAGGCTCGCGACCGCGCGGTCGTCACGATCGAGGGGGTGGCCACGGAGGCCGGGCTGCATCCGATCCAGCAGAAGTTCCTCGAGCACGCCGCCCTGCAATGCGGCATCTGCACGCCGGGCTTCATCGTGGCGACGCAGGCGCTGCTCGAACGCAACCCCGACCCGACGGAGGAAGAGGCCCGCTACTACCTGGCGGGCAATCTCTGTCGCTGCACGGGCTACGACAAGATCATCCGCGCCGTGCTCGACGCCGCGGCGGAGCTGCGCGGCGAGCGACCAGGCGAGCGACGAGGAGAGACGGCATGAGTGAACCGGAGGAGCGGAAGTTCAAGCAGGTCGGGACCCGACCGATCCGGCACGACGGTCTCGACAAGGTGACGGGGCGCGCGAACTTCGGCGCGGATCTGGCGCTGCCCGGGATGCTCCACGGCGCCATCCTGAGAAGTCCCCATGCCCACGCACGCATCCTGTCGATCGATACGACGAAGGCGCGCGCGCTGCCCGGGGTCAAGGCGGTCGTCACCTCCGCCGATCTTCCGGAGCTCGAGAGCCGCTGGCTCGGCGGGGTCGAGCAGGGGATCGATCCGAGCGAGCTCTCGGCGAACATCCTGGCCCGGGGCAAGGTCCTCTACCACGGCCATGCGGTGGCCGCCGTCGCGGCGACCACGATCGAGCAGGCGCGCGAGGCCTGCCGGCTGATCGAGGTGCGATACGAGCCCCTCGAGCCGGTGCTCACGATCGAGCGCGCGCTGGCGCCCGATGCGCCGATTCTTCACCCGGATCAGGCGCCGATGGGGGTCGCTCCGCTGCCCGACGGTCCGACAAACATCGCCCGGCGGATCGTGTTGCAGGGCGGCGACCTCGAGCGGGGCTTCGGCGAGGCGGACTTCGTCGTCGAGGGCGAGTTCGAGATGCCGATGGTCCATCAGGGCTACATCGAGCCCCATGCCTGCGTTGCCGCGACTCGCGAGGACGGGCGGGCCGAGATCTGGTGCTGCACCCAGGGTGCCTTCGCGGTGAAGAGCTCGACTGCGATGGTGCTGCAATGCGATCCGAACGATCTGAAGGTGACGCCCAGCGAGATCGGCGGCGGCTTCGGCGGCAAGACGACGATCTATCTGGAGCCGGTCGCGGTCTTGCTCTCGCGCAAGGCCGGCCGTCCCGTGAAGCTGGTGATGAGTCGCGAGGAGGTCTTCCGAGCGACGGGGCCGACCTCGGGCGCGCGCGTCCGCATCCGCATCGGCGCGCGGCGGGACGGAACGCTGGTCGCGGGCCAGACGACCCTCGACTTCGAGGCCGGCGCCTTCCGAGGCTCGCCGGTGGCGGCCGCCTGCATGACGGTCTTCGGGCCGTACCGGATCCCGAACTTCGAGATCGTGGGACACGACATCGTGCTGAACAAGCCGAAGGTGGCGGCCTATCGGGCGCCCGGTGCCCCCAACGCCGCCTGGGCGACCGAGTTCCTGATCGACGATCTCGCCCGAGAGCTCGGACGCGATCCCATCGACCTGCGGCTACAGAACGCCGTGCAGGAAGGCGACCGTGCGCCCTACGGTCCCGTCCACAAGCGGATCGGGCTGCGCGAGACCCTCGAGGCGGCCCGCGCCCATCCGCATTACAGGGCCGGGCTCGGTGAGCATCAGGGCCGTGGCGTCGCCTGCGGCTTCTGGTTCAACGCGGGCATGCAGTCGAGCGCCACCGTCAGCGTGAACGACGACGGCTCGGCGGTCGTGCGGACGGGCAATCCCGACATCGGCGGCTCGCGCGCCTCGATGGCCCTGATGTGCGCCGAAGAGCTCGGGATCGACGTCCATCGGGTCCGGCCGCTGGTCGGTGACACCGACAGCGTCGGCTACTGCGATCTCACCGGCGGCAGCCGAGTCACCTACGCCACCGGCATGGCCGTGATCGAGGCCTCGCGGCAGGTCGTCGAGCATCTGCGGGCCCGGGCGGCGACGATCTGGGGCGTCGAGCTCGACGCCGTCGAGTGGCAGGACGGCAGCGCCGTCGGTCGCAACGGGGCCTCCGACAAGAAGCCGCTCGCGTTCGCCGAGATCGCCCGGCAGATGGGGAAGACCGGCGGGCCGATCGTGGCCAGCGCCTCGGTGAACCCGCCCTCCGCCGGGCCGGGCTTCGGGGTCCATCTCTGCGACCTCGAGGTCGATCACGAGACGGGCTGCACGAAGGTACTGCGCTACACGGTGGTCCAGGACGCCGGCAAGGCGATCCATCCGAGCTATGTCGAGGGCCAGCTCCAGGGCGGCGCCGCGCAGGGCATCGGCTGGGCGCTCAACGAGGAGTACCGCTGGGATGCCGAGGGACGGATCGAGAATCCGGGCTTCCTCGACTATCGCATGCCCGTCGCTTCCGATCTCCCGATGATCGACACGGTGATCGTCGAGGTGCCCAATCCGCTCCATCCCTATGGCGTGCGCGGCGTGGGCGAGACGCCGATCGTGCCGCCGCTCGGGGCGGTGGCGAACGCGATCCGGGCTGCGATTGGAATCCGCTTCCATCGGCTGCCGATGTCGCCTCCGAACGTGCTCGAGGCGATCGAAGCCGGTCGCGGCTGAGCGGCGCGAGTCGACTGTCCATGGCGATCGTCGTCTTCTCGACTGCCCAGCGCGCTGCCGTCGGCGGCGACGAGCGGGTCGAGATCGAGGCCGCGCGGGTCATCGACCTGATCGAGGCGCTCTCCGCCCGCTATCCCGATCTCGCCGGTCAGCTCGAGGGCGCCGCCGTCGCGATCGACGGCGACATCCATCACGACGCCCACTACCTGTCGCTGCGACCCGAGAGCGAGGTGCATTTCATGGGCGCGGTCGCGGGCGGCTCGGGCACGGGCCCCGCCGACGCAGCGGCGGACGGCTCGGGCGCATCGGTCGGATCGTCAGGCGCGGGCGGCGTTGGCGGCACGGACGTCTGGCGCGGCGCAGAGCTGCGGGATCCGCTGTGGGTGGCGAGCGGCTGGCTCGAGGCGGGGCGTCGGGTCGCGCTCGCGACGGTGCTCGAGACCTGGGGCTCATCGCCGTGTCCGCCGGGCAGTCAGCTCGTGGTCTCCGAGGACGGCGCCTTCGAGGGCTCCGTCTCCGCGGGTTGCGTCGAGGGGGCGGTGATCGAGACG
>CAYWGW010000358.1:0-3127 GCA_964457385.1 uncultured Spirochaetaceae bacterium
CAACCCATGCAGCCGCCAGCAGGCCTCGGCCAGCTTGATGGCATGCCCCTGCATCGAGCAGGCGGCGCGGTAGCGGATCTCGTCCCAGCTCTCCGTCGACGGGTCCAGCTCTGCCCCAGCCGACTCAGCGGCCGCCGGAGCGGCCCTCGCGCTCTCGCTCTGCCCGCCGTGCTCGCTCCCTCCGCCGCCCCCGCTGCCTCCGCCGCGCCCGCCCTGCTCGCCGCGCCCGTCGAAAAGCGTGTGCAGCGCGGCAACCGCCTGCAGGACGTAGCCGGCTCCCGCCCGGGCCGGCTCCGCCCCGAGCAGGGGCAACAGCCCGCGCAGCGCCACCGGCAGCGTCACCGCGTGCACGTAGGCGATGCGCGCCCCCGGATGGGCGAGGTAGAGCCCGGCTCCCACCCGCGCCAGCTCCACCAGCCAGTCCTCGACGTCGGCCCCGTCCTCCGGCGTCGGGGCCGCTTCGATCGCCGCTCGAAAATCCCGATTGGCATCGAGTCGCCGGGCGGCCTCGATGAAGAGCTCGTCCCCGCCCGCGCCCCCATCCGATCGGGGCAACGCCTCGAAGAAGACTCCGAGTCCCCGGCTCCGATCCGCTGCCGTCGCGCACACGCCCGGCCGCCCGGGCAGGGCCTGCTCGCGCGCGGCCCAGCTGGCGAGGCCGCGGGCGAGCTCGCGGCGTCGCAGCGGACTGTCCTCGCGCTCGAGACCGCGGACCGCATGCGCCGTGCGCAGAAGACCGTGTCCCGCGCCGGCAAAGAGGCCCGGCAGCAGATCGGGCACGACGCGCCCGACGAGCGCTCGCCAATCCTCGCGCTCGAGCCGCGCCTCGAAGCTTGCCACCCAATCCGCCCGCCGTTCGGGCCGGCCGCGCGCCGCGACGAGCTCCACCGCATCCAACACCCGCCCCTTCTGCGCGGGTGGCAGACGCGGGGCGTAGAGATCCACGAGGGCCGGAATCAGCGCCTGATGCCCGATGCTCTCGAGCGCCTCCGCCGCCATCGGACCGTGGTTCGCGCGACCTCCGGCGTATTCGAGATCGGCGATGTGGAAGCGCTCGAGCGCCTCGTCCAGATTGCTCACGAACCCACTCCCGCCCTCACTGCATCCTCCTCACTGCATCCTCGAAACCCCGGCGACTCCCCCGCCGCATGCCTCTGTCTGGCCCGCTGCTGCCTCCCGACGCTTGGCGCAGGGCCGTTGCCTTCCGGCCGCTACCGCATGGGGCGCCGACCGACCGCCAGCGCGGAGCGCGGCGAGTGTCTCAAATTCGTGGGCGGCTTACGACGTGCCCTGCCCCAAACCTTCTTGACATCATCGTGTACAGGCATCATGCTTCTTTTCATGCCTGCATCAGACCAGCTCACGATTCGTTCGATCGGCTCGCGATTGAGGACGGCCCTGGAACAGGAGGCGGCTCGTCGCGGCCAGAGCCTCAACAAGACGGTCCTGGTTCTGCTGGCGGAGCGGCTGGGCCTGGCCGAATCCGCGGGCCCGGTCGAGTACGGCGATCTCGACGAGCTGGCTGGAACCTGGTCCAAGTCCGAGGCGACACGCTTCGATGAAGCTCTCCAGACCCAGCGTCAGGTGGACCCCAGGCTCTGGCAATGAGCCGCCTGACACTCGATACGTCGGGCTACTCGGCGTTCAAACGGGGGCACTCGGGAGTCGTCGGTCGTATTCGGAGAGCCGAGGAGATCCTGCTGCCTACGATCGTGTTGGGCGAGCTCCTCGGCGGGTTCGCGGTCGGGCGGAAGTCGCGCCGGAACCGCGAAGAGCTCGAGCTGTTCCGAGACAGCCCACGGGTCCGGCTCGCTTCCATCGGCGAGGCCACCGCGAAGCGGTACGCCCTCATCTACGCAAGCCTCCGCACGTTAGGGAAACCCATCCCGACCAACGACCTCTGGATCGCCGCGAGCGCAATGGAGCACGGCACCGAACTCGTCACCCTGGATCGTGACTTCACGAACGTGCCCCAGATCCTCGTGGCACTTTTCGAGCCCTGAAGGCGGTGCTGTCGGTCCCCGCCAGGTCGGGAAGACGACCCTGGCCCGCGCGCTGGGCGGCCACTACTTCGACCTCGAGCTCGAGACGGAACGCCTTCGGCTCGACCTCGAGTGGGAGCGACTCGTCCCAGCCAAGGGGCTTCTGGTACTGGATGAAGCACAGGCATTTCCGGAGGTCTTCCCCCGCCTGCGGGCGGCGATCGATCAGGCGCCGTCGAGGACGGGGCGCTTCCTGATTCTCGGCTCGGTCTCGCCCGAGCTGATGCGTTCCGTGTCGGACGCGCTCACCGGCCGGCTCGCCCTCGTAGAGCCGACCCCGCTTCTCTGGACGGAGTTCGAAAACGATGCACAGCGGAGACGGCTGTGGTGGACGGGCGGCCATCCGGACGGCGGGATCCTGCGCCCCTCGCGGTTCCGCGGCTGGCAGCTCGACGACCGCGAGCTGCTCGCGCAGCGGGACGTCCCCAACTGGGGACTGTCCGCGGCCCCGCGACTGACGATGCGCCTGATGCGGATGCTGGAGGTGGCCCACGGCCAGACCTGGAATGGTGCAGCACTCGGGAGGAGCCTGGGACTCGATGCGAAGACCGTGGGACGCTATGTCGACATCCTCGAAGGGGTCTGCCTGATCCGACGGCTCCACCCCTATCATGCGAACCTGAAGAAACGCCTCGTCAAGGCACCCAAGATCCATTGGCGTGACGGCGGCCTGGCCCATGCCCCTCTCGGGATCGAATCCGATCGGCAGCTGGTCCATGAACCCTGGGTCGGAGCCAGCTTCGAGTGTCACGTCATCGAGCAGATCCTCGGGCAACTCGATGCCCTGGGCCATCGAGCACAGCCCTACTTCCTCCGGACCCACGACGGCCATGAGATCGATCTCGTGCTCGAGGTCGGCGGCGCCCGATGGGCGATCCGATGCAAGCTGTCGACGCAGCCCGATCGCCGGCACCTGGAGAAGCTCACGGGCCTGGCGGATGCAATCGGCGCGACGCACCGCATCCTGCTCTCGCAGTCGAGTCAGATCGTCGAGTCGTCGGCCGGGATCGTCTGCGATCTGCCCTGGCTCCTCCAGAACGCGCAGAGGCTGATCGGCGGCTGATCCGTGCGGGCTTCGCGCCGGA
>CAYWGW010000359.1:0-3115 GCA_964457385.1 uncultured Spirochaetaceae bacterium
ACGACCATCCGCTTGATCATGTTCTCGAGCTCGCGGACGTTGCCGGGCCAGTGGTAGTCCATCAGGATCTTCAGGGTCTCCGGAGAGAGCTTCTCGACACTTTTTTTATACTGCTCGTTGTACATCCGCAGGAAATGCTCCACCAGCAACGGGATTGCATCGATCCGATCCCGCAGAGGGGGAATTACGATCGTGACCACGTTGAGCCGGTAGTACAGATCCTCCCGGAACTCCCCCTGCCGGACGGCCTCCTCGAGATTCCGGTTCGTGGCGGCGATGATCCGCGCATCGACCCGGACGTCGCTCTCCCCGCCCAGGCGCGAGAACTCTCCGTCCTGCAGGACCTGAAGCAGCTTCGCCTGGAGCCCCGGCGCCATCTCGCTGATCTCGTCGAGAAAGATCGTGCCCTGGTTGGCGTACTCGAACTTCCCGAGCTTGCGCTTCTGCGCCCCGGTGAACGCGCCCTTCTCGAAGCCGAAGAGTTCGCTCTCGAGCAGCTCCGAGGGGAGCGCAGCGCAGTTGACTTTGACGAAGGGACGGCTCCGACGGTTCCCGAGCTGGAAGAGCGCCCGGGCGACCACCTCCTTGCCCGTCCCGCTCTCGCCCCGGATCAGCACCGTGATGTCGGTATCCGCGACCTGCTCGATGATCTCGCGCACCTCGCGCATCTTCGGGTTGTCGCCGCCAAGCAGCAGTCCCTCTGCCTCGCTGCGCACGCGCCCGCGAAGGCTCCTCACCTCCTCTTCCAGGGCGCGATTGTCGAGGGCCTTGCGGAAGGCGAGCTCGAGTTCCTCGACCTCGAAGGGCTTGCGCAGGAAATCCGTCGCACCGAGCCGCATCGCCTCCACGATGGTACGAGCCTGCCCATGCCCGGAAAGCATGATCACGGGCACCTCGGGTGCGCGCTGTTTGATCCGGCGCAGGGTCTCCAGCCCGTCCATGCCCGGCAGGACCGCGTCCAGCGTGACGACATCGGGACGGATCCGGTCGAGCTGGGCCAGGGCGGTCTCGCCGTCGACGACCGTCTCCACCCCGAAGCCCTGCCGCATCGCGAGCGCCTCGAGGTAGTCGCGGATGCCGGGATCATCGTCGATGACCAAAACAGTGGTTTGTCTCGTCATCGTGGCCTGCCTCGCTCGCAGGTCGGAGCGGTCCTGGGCCCGGCTTTGTTCAGCACGATCCGCGTCGCCACGACCCACCCCATCCGCTCGTCGTCCGTTGGCATCCTGCTACATCGCTCGAGATCGTCAGTCGAAATCTCGCGCGAGCCCTCACACACTCGTTCATCGTGGCGATCGCGCCACCCCCAGCCGTGGCGCGAAGCCACCGCGAGCGCGACTCGAGATCCACGAGAGCCGGAGAACGTATTTCGAAACCGTCTCGCTCCATCCCAGGAAGTGCCAGGATGTGAAAAAGAGTTCCTGATTTAGGGACTCTTCATCACTCCCGAGTCCTGGTCCTGGGAAATACTCTTCCCTCATCGGCGGTCGAAGCTCCATCTTTTGACCGATCTCGATCTCATCGGGCCAAAGCTACGGTGAAGACTGGAGCAAGATCATCCCTTCTTTACCCTTTCTGGGCAAAGGCGTGTCAGGATCGCCGCGCTCGGAGTCAGTCGCCGGCCGTGCTAAAGAAGTGACTCGAAACGCCCGACCCTCCCCCGAGGCAGGAAGGGAGGCAGGAAGGTCGCGCCACGGATCAATCCGTGCCTCCACGGCCTCCAACACCACCCGTCGACCCATGTCCGTCGACCCATCCCATCACCCGGTCCCGTCAGCTCGAAGTCGGTCCCCCCCAGGAAGCCCATCCCGATGACCCTGATCCGTCGTACCCAGCCGGGCGAGCCCATCCACATCCTCGCCGTCGCCGGCGCCCGCCCGAATTTCATGAAGATCGCGCCCCTGATGAAGGCACTGGCCGAGCGCCCGGGTCGCTTCGAGACGACCCTCGTGCACACTGGTCAGCATTACGACCAGGCGATGTCGGCCTCCTTCTTTCAGGATCTGGGCATCCCGGAGCCGGACGTGAACCTCGGGGTCGGATCCGGTCCCCACGGTGCGCAGACGGCCCAGGTGTTGACGAAGATCGAGGCCCTGCTGCTCGAGCGAGCGCCCCACGCGGTGCTGGTGGTGGGGGATGTGAACTCGACCCTGGCTGCGACCCTGGCAGCCGTGAAGCTCCATATCCCCGTGGCCCACGTGGAGGCAGGCCTTCGCTCCGGCGATCGGGAGATGCCCGAGGAGATCAATCGGGTGCTGACCGACGCGGTCTCCGACTGGCTCTTCACCACCGAAGCCGACGCGGAGAGGAATCTGTTGCGGGAGGGGATCGACGCCGAGCGCATCCACTTCGTCGGCAACGTCATGATCGACACCCTGCTCGCCCATCGAGAGCGTGCCCTCGGGCTCGATACCCTCGATCGGCTCGGCCTCGAGCCCCGGGGCTATGCCGTTCTCACACTCCACAGGCCCAGCAACGTCGACTCCCCCGACTCACTCCGACGCCTCTTCGAGGTGCTCGACCGACTGCATGAGAGCTTGCCCGTCGTCTTTCCCGTCCATCCACGAACCGCGAAAGCCATCGAGCAGCATCTCGGCGGGCGGCGGCCGGCGCTGCAGATGACCGAACCCCTGGGCTATCTCGACTTCCTGCGGCTGCTGACGGACGCCCGGATGGTCCTCACCGACTCGGGCGGAATCCAGGAGGAGACGACGGCCCTCGGCGTGCCCTGTCTGACGCTCCGTGAAAGTACCGAGCGACCGGTGACCGTCACGGAAGGGACGAATACAATCGTGGGGACCGAACCCGAGGCCATCGAAGCCGCCATCGAGAAGGTCCGGAAGTCACCTCTACCGACCGGGCGGCAACCTCCTCTATGGGACGGGCGGGCCGCCGTCCGGATCGTCGAGATCCTCGAGCGAGATCTGGAAGCCAGCTAGATGAAAGATGACTCGAGCGTCGCGATCGGGACGATCGAAGGGATCCGCGGGCCCGAAGGCTCCGACCGGCGTCTGCTGGTCTACGGGCTCTGCGCGGCGTTGCTGCTGCTCTTCGGGATCTACTTCGAGGTTCTGCGGGTCATGGTCCACCACTGGAGCGTGGTCGAGGACTATCA
>CAYWGW010000360.1:0-3089 GCA_964457385.1 uncultured Spirochaetaceae bacterium
GGCGCCCGCACGTCCCATGTTATTCGCCTTGATGGTCTGCGCGCCGCTCGGCTTCATCGCGATCGAGGCGGGCTGGATCGTCACCGAGGTCGGCCGTCAGCCCTGGATCATCTACGGCGTGATGCGGACGGCGGACTCGGTCTCGCCGATGCCGGGGCTGGTCGTGCCCTTCGTGACCTTCAGCCTGATCTATGTGGCGCTGGCCTTCTTCGTGACGGCGTTGATGGTGCGGCAGTTCCGGCTGGCGGCGGAGATCGAGGCGCAGGGCGGCGTTCCGCCCGGGCCGGATGGCGGGTCGGTCGGATCGGGCGGTGCGCTCGGATCGGGAGGGGCGGACGCGGCAGGCGGTGCGGACGAGCAGGGCATGCCCGTTGCGGAGGGCGTGCGATGACGCTCGAGATGGCGACGGCGTGGGTGATCGTGCTCTGTCTGGCGATCTACAGCCTGCTCGGCGGTGCGGACTTCGGCGGCGGCGTCTGGGATCTCTTCGCCTTCGGGCCGCGCAAGAAGCAGCAGCGGGCCCAGATTGCGCACGCGATCGGGCCGATCTGGGAGGCGAATCACGTCTGGCTGATCGTGCTGATCGTGTTGCTCTTCTCGGGCTTCCCTCCGGCCTTCAGCGCGATCATGACAGCTCTACACATTCCAGTGACCCTCGCGCTGATCGGGATCGTGGCGCGGGGCGCGTCCTTCACGTTCCGCACCTACGACCGGCCGGACGCGGCGCAGCGACGTTGGGGGCGCGTCTTTTCGGTCTCGAGTCTGCTGACCCCCGTGCTGCTCGGAGTCACCCTCGGCACGATCGCTTCGGGTGAGCTGCGCTTCGACGGCAGCGTCTACCAGGGATCCTGGGTCGATCCCTGGCTGGCGGCCTTTCCCTCTCGGTGGGGCTCTTTGCGCTCTCGATCTTCGCTTTTCTGGCGGCGGTCTATCTCTGCGTCGAGACCGAGGACGCCCTGCTGCAGGAAGATTTTCGCCTGCGCGCGCTCGCCAGCGGCGTCGCCGTCGGCTTCTTCGCGGGCCTCACCTGGCTGCTGTCGATCGAGGGGGCCGCCCTGCTGAGCGAGGGGCTCGGTCGCTCCTGGTGGACCTGGCCGCTCCAGATCGTGACGGCTCTGGCCGCGGTGACGGCCCTCGGAGCCCTCTGGACACGTCGATTCATCCTGGCGCGGGCGGCCGCAGTGCTCCAGACGTTGCTCATCATCCTGGGCTTCGGTGCGGGTATGGCTCCCTACCTGGTGGTCCCCGACTTCACCGTGCAGTCGGCGGCCGCGCCGAAGGTGATGCATGCGCTGTTGCTCGGCGCATTGGCCCTGGGCTCGCTGATCCTGCTGCCCTCGCTCTACTACCTATTCCGGGTCTTCAAGGGTGAGCAGGCCTTTGCGCTGCTCGACCGCCCGAGCCCGGAAGCGGCGCGGGGTCCCGTGTCCCGGTCCTGAGCCTTCCGGCCAAGGCGATCGTCCGCAGGCGTCGGGGCCGGACGCGCGGCTCGCGGCTTGCGGGTTGCGGCCGCGCCGCGAGACTCTGGTCGCATGGCTTCGAAACCCGACTGGCTCGAGCGCGCGCTCGCGCACATGAATCCCCCCGTCTTTCTGGGCTCCGCCGCGGCGATCGTCGCCTTCGTCGCATTCGGTACCTTCGCGAGTGATACGGCGCTCGATCTGTTCCGCGCGCTGCAGGACACGATCGTCCACTCGTTGGGCTGGTTCTACGTCATGGCGGCGACCGCCCTGCTGCTCTTCGCGCTCTACGTCGGGCTTGGGCCCTACCGCGCCATCCGGCTCGGCGGCGAGCAATCCGAGCCCGAGTTCGGAACCGCGACCTGGCTCGCGATGCTGCTGGCGGCGGGCATGGGGATCGGGATCGTGTTCTTTGGCGCGGCAGAGCCGGTAGAGCATTTCCTCGGCGCACCGAACCGTCTCCCGGGGCCCAGCGAGGGCGCCGTCCGCGCGATGCGGATCACCTATCATCATTGGGGTCTGCACGCCTGGGGCATCTACGCCACCTTCGCGCTGGCGCTGGCCTACTTCCATTTCCGCCACGAGCTGCCGTTGGCTCCACGATCCCTTCTCTATCCGCTGATCGGGCGGCGGATCGACGGCTGGATCGGCCATGGGGTCGACATCCTCTGCACGGTCGGGACGCTCTTCGGTGTCGCGACTTCCCTCGGCCTCGGCTCGGCGCAGATCGCCAGCGGTCTCGGGGTGCTCTTCGGCTGGCCCACGTCGACGGCGCTTCAGCTGGGCCTGATCGGCGGGATCACCGCGATCGCCACGATCTCGGTGGTCTCCGGGCTGCACGTGGGCATCCGCTTCCTCAGCCGATCGAACGTGCTGCTCGCTGCGATCCTGCTGGTCTTCGTGCTGGTGACGGGGCCGACCGTCTACATCCTGGAGCTCTTCGTCGCGAGCCTGGGCGCCTACCTCCAGGCGCTGCCGGCCTTCTCGTTGTGGACGGATCCGGGCGGGAGCGGCGACTGGCAGGCGCGCTGGACGCTGTTCTATTGGAGCTGGTGGATCTCGTGGTCACCGTTCGTGGGTGTCTTCGTGGCGCGGATCTCGCGCGGCCGCACGCTGCGCGAGTTCGTGCTGGGGGCGCTGATCGCACCGTCCCTCGTGAGTTTCCTCTGGTTTGCGGCGGTGGGCGGCTCGGCGATCCATGCGGCGGAGGCGGGCGCCACGGGTCTGCTCGAACAGATCGTCGGGGACTCCTCGCTCTCGTTCTTCCTGGTGCTGGACGTGCTTCCCTGGGCGGGGGTGACCCAGATCGCCGCGACGCTGCTCGTGCTGGTGTTCTTCGTGACCTCGTCGGACTCGGGCTCGTTGGTCGACGACATGGTGACCTCCGGCGGCCATCCCGATCCGCCGCGGGCACAACGCGTCTTCTGGGCCGCAGCGGAAGGCGCGGTCGCCGCGACCCTCGTGCTCGCAGGCGGGCTGGAGGCGCTGCGGATGGCGTCGCTGACGACGGGTGTGCCGCTCGCGCTCTTCCTCTTGATCGCGAGCTTCGGGCTCCTGCGCGCCCTTCGCCGGGATCGCGCGATCCCGGGTGTTCCCGAGCGCGAGGCGCTGCGACCGTCGGCGGATTGA
>CAYWGW010000361.1:0-3064 GCA_964457385.1 uncultured Spirochaetaceae bacterium
GCGATCGGATCCATGACCAGGCCTTCAACGTGGGGCGCAACGAGGAGAACTACCGTATCCGCGAGGTGGCCGAGATCGTCGAGAAGGCCGTGGAGGGCAGCGCGATCACCTTCGAGCCCGGGGCGGGTCCGGATCCGCGCTGCTACCGCGTGGACTTCGGCAAGATCCGGAGGGTGCTGCCGGAGTTCGAGCCGCAGTGGACGGTGCCCCGCGGCGTGGATCAGCTGCTCGCGGCCTATCGCGAGATCGGCCTCAGTCAGGAGGATCTGGAGGGCGATCGCTACCTTCGGATCAGACACATCTCGCGCCTGCTCGAGGAGGGTCGGATCGATTCGGATCTTCGATGGGTGAGTGCTGCCAGCTGAGCGCCGGCACGGGCCGGTGGTTCCCTCAGGGGAGTGCAGGGTTCCATCGTGAAGGCCGATGCGCGCGTGTGCAAGCGAGGGGAGGTCGCGATCGCGCCCGTCACCTCATTCCGCAGGGAGACCACGTACCCGATGTTCAGTCCCGTGGGTTCGGAGTCGAGGCAACCGGTTTGGAGGCCGCATTGAACGCCCAGCGATGTCGATTCTGTGACACCGAGCTCGAGCACTCCTTCGCCGATCTGGGGACCTCCCCGCTCTGCCAGGATCACGTCACGCCCGAGCGCTTCGACCAGGCCGAGGCCATCTATCCGCTGCACGCCCGGGTCTGTCATCGCTGCTTCCTCGTCCAGGTCGGCACGCCCGTCAAGCCGGAGCAGATCTTCGGCGGAGGCGACTACGCCTACTTCTCCTCCTTCTCCGACAGCTGGCTGGCCCATGCCCGGGCCTACACGGAGGAGATGAGTGCCCGCTTCGGGCTCGACGCCGGGACCCCCGTCGTCGAGATCGCCAGCAACGACGGCTACCTGCTGCAGTACTTCGCGCAACAGGGCATACCGGTCCTGGGCATCGAGCCGGCGTCCAACTGCGCGGCCGCCGCCCGGGAGAAGGGGATCGAGAGCGTCGTGGCCTTCTTCGGAAGGGAGACCGCGAGACGGGTCGCCGAGGAGCATGGGCGTCCAAGGCTCCTCCTCGGCAACAACGTGCTCGCCCACGTGCCCGACATCAACGACTTCGTCGGGGGCATGAAGATCCTGCTCGCCCCGGACGGTCTGATCACCCTCGAGTTTCCGCATCTGATGCGGCTCGTCGAGCAGAACCAGTTCGACACCATCTACCACGAGCATTTCTCCTATCTCGGATTCGCCACCACCGAGGCGATCCTGGCGCATCACGGTCTCGCGATCTTCGACGTCGAGGAGCTGGCGACCCATGGCGGCTCGCTTCGGATCTACGCGCGTCACGCCGAGAATCCCGCTCTGAAGATCACTCCGGCCGTGGACGAGCTCCGGGAGCGCGAGGCCGCCGCCGGCATGCGCACGCTTGACTACTACGCCGCCTTCGACGAACGGGTGCGGGAGACCAAGCGGAAGCTGCTCTCCTTCCTGATCGAGCGAAAGCGTGCGGGCGAGTCCATCGTCGGCTACGGGGCTCCGGGCAAGGGCAATACCCTCCTGAACTACTGTGGCATCCGAACGGATTTCCTGGACTACACGGTCGATCGCAGTCCGCACAAACAGGGTAACTTCCTACCCGGATCCCGGATCCCGATCTTCGCGCCCGAGAAGATCTTCGAGACCCGACCCGACTGGGTCCTGATCCTGCCCTGGAACCTGCGCGACGAGATCATGAAGAGCATGGCTGGGATCCGGGAATGGGGAGGGCGCTTCGTGATTCCGATTCCCGAGGTCCAGGTCTTCGAGGAGCGAGGCAACCCGTGAAAGTCGTACTCTTCTGTGGCGGAATGGGGCTTCGGCTTCGGGACGAGGGGCACAACACGCCGAAGCCGCTGGCCCGGATCGGCGCCCGACCGATCCTCTGGCATCTGATGAAGTACTACGCCCACTACGGCCACAAGGACTTCATCCTCTGCCTCGGCTACCGCAGCGAGGCCTTCAAGGACTACTTCCTCAACTATGCCGAGACCTACTCCAACGATTTCGTCCTCTCCGGCGGAGGAAAGCATGTGGAGCTCTGCAGCCGCGACATCGACGACTGGACCATCCGCTTCGTCGACACCGGCCTCCACTCGAACATCGGCATGCGACTGAAGGCCGTAGAGGAGCATCTCGTCGGCGAGGACGTCTTCCTGGCGAACTACAGCGACGGCCTCTCGGATCTGCCCCTCGACCAGTATCTCGACCGCTTCCGGAGCCATGGCCGGATCGCCAGCTTCGTCAGCGTGAGGAACAACGCGGTCTCACACCTCGTCGAGTCCGATCCCGACGGCACCGTGACGGCGATCCGATCTCTCTCCGACTCCGACATCCGGATCAACGGGGGCTTCTTCGCCTTCCGGAAGGAGATCTTCGACTACATCGAGCCCGGCGAGGAGCTCGTCGTCGAGCCCTTCGAGCGACTGATGAAGGAACGCCAGCTCGTGGCCCATCGCCACGACGGCTTCTGGCAGTGCATGGATACCTTCAAGGACAAGCAGGCGCTCGAAGAGATGGCTGCACAGGACGTGATGCCCTGGCAGGTCTGGAGGCAACGCCCCGAGAAGCGCTGATCCGGTCGCGCCGAACGCAACCCCGACCCCGACCGTGACCCTGGTTTTGCCCCTGACCTTGATCCCGCCCCCGCCCCCCGGCCCCACGCCCGATGGAGTCCCATCCATGATGTCCCTGCCCTTCGCATTCGAGCCGGGACGAGCGCCTTCGATCCTCGCGCTCGGGGCCCACTGCGACGACATCGAGATCGGCTGCGGCGGGACCCTGCTCGCCCTCCGACGATCCATGCCCGAGGCGGAGATCCGGTGGGTCGTCTTCAGCGGTAGCGACATCCGTCGACGGGAGACCCTCGAGAGCGCGCGATCGCTCTTCGGGACGGATGCCCCGCCCTCGATCCAGATCGAATCGTTTCGGGACGGCTATCTCCCGTATGAGGCCGCTGCCGTCAAGGATGCCTTCGAGCGGATCAAGGGCGAATGCTCCCCGGATCTCATCTTCACCCACTTTCGACACGACCTGCACCAGGACCAC
>CAYWGW010000362.1:0-3062 GCA_964457385.1 uncultured Spirochaetaceae bacterium
GGGGGGTGGACCGCGATCGGTCGGTGCGTACTCGGGAACCGGAGGGTCCTCCAACATGACATACTCGGAGGGTAGGCTCGGGGGTCTGTTCCAGGGGTCTGCTGCATGAGGCTGACCCGCATGCGCGGGAGCTGGTTGGGCTTGGGCGCGGGGGCGGGGGTGGTTTCCCACGACGAAGACGAATGGGTGGAAATCGGGTCCTCATCGGCCGATCGGCCGCATGCCCCGAGGGTGTAGGCTAGATTCCCGGCTCAAGATCAGGCCGGGCGCGGAGAGGCCGGGCGCCGCAGGGAGCCGGGTGTGCAGGACTCGGCGCGCAGGTAGCCGGGCGCACGGAGACGGTCACAGAAAGTCGAGAGCGAGTTGGCCAGAGAAGCTGAGAAATCCGAGCATGAGCCGGAGAGCGTCGCGACCTCGAGTGGAGCGGAGACTCCGGGGGCGGCGGGCGCTGCGGACGGCGGGCCGGGGAGTGGTGCCGGGCGGAGCGGCCGGGCGCGGGAGCTCGCGCGGCGGGCGCGCCAGAGCTCGATGTCCCGGGTGCGGGATCTGGGTAGCCAGGCGCGCAGCCAGGCTCGCGAGGCGCGGACGCGGATCCACGATGCGCGGGCGGCCCGGAGCGCTCGCAATGCGCCTCTGATGCCGCATTTATGCTTCGTCCAGAGCCCCCGGCGACCGATACCGCCTCTCATCATGGGCGATACCGTGCGCGTCGCGACCTACAACGTGCATCGCTGGCAGGGCGTGAACGGCCGGTCCAACCCGGACGTGGCCCGGGCGGGCTACGTGATCGAGGAGCTCGGAGCCGACGTCATCGCGCTGCAGGAAGTCCTCCGGCCCTTTCCCGAGGATCCGGGCGTCGAGGATACCCTCGGCGCGCTCTGCGACGAGCTCGATTTGCATCTGGCCTTCGCCGTCACCCGCCGCCATCGCCGCGGTCAGCTCGGCAACGCCATCCTCTCGCGCTACCCGATCACATCGATCTCTGTGCTCGACATCTCCTACTCGCGCATCGAGCGCCGCGGCGCCCTGGCCGCCCACATCGGCACGGCGGGCGCCGGCCTCGGCGTCGTTGCGACCCATCTCTCCCTGGTCGACCGCACCCGTCGCCGCCAGGTCCAGTCGCTGCTCGAGCATCCGGCGCTGAACGCCGGACCCGCCGTCCTGATGGGCGACATGAACGCCTGGCGCAAATGCAAGGGCTCCCAGGCGCTCGAGGAGTCGCTGAACGGCTCGCTCAACCTCCACGACAACTTCCGCTGGCCCGCGAGCTTCCCGGCCGGCCGGCCGCTGATCGCCCTCGACCGCATCTACGTCCGCAGCGCCGACGTCGTCTCGATCAGCCAGCACGACACGCCCTCGGCCCGCAAGGCCTCGGACCATCTGCCGGTGGTGGCGGAGGTGAAGGTGAAGGGGGAGGCGGGAGCGGAGACGGAAGCGGAAACGGTGCCGTGATAGGCGGCTCCGTGACAGGCTGCTTCATGAAAGGCGCTTCGTGAGGGGCGATGCGCTCTACGCGGCGCTGCCGATCCCGCTGCAGAACCTCGTCTGCACGGCGGCGGGCTGGCAGCGGGCCCGGGACCGCTTCAATCCGCATTTCCATCGGCGGCTGGCGGAGTGGATGGAGAGTGGCTGGAGCTCCGAGGAGCGGCTGCTCGAGATCCAGCAGGCGCGGCTGCTCGAACTCGTGCGGCGCGCCCGGCGTTTCGTGCCCCACTACGCTGCCCTGGACCTGCCGGAGCCCGAGCCCGACGCGGCGGACCCGAGGCGGGGCATCGAGCGGATGCTCGCGATGTTCCCGGTGCTCGAGAAGTCGGCCTATCGCGACGCGCCCGAGTCCTTCATCGCCTCGGACGTCCCGGCGGCGCGGCTGCGGAAGGGCAAGACGAGCGGGACGACGGGCAGCGCGCTGCCCCTCTGGTACACGGCCGAGGCGCTGGCGGAGGAGTACGCGTCGGTCTGGCGGCTGCGGCGCTCGCTCGGGATCGGGCTCTACGATCCGCATTTCACCTTCGGTGGCCAGCTGCTGGTGCCGCTGGCCCAGAGCCGGCCGCCCTTCTGGCGACAGAACCGCTGGGGGCGGCAGACGCTCTTCTCGCTCTACCACATGACGAAGGAGAACCTGCCGGCCTACGTCGAGGCGATGCACGCGCTGCCCGGCGTCTACGTCCAGGGCTATCCGTCGTCGCTGCATCTGCTCGGGCGGGCGATGCTCGAGGCGGGGCGGCCGCTGCCGCAGGGAAAGCTCCGGGCGGTCTTCCCGTCGTCGGAGTCGCTGCTCGCCTTCCATCGCGAGACGATCGAGGAGGCCTTCGCGGCGCCGATCCGCGACCGCTACGGCACGGCCGAGTTCGCGGTCTCGATGACGGGCTGCGCCGAGGGGCGGCTGCATGTCGACATGGAGTTCGGGATCGTCGAGGTCGAGGTCGAGGAGGAGACCGAGGATTATGTCCGCGGGCCGCTGCTCGTGACGGGGCTCGGCAACGACGCGACGCCCTTCATCCGCTACCGCATCGGCGACGTCGGGACGCGGGCGAAGCAGGCCTGCGCCTGTGGCCGGCCGGGGGACGTCTTCCTCGACGTGGACGGGCGGGTGGAGGACTATGTCGTGACGCCCGATGGGCGTTGGATCGGGCGGCTCGACCATATCTTCAAGCAGCAGCTCGACGTGGCCGAGGCCCAGATCGTCCAGGAGGACGCCTCGGCGATCGAGGTGCGCGTCGTGCCGCGGGCGAGCTGGGACGGGCGGGCCGAGGAGTCGCTCCGCAAGGAGATCCGCTCGCGGCTGGGCGAGGCGATCGGGATCGGGATCCGGCTCGTGGAGGCGATTCCGAGGGAGCCCAATGGTAAGTTCCGCGCCGTGAAGTCGCGCGTCGGGAAGGTCGGGAACGTCGGGAGGAACGACGGATGATTCGTGTGGGCCTGGCCCGCTGTCGGCCGAGCTACGAAGGGCTCGCCGCGCCCTGGGGGCCGGGGAAGAGCCATCCCGAGCTCGAGCGACTGCTCGGGGATGGGGCGGGTGAGGGGGCGCCGAACGAGGTCCACGGCGCCGTCCGTGCGGCGCT
>CAYWGW010000363.1:0-3047 GCA_964457385.1 uncultured Spirochaetaceae bacterium
GGCCGAACGACCTCACCGCAGCTGCGGATCACGCTCTCGAAGGCGCGTCCCAGCGCGGCGCTGGCGCTCTTCGGAACGACGACGCTCGCCCGCTACGCGATCGAGCTCGATGGCGCGCTCGAGCGTGTGGACTGAGAGCGGAAGATCGCGCCTCAGCGCCTCAGCGCCTCAGCGCCGCGCCACGCCGTTCAGGTAGGCCTCGAGCCAGCGCGTCGTCTGCACGTGCGCCCCCGCGAAGCCGCGCTCCCGGATCGGCCGGCCGTCGGCGCCGAGGCTTCCGAGCAACAGAAGCCGACCCGAATCCCGATCCAGCCGGATCGCGGACCGACGCCCGGTCGAGACCAGCGCGATCCGATCCTGGCCCCCGCGCCGGGCCTTCGCCTGGACCAGGGCGACGAAGGGCGACTCGCCGCCCGCCAGCAGATCCCGACCCGGAAACCCTTCGAGCCGCTGCGCATCGATTCCGAGGCGCGCGAAGAGGGTCGGGAGTAGATCGCCGTGGTCCGTCGGGCCCCGTAACCGATCGCCCGGGAATCGGTCGCCGGCCTGCGGGCCGAGGATCACGAGCGGAACGCGGGTCTGGATCTCCGACAGCCGACTCGAATGCGCGATCGTGCCGTCGTCGAAGAGGGACTCCCCGTGATCTCCCGTGACGACGATCCAGGTCTCGTCGAGATCGACCCGATCGAGGAGCCGGCCGATCAGGGCGTCGACGTGATGTGCGCTGTTGCGATAGCGGTTCCACAGGGGCCTGGCGTCGCGTCGGGCGCTCAGCTCGAGCGCGTTGGGCGGTGGGGCAGACGGCTGGAAGGGCTCGGCGCCGCTCGGGAAGTGATATCCGAAATGGGTCGACATCAAGAAGGCGAGGACGAATCGTGGCGGACGATCACCGGGCTCCAGAAGCGAGATCGAGCGGGATACGACCTCCCGGTCGCAGACGTCGAGGCGCTCCTCCTCCAGGCGCTCGACCGAAAAATGCGGCGACCCCATGAACTCCTCCATCCGGCGCCAGCGGATGTCGCTGCAGGTGACGTGATGCGTCGTGTAGCCCCAGTCGCGGAGCCGGCTCGGCAGTGTGGGCGGCTCCCCGGCGTCCAGGGTCTCGAAATACTGAAGTGGGCTGCGGCCGTAGAGCAGCGCGAACATCCCGTAGTGGGAGGCATTCGACGTCGCACGATGCGCATCGAAGCGCACGCCGAGTGCCGACGCCGCCTGGAGTCGCGGCATCGTCTCGGCGTCCAGGACGTCGTGTCGCAGACTCTCGACGACGACGAGCAGGATGTCCGGCCGGATCGACGGCCCGGAGCCGGCCGGCAGTCCTTCGAAGCTGCGCGGCTTCGCGAGGCGCGGGCGGATCCGATCGAAGAGTCGCTGCGCTTCCCGCTGTCGTGCGCCAAACTCCACGGGATCGGACTTGGCTCCGATGCTCCAGGCCCAGGGCATCCGCTCGTGCAAATGATGCAGCGACGCCGGGGCCGCTGCGAAACGGGAGAGCAGGGGCGTCGCGACCAGGACGATGCCCGCGACGCCGAGCAGTCCCCACAGCAGCTTCCTTCCGCGTCGCCGGTCGGACCGCGCGACCCAGCCCTCGACCACCCGGGCCAGCGCGACCCCGGCGAGAACCGGGATCGCGAGTCTCCCCGCCACGCCGATCAGACCCGATCCGACGGCGAGCCCCTGCCCCGCCCAGCGAAAAGCTTCCGGATCCGCCAAATGGGGCAGGTAGCGAGCGAGGTTGTTTCCGGTCGTTCGCTGGAGCTCGAGATCGACGGAGAGGATGCTCGAGAAAGCGAGCGTGACGAGGAACGCGACGATCCGCAGCCAGCGGGGCCTCAGGAAGACGGCCAGGGCGGCGATTGCGCCGATGCCGACGAGCAGCGCAATCAGGGTCTTGGAAAGGATCGCCGCGAACACGGCCACGCGGAGCGCCGTCTCGTCCTCCCCCAGCTCGAGCCAGCGCTTGTAGTGGGTGAACTCACGGGGGAGCAGGACGAGGGCACTGGCCAGGGGTAGAACGGCGGCAAAGACGAAGGCTGCGCGACGACTCGGCTGCCATTCCTCGAGTGGCCGGCTGCCCGGACCGCGCCGTCTCCTGAGAAATCCCTGCATCGCACTCATGATCGATCCCATTCCGGCTTCTAGCGAGTCCGATCGGCATCTGCCGGGCGACTGGCCACACGCTCGCGAATCGCATCGAATACGCGGGGCACGGTCGCGGCCTGGGCGCGACGCAGCAGGAAGTCGGGCACGACGGTTTCGGGATCCATGTCGAGCTCGTAGATGGCGAGCGTCTGCACCGGATCGAAGCCCCGGCGGAGCAATCTCCAGGATCCGTCGTTGCGCCGATAGCTGCCCCGGATCAGGGTCCAGCGTCGCTCGAATCCAGCTTCCAACGCACGCTCGCGGACGCGCGTGACGGAGTGGAGACCGGATAGGGGAAAGGGGAGATCGATGAACGTGTCACAGACGGCCACGTCGCCCTCCCGGCTCGCGAGTTCGCTGCGCTCGACACCCGGCAGAAACTCCTGATAGTCGCCGCAGTCCCGTAGCACGGGCCAGACCTGCTCCGGTGGCGCATCGATCACTCCGCAGGCACGCAACGCGACGCCTCGGCCGTCGGATGGCTTCCGCTGGAGATAGACGACTCCGCCCTCCCGAAGCGTCGTCTCCCGACCGTCGCAGAAGGCCGCGACCGGCCTGTCCATCTCCTCCGCCGCTGCCGATCGATCCGACGGGGCGACGAGGAGCATAAGCGCGAGGAGCAGCCGCCGGATCAATCGACGTAGCCGAGCGCGCGGAGCTGCTCTACGACCGCGTCCTCCACCTCGGCGTCCACGTCACCCACCCGCTCGATGGGCAACGCGTCGTAGCTGGGCACCGAGCCGATGGCCTTTCGCGCTTCGATCAGCGCCACACGCCCGGGCATGTCCTCGGCAAGGGGTACCCCGAACCAGGCGAGCAGCGTCGGGAGGATGTCCCGGATCCCGACACCGTCCACCGTGCTGCCGGCCTCGATGCCCGGCGCCCGGGCGTAGAGGATCCCGTCC
>CAYWGW010000364.1:0-3036 GCA_964457385.1 uncultured Spirochaetaceae bacterium
GAGCTCACCCAGCAGCTCCGTCCAGGTGGCCGCGTTCTCGGCGAGATGCGCGCCCAGCTCCTCCGGACGGTCGAAGCGGCCCATCGTCCTCCTCCTCGTCGCCTCTCGGCCCTCCGTGCCCCGTCCCGTCCGACATTCGGGCCGCGGTCGAACGACGCGTCAGCGCGGACGCGTTGTTAAGCCGGAGCCGGAATCGAAGGCGTGGCGCGGGAGCAGCGGCGGTAGCTCCATGGCGGAGAGGACGCCCGGCCGGGCCCCGCAGACGTAGGGGATCGCGTTCACCACGCGCATCGTGGTCGCGATCATTCCCTGCTGTGTGAAGTTCTCGGGCGTGCCGAGGGTGAGCTCGCAGGCAAAGCCCGGATCGCCTTCGACCAGGATCCGATAGCAGCCGTCGCGGGCGGCCGTGGGCCAGTCGGGGGCGACGTCGGGGGCGACACGATTGACGTGCTCGATCACGATCGCGTCGCGACCGTCGACCACGCCGATCGTCTCGAAGCGGACGGCCGCCACCGTGCCGGCCTCCACGACGCCCGCCGGCAGCTCGATCCGGCGGTCGCTGACGCGTTTGTCGTAGGTCTCGCGGAGACCGTCGAGTCGGGCTCCGAGATGGTCGGCCACCATCCGCACGGGCGGGCCCCAGGATGTCTGCTGCACGCCGGGGAGCTCCATGATGCAGCGATGCTCGGGGGGCTTGCCGAAGCCGAAGACCTCGAAGAGCGTGAAGGCGACGGGGTAGTCGGCGTAGCTGAAGATCTCCTGGGTCCGGACGCAGTCGATGCGATGGGACATCGTCGCGAGGGAGAGCACCAGCGCGTCGCCGGCGAAGCCCGGCTCGATGCCCGAGGCGTAGAGCGAGGCCTGGCCCACGCGACAGGCCTCCTCGAGGCGCGTGACGTGCCGGCCGTCGAAGGCCGGGGGATGGACCAGACCGGGGATCGAGGTGGTGACGACGTTGATCCCCGCCGCCAGCATTTCGCAGAGATCGTCGACGCATTCCCGGGGTCGCGACTCGCCGCTCGACGCATAACAGATGCAGTCGGGGCGCAGGGCGAGCAGGGCCGCCCGGTCCGCGCTGGCCTCGATCCCGATCGGAGCCAGCCCCGCCAGCTCGCCAAGGTCGCGACCGACCTTGCCCGCATCGTGGACCCAGGCACCCACCAGCTCGAGGTCGGGCCGTTGCGTCACGACGCGCAGCGCGATCGCGCCGACTCCACCCGTCGACCATTGCACGACCCGGATTCCGGCCATGGAGAAACTAGGTAGCTGGATACCTTTCTCTGTGCAAGACTTCTCGCGAGGCCGGAGGTCGCGGTCGGTGTGGGCGTGGGCTTCGCACCGACGGCGAGCGCGGTCTGGCGGTCGGCCCAGCGGTCGGCCCGACGGCGGGCGTGGCCCGGCCCCGGGGCCGGCGGCGAGCCCGGGTCGGCCAACGGCCAACGGCCAACGGAGGATGGATGATCCTCGATCAATTCCGCTTGGACGATCGGGTGGCGATCGTGACGGGTTCGGGGCATGGCATCGGGCGTGCGATCGCGGTCGCGCTGGCCGAGGCAGGAGCCGATGTCGTCTGCTGCGCGCGCACCCGGGCCGACATCGACGAAACCCTCCGTCTGGTGCGTGAGCGGGGCCGCGAGGGGCTGGCGATCCCGTGCGACGTGCTCGAGACCGGCCAGCTCGAAGGCCTCGTCGAGCAGACGGTCGAGCGCTTCGGACGCATCGACGTGCTCGTGAATAACGCCGGTGGCGCGATTCCGCGCCCCGCCCTGAAGATCTCCGAGCGTTCCTTCGAGAAGGTCGTCCGCTTCAACCTGACGAGTCCCTTCCTCCTGACCCGGATGGTCGTTCCCTGGATGGTGCGGGCCGCGGGCTCGGGCAGCGTCGTCAACGTCTCGTCGGGATCGAGCGTGCAGCAGCTCCGGGGCATGGCCCACTACGGCGCCGCCAAGGCGGGGCTCAATCAGCTGACGAAGCTGCTCGCCGTGGAGTTCGCGCCGCAGGTCCGGGTGAACGCCATCATCGTCGGGCAGATCGACACGCCCGGAGCCGCCTCGGTCCTGAGCGACGAGGTGAAGGCGAAGGCGGCGTCGCGGATTCCGATGCGGCGGCTCGGCAGTGGCGCGGACATCGCGAGCTGCGCGCTCTATCTGGCGTCGCCGGCGGCCGGCTGGGTGACGGGCCAGACGATCACGGTGCACGGCGGGGCGGACGAGGTCCCGCTGGCCTTTCCGGTACCGGGGGTCGGGGAGCTGGTCGAGGAGCTGGTCGGGAAAAGCGTCGAGGAGCGGGGCGGATGAGCGAGCTGGAAGGCAAGGTGGCGATCGTGACCGGCACGAGTCGCGGTGTGGGGGTCGGGATCTCACGCGCGCTGCTCGAGGCGGGGGCGGTCGTGGTAGGCTGTTCGCGGCGGGAGCTGCCGGCGCTGCCCGCGGCGGCGGGGATCGACGACGAGGGCCAGCGCTCGGCGCAATGGGTCTGCAACCAGGAGGACCTCGCCCAGATCGACGCCTTCGTCGAGCGCGTCGTCGAACGCTGGGGACGGCTCGACATCCTCGTGAACAACGCGGGCGGGACCGTGCCCGTCCCGATGGCCGAGCAGGTCCCGGCGCTGGTGGCGAAGATCCAGGGGGCACCTCGTTCCAAGGACGACTTCGAACGTACGGCGCTCTACCACGCCCACGCGATCCAGAACAACCTGACGAGTCCGCTCTGGTTCGCGATCCGCGCCGCACGGCAGATGCTGCGTCAGCCCGGTCGCTCGTCGATCGTGAACATCTCGAGCGGGGCCGGCCATCCCGCCGGCTCGCCGACGCTGGTCTCCTACGGCGCCGCCAAGGCCGGGCTGAACCATCTGACGCGATCGCTCGCCGAGGAGTGGGGGCCGAAGATCCGCGTCAACTGTCTGGCCCTGGGGCCGACGCTGACGGCGAACTTCGAGCGCCTCGTCCTGGGCCCGGAGCGGGAGAAGGGCGGCGCGGACTACTTCGCGAACGTGCCCATCCGCAGGGCCGGCACACCGGAGGAGGTGGGACGTAC
>CAYWGW010000365.1:0-3032 GCA_964457385.1 uncultured Spirochaetaceae bacterium
GGGACTCCCCCCGCCCAACCGCCCTTCCGTCGCCGGCTGTGGGCGAGGCGGAACCCGCCGGCAGCCCCAGGATCGGACCCTCGAGGTGCTCGCCTTCGCCCTCCACCCCCGCGCTTGTCGCAGCGTCGGCTTCGGGATCGGGATCGGGATCGGTGCCGCGGAGGTCGTCCAGCGGATCGACCAGCGCGTCGCCGAGCCGCCCCGGATCGCTCTCGACTCCGGGCTGGCGCAGCTCGGGCTGAGGCAGGGGCGCCGCCAGCCGCGGATCCCCGAAGACGAAGCAGTCGTCGTCGCCGCAGGGCGCCAGCCCGATCACGTCGGGCAGCACGCCGAAGGTCTCGAGCGCCACGCGCAGGGTGGTGCCGGAGTCCGCTTGCAAGAGAAAGAAGGGCTGGAGCAGCGGCCGGGGCCGTTCGAGCGGCAGCCCGTCGCGGGAGGCCGTCATCTCCCGCCCCACCAGCAGGTAGCGCTCGAGGCGGCCGCTGAAGCCCTTCAGCTCGAGGCGCGCGAGCCCGCTGGGATGGCTCACCAGCTCGCCCTGCGCCACCGGCGGCCGATCGCCGACACGCATCGTGAGATCGAGCTGGATCGCCTGCGTCCGTCCCGAGCTCCGGTTCAGCTCGGCCAGCGCCTGCAATACGCGCTCGGCCTGCGGGATGTAGGCCAGCGCGATGGAGCCGACGAAGAGCGCGAGGGTCCCTGCCACGACGCTGCCGATTCTTCGCTGGCTCAAGCGCGCTGCCCCGACAGCCGCGAAGCGCCCGCATAACGAGCGCGATCGCCCAGGGCGGCCTCGATCCGCAGCAGCTGGTTGTACTTGGCGATGCGGTCGGTGCGGCAGAGGGAGCCCGTCTTGATCTGGCCGGCGCCGCTGCCCACCGCCAGATCGGCGATCGTCGTATCCTCGGTCTCCCCCGAGCGATGGGAGACGACCGAGGCGAAGCCCGCCGCCTTCGCCATCGAGATCGCCTCGAGGGTCTCGCTCAGCGTCCCGATCTGGTTCACCTTGATCAGGATGGCGTTGGCGCAGTGCTCTTCGATGCCGCGCTTCAGGATCGCGGGGTTGGTCACGAAGAGGTCGTCGCCCACGAGCTGGGTGCGATCGCCGAGGGCCTCCGTGAGCTTCGCCCAGCCCGCCCAATCGTCCTCGGCCAGCCCGTCCTCGATCGAGACGATCGGATAGCGCGAGACCCAGTCGCTCCAGAAGTCGACCATGCCCGCTGCGTCGAGGCTGCGACCCTCGCTGGCGAGGGTGTAGCGGCCGTCGGCGTAGAACTCGCTCGCCGCAGGATCGAGGGCGATCGAGATCTGGCTGCCCGCCCGATAGCCCGCGCGCTCGATCGCCTGCAGGATCAGCTCGAGGGCCTCGTCGTTGCTGCGGAGATTCGGGGCGAAGCCGCCTTCGTCGCCGACCGAGGTCGAGTAGCCCTTCTCGAGCAGCACCTTCTTCAATGTGTGGAAGACCTCGGCCCCCCAACGAAGCGCCTCCGAGAAGCTCGGTGCCCCGAGCGGGTAGAGCATGAACTCCTGGACGTCGACGCTGTTGTCGGCGTGGGCCCCGCCGTTGAGCACGTTCATCATGGGTGCGGGCAGCAGCGTCGCTTCGTCGCCGCCGATGAAGCGGTAGAGCGGCAGCCCGGCCGCCGCCGCCGCCGCGTGGGCCGCCGATAGCGAGACGCCGAGCAGCGCGTTGGCCCCGAGCCGTGACTTCGTCTCCGTCCCGTCGAGCTCGACCAGCGCGCGGTCGAGCTCCGCCTGCTCCTCGAGGCCGCCGAGGCGGCGACCGCGCACGGCCTCCGCGATCTCTCCGTTCACGTGGGCCACCGCCTGGCGCACACCCTTGCCGAGATAGCGCGAGTCGTCCCCGTCCCGAAGCTCGAGGGCCTCGCGGGCTCCCGTCGAGGCGCCCGACGGCACCGCCGCCCGCCCGAGCCGACCGGTCGACGTCCAACAATCGACCTCGATCGTGGGATTGCCCCGGGAGTCGAGAATCTCCCGGGCCTCGATTCGCTGCAGCTCGAGCTGCGCCATGCCGATCCTCCTTCGAACCCCGCCCCTCGCCCTTCGATTCCGCGCGCCATCGCTCGCTCGCGCCTGTGTCAGCCGGGGTCGGGGCGGCGGAGCTTAGCAGGCCACCGCTCGGCCCGGACTCGACCTTCCGGTCGGTCCCGACACTCCGGTCCGTCTCAGCGCTCCGGTCCGTCTCGACGCTCCGGTCGGTCTCGACGCTCGAGTCGGGGCACGACGACGAGCTCGCCGTCGGGCCCCTCGAAGGGATCGGCCTCGATGCCGAAGGCTGCGCGCAGGGAGTCCGGTCGCAGTACGGCGCTCGGTGCCCCGTCGCCGACGACCCGGCCGCCGGCGAGCAGCACGATCCGGTCGCAGGCCCGAGCCGCCAGGGAGAGATCGTGGGAGACGATCAGGGCCGCCCGCCCCGAGCGGGCGAAGGCACGAACCTCCTGCAGCACCTCGACGCGATGCTTCAGATCGAGGAAGGCCGTCGGCTCGTCGAGCAGCAGCAGCCCCGGATCCTGGACCAGCGCCCGGGCGAAGAGCACGAGCTGGCGCTCGCCACCCGAGAGTGTCGTCACCTCGCGATCCACCAGCGACTCGATGCCCAGCCGCCGCAGCGCCTCGAGCGCCTGCGCCACGTCCGCCTCGCTCTCGAGCCCGACCAGCGGTTGGTGGGGCGCCCTCCCCATCAGGACCAGCTCGCCGACCCGGAACGGGAAGGGCACGTGCATGTCCTGGGGCACCAGGGCGACCCGCCGCGCCAGCGCCCGACGGGAGAGCGAGTGCGCGGGATCGTCCCCCAGCCAGACCTCGCCTGCGTGCGGGTCGAGCGCGCCCGACGCCAGCCGCAGCAGCGTCGTCTTGCCGGCGCCGTTGCGCCCGATCAGGCCCACGACCTCGCCCGGATGCACCGCCAGCCCGATCCGCTCGAGGATCGGCTGCCCCCCGAGCGAGACCGAGACCGCCTCCAGTCGTAGCGTCGCCCGCGGCGTCGCCTGCGTCATCGGCGTCGGCGAAGT
>CAYWGW010000366.1:0-3031 GCA_964457385.1 uncultured Spirochaetaceae bacterium
CACTTTCGAGCATGCCAGCAAGCGTACAGATGTCAATCACCTGCATGTAGAAGGTATTGCTGCATAAGGAAGGGGACCTCATCCGCGAACTCGGCGTTCGAGTGACGCACGGTGCTGCGTCATCGCGGATGAGATCTGTCCGGGCTTTCCAGCGGCCAGCCCATGAAACGATTCCGACCGCGGATGCAGGAAATCCCTCCCCAATTCACTCCGCCCGGTACAATTCTCGCCTGAGGCGCTAGTCGCTCTCTCGTGAGGTCTGTTCTGCCCTTCCTCTTCCTGGACATCGAGCTCGGCCGCGACGGCGCTTTCCATGCGATGGCCGCCCGCCGACGAGGCGATGAGCGCGTCTGGGAACGGGAGCGGGGCGCGACGTTCGAAAGAGCCCACCGCGACCTCGTCGCCTGGCTGAGCCCCGACGACGTCCTCGTCGGTCACAACCTCCACCGCTTCGACCGCCCCGCCCTCGCCGAGCGCGTCGCCGACTCCCCGCTGCTGCGCCTGCCGACCCTCGACACCCTCGAGCTGTCGGTCCTCGCCTTTCCCCGCCGCCCCTACCACCGTCTGGTCAAGGACGATCGCCTCGTCCGGGATGCCCGTCCCAGCCCGGTATCGGACGTCCGCGCATCCGAACGCGTGCTGGAGGACGCGGTCGCCGCATGGGAGCCTTCGCCGCTGATCCCGCACGCCGATCTCCCAGAACACGCTCGTCGGGGCTGGCGTCATCTCTACGAGCAGAACGGGTGGCCCTGGCGCACGAACGCCGCCGTCGATCTGCGGAGACGTTGGCATGGCCGCGTATGCACCCACAGCCCGCGCCTAGCGCCGATCTCGAAGACTCCATTCGACATGGCCCTCGTCCTGTTCGACGCGTGGCTCGGGGTCCAGGACGAGGTCGGGTCGGTGCTGCCGCGCTGGGTGCGCGAGAGCTGGCCCGAGATCCGCACGCTGGCTCGGGATCTGCGCGCGACGCCGTGCGGCGACCCGTCCTGTGCGTGGTCCACCACGAATTTCGATCCAGACCATTGGCTCCGCGAGGTCTTCGGATTCGACGCCTACCGAGACGATCCGGCGCTCGCCGACGGCACTTCGCTCCAGCGGGACCTCGTCGCCCGCGGTCTGCGCGAACAGTCGACCTTCGGAATCCTGCCGACGGGGGGCGGCAAATCGCTCTGCTTCCAGGTGCCTGCAGAGGCGCGCCATCGCCTGCTCGGTCAGCTGACGCTCGTCGTCTCACCCCTGCAGTCGCTGATGAAGGACCAGGTCGACTCGCTCAAGGAACGCATTCCCCACGCCCGCGCGATCTACGGCGGCTTGCCGAGTCTTCTTCGACCCCAGGTCCTCGAGGAGGTCCGGACGGGCGCGTGCGGGCTCCTCTACCTGTCCCCGGAGCAGCTTCGGAACCGCGGAATCATGCGACTCCTGAGAAGCCGCGAGATCGGCGCGGTGGTCTTCGACGAGGCCCATTGCCTGTCTCAATGGGGGCACGATTTCCGGACCGACTATCCCTATGTGCTCCAGGCGATCCGGCGGGTCACCCAGACGGGCCCGATGCCGCCCGTATTCCTGTTCACCGCGACGACGCAGCCCGACGCGACCCGCGAGATCATCGACTACGCGCAGCGCTTCAGTGGCCACGACGTCGCGCTCGTCGATGGCGGCTCCGCCCGGGTGAACCTCGGGTACGAAGTGCGGCAGGTCGCGCCGGCGGATCGTCTGGCTACGGTCGTCGAGCTGCTGCAGGAGCATCTCCGGGACGGCTCCGCGATCGTCTTCTGCGGGAGTCGCGGCCGCACGGAAGAGATCGCCGACCAGCTCACCGCCCTCGGATTCCCGGCGAAGCACTACCATGCGGGCCTCGACGTCGACCAGCGCCGCCAGCGCCAGGACGACTTCATCCGCGGCGACATCCGCATCGTCACCGCCACGAACGCCTTCGGCATGGGCGTCGACAAGGACGACGTCCGGCTGGTCGTCCATGTCGACATGCCGAGCAGCCTCGAGGCCTACCTGCAGGAGGCCGGGCGCGCGGGCCGCGACGGGAAGTCCGCGACGGCCGTTCTGCTCTGGGCCCCCGGAGACGCCGAGCCCTGCTTCTCGCTCGCCGCGATGGCGGACCTCGGCGGCGACGACCTGCGGGCGATCTGGCGCGCAATCCAGCAGCTCCCTTCGGCGCGCATCGATCAGGTCGAGCGTCGCGTCGTCACCCCGCGCGAGCTCTTGTTCCAGGAGGCTCTCGCCGGCCGGTTCGATCCTTCGAGCGAGCAGGAGGAAACCCGCGTCAAGGCGGCCGTGAACTGGCTCGAGCGGGCAGGCGTCCTGCAGCGCACGGAGAATCAGACCCTCGTCTTCACGGGTCGGCCCCGCCTCCCTACCCTCGCCGAGGCCTTCGCCGCCGTCGAGGCGCTCGACATCGCGCCGCCCAGGATCGAGCAGTGGAAGACCGTGCTGGCCCGGGTCTACGACGCGGGCGACGACGGGATGTCCGCCGACGACATCGCCGTATTATGCCGAGAGATGTCGTACGAGGACCCGCTCGAGGGCGGCGTTCGAATCCTCCGGATCCTGGCGCAGATGGTCGACCGGCGGCTGTTGACGGCGGGGCAGACGCTGACGGCCATCCTGAGCCACGGTGTCGTCGACAGCAGCGCTCGGCGCCTCGAGCGCTGGCGCGCCTGGGAAGAGCAGGTCCTGGACGCCGTCGAGGAGCAGGCCGACGACAGCGAATGGGTGAATCTCCGTCCGATCGCCGAGCGGCTCACCTCGATCGAGGCCGCATGCACGCCGAACGACGTCGCCCGGCTGCTGCAGACGTGGCGCACCGTCGGCAACGGCCAGACGCGGGAGCACGTCGCGCTCGAGTTCCGGAGCCGACGCGGCGAGACCGGCCGCCTGACCTTCGACGCCCGGATCGCCGACATCCGGAAGTGGGTTCGTACGCGGCAGGCCGTCGCCGCATCCTGCCTGCGTTCCCTCCTCGACCTCGCCGAAGGGACCGGAAATCAGGTATTCGTGTCGACCGACCTCGAAC
>CAYWGW010000367.1:0-3031 GCA_964457385.1 uncultured Spirochaetaceae bacterium
TCTCGCAGCGGCGTCTCGGGGGCCATGGATCCGTTCTCCAGTCGGGTGGGTGGGACCAATCGGGGTGGGCGGGCATCGTGCATCGCGCTGGACATCCCGTCGCGGGACATCCCATCGGATGGGGCCTCGCCGACGATAGCCCAGCTCGGGCCCGGAAGTGGGCGGAGAGACCGGAGCCCGTCCTCGCCGCGCTCCCCGGCTTGACAGCGGGCGCTTCGCGAAGAAGCATCCTGGATCATCGGTGAAGGACTGTGCAGCGATGGATCCCTATCGGGTGTTGGGCGTGTCCCGGGACGCGTCCACCGACGAAATCAAGAAGGTCTACCGACGGCTCGCCCGGGAGACGCATCCGGATCTCAACCCCGGAGATGCGAAGGCGGAGGCCCGCTTCAAGGAGGTCTCGGTCGCCTACGAGATCCTGAGCGACGAGCAGAAGCGGCGGGCCTTCGACGAGTTCGGCGAGATCTCGCTCGAGGCCGGCTTCGATGCGGACGCGGCCCGGGCGCAGCGGGAGGCCTTCTCCTCGCGCTTCGGAGAGACGGGCGCGGGCGGATTCGCGGGTGGCACGGGAGGCGACTTCAGCTTCGGTGGCCTCGACGACTTCCTGCGACAGTTCCAGGGCGGCCGCCCCGGCGAAGGCCGGCGTCCGGGCGGGCCGGGCGGGGCCGGCTTCCGCATGCGGGGGGCGGACACGGAGGCGTCGATGAGCCTCGACTTCGTCGACGCGGCGCTCGGAGGCGAGCGCAAGATCTCCATCGCGCGGCCCGGGCCCGACGGGAGACTCGCCGAGGAGAGCATCACGGTGCGCATACCGCCGGGCGTGACCGATGGCGGCCGCCTCCGGATCCCCGGGAAGGGCGGCGCGGGAGTCGGCGGCGGTCCCGCTGGCGACCTCTGGGTCTCGGTCCGCGTGGCACCCCATCCGGTGTTCCGGCGGAACGGTCGGAATCTGGAGCTCGACCTCCCGCTGACGTTGCCCGAGGCCGTGAAAGGAGCTCGGGTCGAGGTCCCGACGCTCGAGGGACGCGCCACCCTGACGGTCCCGCCCGGCACGAGCAGCGGCGCGCGGCTGCGCATGCGCGGCGCGGGCGTTCCCGCCAGCGGGAATCGACCCGCCGGCGATCTGATCGCGCGGATCGAGGTGATCGTGCCGAAGCCGGAGCAGGCGGGGGACGAGCTGCTCCAGGCCCTCGACGGACTCGAGATGGAGAATCCCCGAACGGGTCTGTTCCGATGACGGGGACGCGATGACGGAGGTCCGATGACGGAGATACGCCGCATCCGGATCCGCGAGATCCTGATCCATCTCGGAATCGAGGAGGACGCGATCCTCGATCGTTTGCGGAACGAAGGTCTCTTCGAGAGAGACGAGCTGACGACCGCGGAGGCGGACGAGCTGCGGGTGGCCGCGCTCCTGATGCAGGAGATGGGCGTGAATCCCGAAGGCGTACAGGTCGCGCTTCATCTCCGCCGCCGGCTGCTCGCCCTCGAGGCCCGGGCCACCGCGATTCTGGCGGAGCTCCACGCGAGCCGCGGCTGAGCGCGCCGGGGCGTCCGAGCGCGCTGCGGATCCGATAAGCTCCGGCTCCCCCGAGAAGGAGCCCCTGCATGAGTCCTGATCCCACCCGCGTTCCGGTCCTCGTCGGCGTCGGTCAATCGATCGAGCGCGAGGGACGGACCGACGTGATCGAGCTGGCCGAGCGAGCAGCGCGAGCGGCCCTCGCCGATGCGCCCGGACTCGAGCATCGAATCGAGCGCCTCTCGCTGGTCGGGGTGTCGTTCTCGCGTGTCGGCGACGCGCCCGCCTCGCAGGTCGCCGAATGCCTGGGCCTGCGGGAAGTCCGCTGCGAGGTGACGACGCCGGGAGGCAACACGCCGCAATGGCTCGTGAACCGCGCCGCCCGGGAGATCGCCGCGGGAGAGCTCGGGGGTACACTGATCTGTGGCGCCGAGGCGACCCGCTCGATGCGGCTGGCCGACCCCGACGCGGATTTCCTCTCCGCCGGTCGTCGCTCGGCCAACCGGAATGCCAACGGGAATGCGAACCGGGGTGAAGACGAGGCGGATCCGGTCGTCGGCCCGTCGGTGCGGGGGTTGCTCGGTGCGGCGGAGATCCAGGCGAAGCTGCTGCGTCCCGCCGAGATCTATCCGGTCTTCGAGAGCGTGCTCGCGGCTCGTGCGGGTTGCCCGCCGCCGGCCTGGCGCAAGCATCTCGGCCGCTGGCTCAGTCGTTTCACCGAGGTCGCCGCGAGCAACCCCTACGCCTGGTTCCAGGAGCCACTCTCGGCCGACGCGATCGCACGACCGGGCCCCGATAATCGGCTCACGGCCGAGCCCTACACGAAGCGCATGAACAGCTTCGCGAACGTCGATCAGGGAGCCGCGCTGCTCGTCACCTCCTACGCCCACGCGCGGGAGGCGGGGCTGGCGGATCGCTGCGTCTTCCCCTGGTCGGGCGCGACGACGAGCGACGTGACGCCCGCGGCGCGCCGGGATCCGGGGTCCTCGCCGGCGATCCGAGCGGCGGCGGCCGCCGCCCTCGAGGCGAGCGGCATCGGCTTGGACGAGATCGGCAGCTTCGACCTCTACTCCTGCTTCCCGGTGGCGGTGGAGATCGGCGCGGCCGAGCTCGGGCTCGATCTCGACGATCCGCGCGGGCTCACCCGGACGGGCGGGCTGCCCTTCTTCGGCGGCCCCGGGAACAACTACACCAGCCACGCCATCGCCGCCTCGGTGCTCTGGCTCCGGGAGCAGGGCGGCCTCGCCTACTTGGCGGGCAACGGCGGGCTGCTCTCGAAGCATTCGATCGGGATCTACGGGCGCACGCCTCCGCCGCGGGGATTCGTGTTGGCGGAACCAGAAGCGGAGCAGGCCCGGATCTCCGCCGACGGGCTCGAGGTCGTCGAAGAGGCGAGCGGGCTCGCAACGGTCGTCGCCGGCACGGTCGTCTACGACCGGGCGGGCGACGTCACGAGCGCACCGGTGATCGCGACCCTCGACCCGGTCCGCTCGGGTGGTTCGGCCGGTTCGG
>CAYWGW010000368.1:0-2990 GCA_964457385.1 uncultured Spirochaetaceae bacterium
CCGACCCTTGCGGTCGACGTCGGCGCCGTCGTAGGCGGGTGTCTGGTCGAGAATGCAGGCCAGGTCTGCATCGAGCTCGCTCAGCTCTTCCTCGTCGAGCACTCCCTCGAAGACGAAGAAGCCCGTCTCCCGGTAGGCCTCGACGATCTCCGGAGCCAGCCGGCCGTCGGCTCCGAAACGCAGCGGCCCGCGGTTGCCGAGCGCCCGGGCCCGGGCTTCGCCGGCCTGGAGGTAGGCGTCGAAGCCGGTGCCGGGAGAGGCGTTCCGATGGGTCCCCGTGGCGTGGGGCTCGCCGGGCATCATTCTCGTCACGTCGGGGCTCCTCCTGCGATGGCTCGGAGAGGTCGGCGGCCCAGCGACTGGCGACGGACCGTCCCCACAGACGCTTCCGACGAGTAGAGGCCCGACTCCCTCTTTGGACGATCGCCCTGACGTCTCGCGAGCGCAAGGCTCGAGGCGGCTGCTCCTGGACGCGCGACCTGCGGGCTGCGGCCTGATGCTGAGAGCCGTCCTGGTGGAATTCCTGGAAAAGTGAGAGGCTCGCCCGGTCGCGTCGGGACAGGGCGTGGTGCTCCCGGTCCGCACGCGCGCCCGGGCTCCGTCAGTTCGCCGGTCGTGACCTCGGCGAGATCGTGAGCACGGAGGCCCGCACGTCGCGCAGGATCATCTCGGCCGTCTCGCCCATGACCTCACCGGCGAGGCCGGTGCGGCCGAGTGTGCCCATCACGATCAGGTCGTATTGGCTGCTCTCGACGAATCGCGGCAACACGTCCCGCGCGGGTCCCTCGATCAGGTGGATCCGGTCCGAGCTCGGCATGCCCCCCGCCGTCGCCAGGATGGCCTCGAGCGACTCCCGGGCGCGGGCCTGACTGTCTTCGACGTAGGCCTTGATCTCTTCCTCGGGAAGCCTTCCGACGAGTGCGTCGGCCCCGGGCGCGTGCCAGGCCGAGCCGATGTGGACGCGGGCTTCCGCGAGGTCGCCCACACGGTTCGCCCAGCCCAGGATCCGGTCCGCCATTTCGGCCCGACCCGACTCACGTGCGGGATCGACCGCAGCGAGGATCTTCGACGGAAGCTTGCCGTCGTCGCCTACGACCCAGACCGGGCAGACGCATTTGCGAAACAGGTGCAGGGCGGTCGATCCGAAGAAGACGTTTCCTTCCCGGCTCAGTCCTCGCGCGGGCTTCACCACCAGATCGAAGTGCTGGGCGTCGACCCGCTCGATGATCGCTTCCCAGGGAACGCCCCAGGAAACCTGTACATCCACCAGCAGGCCGCGAGCGGCGAGCGGTGCCGACAGCGCCTCGAGCTCGCGCGTTTCGGCCTCGATCAGGAGCGCGCGGATCTCCGTCGTCTGTCTGGCCTCGGATGTCTTTCCCCCGCGTATCCCCTCCTCGAGCACGCGCAGGATCGTGAGCCGTGCCCCCGTGCGCTGGGCCAGACTCGCGGCCAGTGTGAGGGCGCGTGTCGCTCGGTCTTCGGGGGGCGAGTAGACGAGTATCCGGTCCATCGGGCGTATCCTTCCAGTCGGAATCCACTCTGGCAGATCGACCGTGTGAGGGGCGTTCTTGAGCCGCTCCGAATCGCCGGAGCCCGGCGAGGGAGCCCGGCGAAGGGCCTCGGGACCACCCACGGCGAGCCGGCCCGTTCGTCTGTATCGGGGGAATTCAGGTGGATCGGATCCAGGCGATCGTGGAGAGGGGGAACGATTGGCGGGTGCATCGAATCGTTGCCGAGAGCGATGAAGGCGCGATTGGGCGTCGATCGTCGGGACTTCTAGAATTCGGGTAGTTCCTGAGGACGGTAGGCGGGTCGGTCTCGCGGCTCCGTGCCCCACGGAATCCCGGTGAGAAACGAGGTGCTCGATCATGGACGATCTTCTCGCGGCTCGCCTGCAGATGGCGGTGAGCCTCGGCTTTCACATCGTCTTCGCGATGATCGGCATCGCGATGCCGGTGCTGATGGTGCTGGCCGAGGCGCGCTGGATCCGCACGGGATCCGGGGTCGCGCGGCGGCTGGCCACGTCCTGGGCGAAGGGTACGGCGATCTTCTTCGCCGTCGGTGCCGTCTCGGGCACGGTGCTCTCGATCGAGCTCGGGCTGCTCTGGCCGGCCTTCATGGAGCATGCGGGCGGGATCATCGGGCTGCCCTTCGGTCTCGAGGGCTTCGCCTTCTTCACCGAGGGCATCTTCCTCGGCGTCTATCTCTACGCCTGGGATCGCATCCCGAAGCGCGCCCATCTCGCGTCGGGCATCATCGTCGCGATCTCGGGCGCGCTCTCGGCCGTCTTCATCATCATGGTCAACGCCTGGATGAACACGCCCGAGGGCTTCCAATTCGATCCGGCGACCGGCATCTTCTCCGACATCGATCCGCTCGAGGCGATGATCACGCCCCATTGGGCCCATCAATTCGTGCATCAGCTGCTGGCGGCCTACGCGTCGGTCGGCTTCGCCGTGGCTGGCGTGCACGCCTTCGGACTGCTTCGGGATCGGGCCAGCCGCTTTCATCGCGAGGCGCTCGGGCTGGCGATGACGATGGCGCTACCGGCGGCGCTGCTGGTGCCCGTGACGGGTCATTGGGCGGCGCAGGAGGTGGCCGAGCGGCAGCCCGCGAAGCTGGCCGCGATGGAGGGCCAGTTCGAGACCGAGTCGCGCGCGCCGCTGCGCATCGGCGGCATTCCCTTCGAAGACGAGGCGCGGACCCGCTGGGCGATCGAGATTCCCGGCGCGCTGTCGTTCCTCGCTTTCAACGATTTCGACGCCGTCGTGACGGGTCTCGACGCCTTTCCGCGCGACGAATGGCCTCCGGTCGCGATCGTGCACTTCGCCTTCCAGGTAATGGTGGCCTGTGGGACGGTGATGGCGGCGGTGGCGGTCTGGTGGGCGCTCGGCGTTTGGCGCGCTCACCGCGCGGGTCGCAGTTCCCTCGACGAGGCGCCCGCACGTCCCATGTTATTCGCCTTGATGGTCTGCGCGCCGCTCGGCTTC
>CAYWGW010000369.1:0-2976 GCA_964457385.1 uncultured Spirochaetaceae bacterium
GAGCACCCCTCCTTGCCAGGGCTTGATCGTCGTCTCGACTTCGGAGCCGAAGAGCTCCACGTCCGGAGCGTTCAGGATCACGAAGGACGGCGGCGCAGTGGGACTGGTCTGCGAGGTGAAGATCTGGAAGTTCTCGTAGCTGTAGTGGAAGAACGTGGCGAGCAGATCGACGCGATCGTCCAGGAAGCTGCCCTGCAGGCCAACCTCGAAGGCATCGATCTTCTCCGGCTCGGCCGCCGAGACGCCGATCTTGTCGTCCGCCGTCGCGTTGAAGGTCCCGCTCTTCCAGCCTCTCGAGTACTTTCCATAGAAGCTCAACTCGGTCGACGCGTTGTAGGTGAGGCGGACGGTTCCGGTCGGGGCCGTGAAGAGCTCGTCCTCGTTCTGGGCCTGCGGCCCTCCGACCGATCTCGCCAGCACGAAGTCGATCTGACGCCGTTCCCAGTTGAAGCGAAATCCGCCGTCCAGGGTGAAGTCATCCCAGATGTCCCACTCCAGGGTCGCGAATCCCGCCAACGAGCTGACCTTCTGGCTGAATTCGCGATCGACGATCGCTCCCGAGGCGGCCGCCGCGTCCCCGAGATCGATCCCGGCCTCAGCGTCGAGATCCTCGAAGAGGAACAGGCCCCCGACCTCCCATTTGATCGGTCCCCCGAGCAGCTCCTCGACCTCCTCGAAGACATCGCCGCCGAGGGTGAGCGACTGGTAGAACTGGAAGCCTTCGTCCTCAGTGCGGGTCTCGAAGAGCCGGTTGGGGGTGAAATCGAGATCCGTATCGACCAGCCGCTCCCACTGGTCGTAGCCCGTCGCCCAATCGAGCGTCAGATTCCCGATCGAGACGTCTCCAGTCAGGGCGACGCCGAAGGTCTCGTTTCGCGTCTTGCCCCCGTGGTTGAACTGACCGGTGAAAGGCCGGATATCGAGTCGCCGAGCCAGATTCTCCGCGAGCTTTCGTTCCCCGACCCCGATTGCGAATCGACGCTCGTCTGCCGTACATTGCGGCGGACCACCCGGAACTGGACGCGTAGCGGAACAGCCAAATGTGCTCTGCGCGATCTGGCTGATGAGTCTGAGACGTTCTGCAATGATGTCGTCTTCGCGGAAGCTGGACCCTCCCGACACGCCCGCCAAGCCCCCGAGAATCCCATCGATATTCGGATCATCTGAATTCGGATCATCTGGATCTGGAGTTTGTGGAGCGAGGGGATCACTCCCGGTCTCGGGGAAGCGCTGGGTACCCGTCGTGCCCAGGGATTGGCCCACCGTAGACAGCTCGTCCCGCCGGCTGCCTCGCAGGATCAGCAGCCAGTCCATCTCTGCCCGGTCGAGCTCGGGCCGCCAACGCAAGACGCCACGAGCCGCCCAGTTGTCTCGGGTGTCTAGACGCGATGGCGCATTCGCATCGATCTGGGATACCCCTCCTCCGGCCGGCAAGTTCTCGCCACAGAACCGTTGCCCCTCCACCCGCTCCGAGAGCGGCGGCGCGCCAGCGCAGAGGTTGTTCATGAGTCCATCCCGCTGGATCAGCCGGAACGACATGCGGGCGGCGAGGGTGTCGCCCAGGACCGGGAACTGCACCGCGCCCTCGACGTCGACGAGATCGAAGTTGCCGTAGTCGGCCTTGACCCGGCCGCCGAACTCTCCGGTCGGCTTCTTCGAGTAGACCTTGATGGCGCCCGCCGAGGCGTTCCGGTAGACACCGGTGCCCTGCGGCCCTCGCAGAATGTTCGTCGTCTCGACGTCGAAGAGGCTTCCGAGCTGGAGCGCCGGGGAGTTGATCGCGATGTCGTCCTGGAAGACCGCGACCGATCCGGCCGCATTGGCTCCGAAGTCGTTCAACCCAATCCCTCGAATGAACAGGGTCGGGGACGTCTGACCTGCGGTCACGATCTCGAGATTGGGCGTGAACGCGGCGAGGTCGGAGATGTCGCTCGCACCAATGGCCTCCAGCTCGGCCGAATCGAAGGCCGTCACCGAGTTCGCGTTCGCGATGTCCGAGAGCAGGTCGCTGGCCGCCGACCCGGTGACGATCAGCTGCTCGACGCCGGCCCAGGGATCGGAGGTCTCCTGCGTCCGACTCTCGGCCGCAACGGACGAAGCCGATTCCGATCCGGATCGCAGGCCTTCTTCGGCCTGCTCCGGCGAGGCACCCTGCGCCGCCGATTCGCCCGCCAGGACCACTCCGAGGGCAACACCGACCGCGAGGCCGAGACCGCCGACCGCGATGCGGCTCCTCATCGTTTTCACCATCGAACGAATCGGCTGCGTCATCGTCAACCCTGAATGCCTCTGGGTGCCTTAATGAAAGAAGGAAGTCTCATTCGATCCACCCTCATCGCCTCCAGCGCGACACCGCAGACCGTGTGCCACGAGAGAACCCAGAAGGCCGGATTCGTCTCCCGACCCCGCCCTGGCTGCTTCCACCGCGGCCCCAGCTAATCACGCGATGACAAAAAAGTCCAGGGTACGTATACTCGCGCTCCATTTTCAGGGTCGAGAGCGTGAGACACAATCCCTTGTCGTTCCATCTTCTGTGGCCACCGCAGCTGCCGTTCAGGGATCGAAACGATCCAGGCGCGCGACCCGCAGCCTCGGAGAGCGCATCCCCTCATCAGTCGATCCGCTCCCGATTCCGCCGAGGGACGAATCGAGTGTTGACGTTCGCCGGGGCGTCGCTCCTGAGCGCCCCCCTCGCCGTGGCGCAAGCGCCGGCGACGCCGCCTTCCGACACACGGCCTGACTCGAACGTGCGGCAGCCGAATCCATTCGGTGACGCGGACCGCTGGGTCCCGTCACTGTCCCTCACCCTGGGCTTCTCGTTCCATGCCATGGAAGGCGAGGTCTCCTCCCAGGACCTGACGAACGGAGGCGATCTGCGACCGACCGCCGACAACGACAAGGTCGCCCGATCACCGATCGCCTCGGGGGAAGAAAGTTATCTCAAACTTTATTTGAGCCACGCAATAGAGTATATCT
>CAYWGW010000370.1:0-2971 GCA_964457385.1 uncultured Spirochaetaceae bacterium
TCCCTTTTCGTCCGCGTGGAGTTCGAGGGGCGCTATGCCTGCTCCGCCCGGCGCCGGCGACGCTCGCGAACGACCTTCATCTCGACGCGCCGACCGAGCCGGGCCAGGACGGTGACCAGCCGATCGAGGGTGAAGCCCTTGAGCTTCGCATTCTGGATCTTCGAGATATCGGCCTGGGCGAGACCGGTCAGCCTCGCGGCCTCCCGCTGGGAGATATCCCGACGCCGGAGGACGCCGATGATCTCTGCGGCCAGCTGGGCTCGAAGCTGACGGGTCTGGGCGTCCGGAAATCCCAGATCCTGGAAGACGTTCCCGGAGCCCCGAACCAGCTCGATGCCGTCTTGGGTATTCATCGCAGCATCTCCTTCAATCTTTTGAGACGATCGCGTGCGACCTCGAGTTCGCGCTTCGGAGTCTTGATGCCGGTCTTCGACTTTTTCTTGCATGCGTGAAGGACCCAGATCTCATCTCCGATCTTGACCGCGTAAATCACACGGTACGCCTCTCCGCGGTGCTCGAGAGCGAGTTCCAAAACGCCCGGTCCAAAGCCTTTGAGGGGCTTCGCGCAATCCGCCTTCTCGCCGGCCGCGGCAATTTCGAGTGCATCGAACGCCTCCTCACGAACTTCATGCGGAAATTGCTCGGCGAGCTTGCGAGCCGCCCTGATCCAGGAAATGGCCCGCGACATCGCGAGATCCTCGCTACTGATAGTAAATTTGCAATCAAAGGGCCACCCCCGCGATCTCCGAGATTGCGGTCCCGGGTAGGGCGCGGGAGATAGCGGTTCGTTCGCAGCGAGCGCAGGAGGAGACCCACCGTTCACGCCGAGGCGTCCACGCGTACACAGCGGGGAGCGGAGACTGATCCAATTATCCCTCCAAAAAGTATATATCCTGTTGACATTCTCCTCCTGATAAGGAGATAATCCGATTCGTGCCGCCCGACCCGCCCGCCCGCGCCTTCGATGCCCTCCTGAGCGCGAAGCTCGCGGACTCCCTCGAGGTCCCGTTGCCCGAGGCGACGCCCCGGCGGGTACCGGGCCCGGTCCACTTCCCGGGAAAGGCCACGGCCGTCGTGGGCATGCGGCGGGCCGGAAAGACGACCTTCCTCCACCAGCTGCGTCGCGAGCGACTCGAGGCGGGGGGCGAGCGACAGGCGCTGCCCTACGTGAACTTCGAGGACGAGCGGCTGGCGGGCCTGACCGCAGAACACCTCAATCCGCTGGTGGAGCATTACTACCGCCGCTACCCGGAGGCCCGCGGTCGCGAGTTCGTGACGTGGTGCTTCGACGAGATCCAGGTCGTGCCGGGATGGGAGCGCTTCGTCCGGCGTCTTCTCGACGCCGAGCGGGTCGAGGTCTTCGTGACCGGTTCCTCTGCCGCGCTCCTCTCGCGCGAGATCGCCACGGCGCTGCGCGGCCGGGCCTGGGAGGTGCTCCTCCATCCCTTCAGCTTCGAAGAGGCTCTCCGCCACCAGGGGATGACCCCGCCCCCGAGCCCGGACTTCCTCTCCTCGAAGGATCGCTCGGCCCTGGAGCACGCCTTCCTCGACTACCTGGAAGTGGGAGGCTTCCCCGAGGCCCAGGGGCTCGACGTGGCCACCCGTCGCCAGCTCCTCCGCGACTATGTGGACGTGGCCATGCTCCGGGACGTGGTCGAGCGCCACGGCGTCACCAACGTGGCCGGCTTGCGCTGGCTCGTGCGCCATTTGCTGGGCAATGCGGCGGGGCTCTTCAGTGTCGAGAAGTTCTACTCGGCTCTGCGATCGCAAGGCCTTTCGATCTCGAAGGACACAGTCCATCAGCTGCTGGGGCATCTGACCGACTGCTTTCTCGTCCGCGTCGTGTGGCTCGAGGCCCGCTCGGAACGCCAGCGCATGGTCAACCCGCGCAAGGCCTATCCGGTGGATCCCGGCTTGATCCCGGTCTTCGATCGCACGGGGCGGGCCAACGTCGGCCATGCGCTCGAGACCGCCGTCCTGGTGGAGCTCGAGCGTCGACGCTGCGAGGTGACGTACGTCCGCACGCGCGAGGGTCACGAGGTGGACTTCCTGGCTCGCTACCCCGACGGCGCGGAGGCGCTGATCCAGGTCTGCGCCGAGGCTTCGGACCCGGTGACGGCCGAGCGGGAGCTGCGCGCCCTCGCCGGTGCCAGCGCGCTCCACCCCCGGGCTACCCAGCGTCTGCTCACGTTGAACCGGGAGACGGTGCCTCCGTCAGCCCCCGACGATGTCGTCGTACAACCCGCCTACGAGTGGATGCTCTCGCCGCGGACGGAAGAGGCGGACGCGCGATGAGCCTGGCTACCCGCCTGGCACGCTTTTCGCCTAATCCCGCTGTGCGCGAATGACGCAGTGATCGCCGAGGTCGATGTGACGGCAGACGAAACCGTCACAGGCGGACACCGGTTGACTCTCTCGCCATTTGGCGCAATACTTCGGCGATCTGGCGAAGCCGTAGAGGGTATCATGCGAGAAGTGGCCGCGTCGGACGAGATCGAAGGAATCGTCGAGGTCCTCGGCGGCATCCGCGTCGTCGGCCGAAGCGTCGGCTCGCTCGACGACCTCGCGGCTCGTGTGCGGCAGGGCCTCCCGTTCGCGTCGCTCGTCGCCGTGATGGAGGGGTACGGCATCACGCGAGAGACGCTCTGCCCCATCCTCCATCTCTCCCAGCGGAGCTTCCTGAGGCGCAAGGAGCAGCAGACGCTCTCGCCCGAAGAATCCGACCGGCTCTACCGGCTCGCCCGCGTCCTCGCCCACGCCAACCGGATCTTCGAGGATCCGGAGGACTCGGCGGAATGGATCCAGAGTCCGAATACGTCGCTCGGCAAGCAGGAGCCACTCGCCCTCCTCGACACGGACATCGGAGTACAGCAGGTCGACCAGGTTCTCGGACGGATCGAGCACGGCATCATCGGCTGATGCCCCTCTGGCGCATCTGCAGGAAAGAGCACGCCGGGACCGCCTTCTCGGG
>CAYWGW010000371.1:0-2953 GCA_964457385.1 uncultured Spirochaetaceae bacterium
CGGGTTCGGCGGGGTGACTGGTCGATCTTAGGCAAAGAAAAAGCGAAAGTCAACCACTGCGAGCTCGATGTGGATGGCCTTGGACTCCAAGCTGGGGAATTTCGGCAGTTCGCTTGGAGGCTAGATCCGTCGGCGGGGGGCGATGGGGGCGCACCAGGGGTTCGGGCGATCGAGTGTGGGCTCGAGGGATGCCAGCACGGGGCGACGCTGGTGTGTCTGATCCCCACGATCCTCGAGTCGCCGCTCACTCCGTTCTGGAACCTCGCTTCGCTTCTGCAGGTCCGTCTCGGGGGCCGTGTCGTTTCCTCATTCTGGGCGTTGGGGCCCGAGCGCGTTCACACGCACGAGAGCAAGCGACGTTTACCGTACGTCGGAGGGAGATGCCGCCGCTCCCGAGAAGGAATCCTCCACATGAGGGCTGTCAGGTGACCGGTTTTGAAGTCAGTGCTGTAGGCCCCGCCACTCGACTCGTGATCGCACGTGACGACGGTCGTGGCGTTGAATGCGATACACCGGTCGGTGACGGAAATCCCACGCTCTGGACGGTGCCGCGCGGTCGAAGTCCGCATCCGCGATCGTCATGGCAGACGATGGCGTAGAGCCTTCACGGCGTCAGCCGTATCCTGGTTGAGGTCTGGTCGCGGGATCTGCGGGCCGGGCCGCGGTGACTCCCGTCGAGATCGCATGGCAACACCGAAGAGCAGCTCCGAAAGGTGCGCCGGCAGGCGGGAGGCCGAGAGGCTGGGCACGCGGGCAAGTGGGCACGCGGGCAAGTGGGCACGAGGGGGCTGGGGAGGCGGGCAGGACGGCGCGAGGAGGGAAGGCTGAATGACGGGAAAGAGAAGCGATGAGCGGAGGTCGGACTGCTTCGGGCCATGCAGAGGCGATGCGCGAGAGCGGAAAACCGGAAGACCGGAAGACCGGAAGACGCGAGGGCCTCAGCCGAGGATCGCGTCGACGGCCGCCGACACGTCTGGGACGGAGTGGGCGCCGGGGTGATCCGTGAGCGCTTTCTCGTCCCCGTCCCGATACTTGCCGGTCTGGACGAGGATGCCTCGTAGCCCGGCATCCAGGGCCCCGAGGACATCGGAGGCCACGTCGTCGCCGATCATAACGCACTCTCGTGGCGCACAGCCGAGTTCTTCCACGCACCGCAGGAAGGCGGCCGCCGCAGGCTTGCCCAGGACCTCCGCCTCGGTACCGGCGGCATACTCGAGCGCGGCTACGAAGGGACCCAGATCGAGCGAGAGTCCGTCGGCCTCCCGAAAATAGCGATTGGCACCCGTCGCGACGAGCGGGGCACCCTCCATCAGCAGTCGGAATGCCTGGTTCAGCGCCGCGTAGGTGAAGCCCTCGCCCGCATCGCCGAGCACGACGATATTCGGATCCCGCTGGTCCATGTCGGCGAACTCGGGCTCGAGCTCGGGATGGATCAACAGCATGGGCCTGAGGCCCTCGGCGAGCAGACGATTCCGGACGGCCACGGGGGCGGTGACGATCTCATTCTCTTCGACCTCGAAGCCCAGGCGTCGGAGCTTTTCGTGAACCTGCTTACGCGTCCTGCGCGTCGTGTTCGTGAGCAAGCGCAGAGGCAGGCCCGCTGCCCGCAGCCGCTCGACGGCCTCGACGGCACCTGAGATCGGCTCGTCACCGACGTAGAGCACCCCACCCAGATCCAGCAACACCCCGCGCGTCTCCATGACGGGACCATAGCTTCGAGCAGGAGCGTCGAGCCCGAATCCGAGCGCCGACTCGAGCCCCGATCCGAGCCCGAACCCCAGCTTCAGGCCTGCTGGACCTCGCGGTCGCTCATGCCGATCAGGTAGAGGATCCCGTCGAGGCCGAGGTTCGAGATCGCCTGCTCCGCCGAGGCCCGCACCTTCGGCTTGGCGTGGAAGGCGATGCCGAGGCCGGCCATGTCCAGCATCGGGAGATCGTTCGCGCCGTCGCCCACGGCGATCGTCTGCTCGATCCGTAGCCCCTCGCGTCGGGCCAGCTCGCGCAGCAGTGCGGCTTTGCGCGCGCCATCGACGATCTCGCCGACGAGCCGGCCCGTCAGCCTGCCGTTCTCGATCTCGAGCTCGTTGGCGAAGACGAAGTCGATACCCAGCTTCTGCTGAAGATGCCGGCCGAAGTAGCTGAAGCCGCCGGAAAGGATCGCGGTCCGGTAGCCGAGTGAGCGAAGCGTTCGGATCAGGCGCTCGGCACCCGGGGTGATCGGGAGACGCTCGAGCACCTTCGCGAGGATCGACTCGTCGAGACCCTCGAGCAGCGCGACCCGACGCTCGAGGCTCTGACGGAAGTCGAGGTCTCCGTTCATGGCGGCCTCGGTGATCGCGGCGACCTGCTCGCCCACACCGGCCTCGATCGCCAGCTCGTCGATCACCTCGGTCTGGATCAACGTCGAGTCCATGTCGAAGGCGATGAGCCTCCGATTTCGCCGATGGACGTCGTCGACCTGGAAAGCGATGTCCACCTCCAGAGCCTGGGCCAGCTCCAGCAGCTCACCCCGAAGCGCCGAGGCATCGTCCGGGCTACCCCGCAGAGAGAGTTCGACGCAGGAACGCAGCGAATCCCGCTCTTCATGGCCCGGACGCAACGAGACCCGGCCCGAGAGCCGCGTGATGTTGTCGATGTTGAGACCATGGCGGGTCGCGACGTCTCCGAGCGCCTCGAGATGGCGCGCCGTCAGGCGGCGGCCGATCAGGGTCATGATATGCCGCGGCTGTCCCTGGGCGGCGACCCAGCGTTCGTACTCCTCGAGGCCCACGGGCGTGAATCGGGCCTGCAGGTTCCACTCGTGGCACTTGAAGAGGACGTCCTTCAGTACTGGATGCGACTCGGACTCCGGCGGCAGCTCGATCAGCAGGCCGAGGGTCAGGGTGTCGTGGATGACGGCCTGTCCGATGTCGAGCACCCGGACATCGTGGCCGGCCAGGATGGCGCCCAGATC
>CAYWGW010000372.1:0-2947 GCA_964457385.1 uncultured Spirochaetaceae bacterium
ACTGGGACCTCGTCAAGCCGGAAATCGCATTTCTCGTCTCGGTCTCAGCCCTCGCCGGCTTTCTCCGCGGATCACCTTTCGGGGTGGACGGCTTCGTTCTCGTGGCGGCACTTGCGGGCATTGGCGGCGCCGCCGCCGGCAGCGTCGGATAGATCGCCACCCCGAGCCGGACCAGGACGAGCCCCAGCCCCAGCCCGACCAGCCCACCCACGCTCGAGAGCAGCGTCGCCTCGACCAGGAAGACCGAGAGGATCTGTCGCCGGGTGGCGCCCACGGCCTTCAGCAGGCCGACCTCGTCCGTCCGCTCCGAAACCGACACCAGCATCACGTTCATGATCCCGATCCCCGCCACCGCGAGGCTCACGGCGGCGATGCCGGCGACCCCGAGCGTGAGCATCCGCAGGATGGAGGAGAGGGACTCGAGCACCGCCTCCTGACTGATCGCCGTGATGTCCTCCTCGCCGTGGCGCTCGGCGAGCAGCGCCGTCACCTCCTCGATCGTCCGCTCGGGACTCGCGCGCGGATGCAGGTCCAGCATGATGCGACTGAGCGAGCTCAGGTTTGCCATCCGCATGCCCGTCGCCGCCGGGATGAACACGCTCTCATCGATCTTCAACCCGATCTGGGTGCCGCGCTCGGCGAGCACCCCGATCACCCGCATGCGCCAGCCCCCGATCCGGACCGACTCGCCCAGTGGATTGGCGAGATCGAAGAGCTCGCGCGCCACCGTATGGCCCAACACCACGAGCGGGCCGCCCCGATCGATTTCCCCGGGCGGCAGGAACTGACCGATCGCAATCTCGAGCCGCTGCAGCCGCTCGAACTCCGAGGTCGCTCCGATGACCGGTACCTGCCGGCTCCTCGTTCCGTACCGGATAGAGGCCGCGTTCAGCGTGATCGGCACCGCCGCCCGAACCGCGCGCACCCGGCGCTCGATCGCGAGGGCATCCTGCATCGTGAGATCGTTCGGAATCCCGCCGACGCCATGAGGCATGCCGCCGGTGGTCTCGCTCTTGCCGGGAACGACGATCACGAGACGACTGCCGAGGGTCGCGAACTGGCCCGTCACATAGCGAAGTGCGCCCTCTCCGACCGCCGTCAGAGACACGACCGCGACGACCCCGATCACGACGCCGACCAGCGAGAGCCCGCTGCGGCGACGGTGGGCGAGCAGCGCGGCGGCGGCGAAGCGGAGAACGTCCCAGGGGCTCATGGACAGGGCTCCTGCGAGGCTTCGGTATCCGCGCGCACCTCGTCGTTCCCGCCGTCGGCGGCGTCAGCGGCGTCGCGACCGTCGGCGCTGGCCCCGCCGTCGGCGCTGCGCCGGCCGGCGGCGCCGTCCCGACTCCCCACGCCATGCTGCCGATCCGCCTCCTCCCGACGATCGAGCTCGAAGAGCGAGGCGAGGTCGCGCACCTCCGCCCCTGTCACCCGTCGCACGATCCGACCGTCCCGCATTACGAGGACCCGATCGGCCCGCCGGGCCACGCCCGGATCGTGGGTCACGACGACCAGGGTGCGACCCTCCCGGTTGAGATCGCAGAGCAGGTCGAGGACCTGCTTGCCCGAGCGACTATCGAGATTTCCCGTCGGCTCGTCCGCCAGCAGCAGCTCCGGCCCCATGATCGTCGCGCGGGCGATCGCGACCCGCTGCTTCTGTCCGCCCGAGAGCTCGCTGGGCTTGTGGGTCGCCCAATCCGTCAAGCCGACGGCCTCGAGGGCGGCGCGGGCGCGACGGCGGCGCTCCGCCGGTGCGAGCCCGGCAAAGATCATGGGCAGCTCGATGTTCTCGAGCGCGCTGAGCCGGGGGACGAGATGAAAGGACTGGAAGATGAAGCCGATCCGACGCAGCCGCGTCTCGGCCAGCGCCTCTTCGGAGAGCTCCGCCACGTCCTCGCCCGCCAGGAAATAACGTCCCTGAGTGGGCGAGTCGAGGCAGCCCAGCACGTTGAGCAGCGTGCTCTTGCCCGAGCCCGAGGGGCCCATGATCGCCACGTGCTCACCGTCCCCGATCTCCTCGTCGATCCCGGCCAGGGCGTGCAGCAGCTGTCCCCCGAGCTCGTAGGTGCGCCAGAGATCCTCGACCCGGATCATGGGGTGGCTTCCGAATTGGCGGTCGAAGCGGCCGTCGAAGTGCCGGTCGAACCGTCGGCCGCAGTCACGGCCACCGGCGCGGCCACGGCCCGGGCCCCAGCCTCGATCTCCTCGCGATCGGGGGAGACGACGATCGGATCGCCCTCGGCCAGCCCCCGCGTCACCTCCGCATACTGCCAGTTGCGCAACCCCAGACGGACCTCCCGCTCGACCAACCGGCCCTCTTCCAGCACCAGTACCCGCTCTCCCCGAAGCAGCGCGGAGGTGGGTACGCGGAGAACACCCTCCCGCGCCTCGAGAATGACCTCCACGTCGGCCGAGGTGCCGGGCAGCAGCGTGCTTCGCAGGGCGGGATCCGCGATCTCCACGTCGATCCCGATCGTCCGATTCTGGGACTCGAGATCGACGACATAGGGCGCCACCCTTGCGACCCGGCCTTCGAAGACCTCGCCGGGATGGGAGTCGACGGTCACCTTCACCGGCAGGCCCGGCGCGAGCGCGCCCGCGTCGACCTCGTCCATCGGCGCACTCACGTAGATCGAGGTCGGATCGATCAGGTCGATCACGGCCGGCGACGTCAGTAGCGGCGGAGAGGGCGTCACCCACTCGCCGACCTCGACGTTGACCTCGGCGATCACGCCGTCGAAGGGCGCGCGGATCAGCGTCTTTTCCAGCTCGACCTCGGCCGCACTCCGCTGCGTTCGGACCCGTTCGAGCTCGGCCCGCGCCGTCTCGCAGGCGACGTTCGCCGCATCCGCGCCGTACTGCAGCTCGTCGAGACGGTCGTCCGAGACGATGCTCTGCTCGGCCAGACGCAGGGACCGATCGAGCTCCCGGCGTGTCCGATCCCGAC
>CAYWGW010000373.1:0-2942 GCA_964457385.1 uncultured Spirochaetaceae bacterium
GTCGCCAGCAGCTCCTGAGCCTGGAACGCGGAGACGTGGAGCACGCCGACGTCCAGCGACCGACACAGCCCGACGAGCGAGGGCTGCTTCGTGTCGCGGGTGCCGTCGCGGTTGCGGTTGCGGTTGCGGTCGGCGTCCCGGTCGGTGTCGAGAAAGACGTTCGTGGCCCCGACCGCGACGCAGTAGAGCCGGTGACGCTTCGCGAAGTTGTGCTCCATGGAGGCGAGGCAGGCAAAGCGCTCCCGCTCGGAGCCGATATGGCGATGGGCCTGCTCGACCAGACCGCGATCCGAGTGGACGACGAGCTTCGGCTCGCCGGTGGTGCCCGAGGTCGAGAAGAGGAGCCGGGCCTCGGGCTCGGACGCGAGCCCGCGAGCGAGAGGCGGCGATCCGGCGGGTCCGGGGTCGCGATCCGATGCCCCCCTCGACAAGACGAACGCGCTCGCGTCCACGCGGTCCGTCACGCCGCAGCGACGGGCGATCGCGTCCCGCGAGCCCGCCGGCTCGTAGGTTGGCAGCGTGCACGAGGTGGCCCCCAGCTGGACGGTCGCGAGGGTCAGGACGAGATGCGGGACGTCCTCGTCGCATTCGATCCCGACGACGGACGAGCGCGAGAGGCCGGCCTCGCGGAGCGCTTCCGCCTGCGCGCCGACGAGGCGAGCGAGCTGGGCGTAGGAGAGGACCCGACTCGGGCTGACGATCGCGTCGTCGTCGGGCCGGGTTGCCGCGTGATGCCAGAGACGGGCGATCAGCGACGTCGACTCGGGCAGCGGATCCGGCCCGGGAGTCGGCAACGGATCCGGCCGCGCGTTCGACAACGCATCCGGCCACGGATCCGACACCGGCCCCCGCAGCGGCCCCGGCAACGCATCCGGCTGCGGAGCGCGGCCGCCGGCGCTCATTTCGTGATCTCGACGAGCAGATGCAGAGGCACGTTCAGCAGGGGCCCGAAGAAGGCCTCGTCCATCGCCACGAGCTCAGGCGTGACCGTCAGCTCGCGAATGCGGGGCATGTCCCGAAAGCCCGCCCGGCGCAGCGCATCGAAGTAGTCGCCGAAGGTCTTGTGTACGCATTGGACGGGCAGCGGCTCGCCGCTTCGCTTCCAGATCTGCCCCTCGAGCTGCTGATCCACGTCCTCGAAGTAGCTCCGGCCCTTCGAGTCGAAGTAGAACGGGGGCGAGGGCTCGCGGCGCAGGAAGGGGAAGAAGGGATGCGGCACGCTGAAGATGAATCGACCCTCCGCGCGCAGCGCCTCGTGGACCATCGAGAAGACGCGAAGCGTCTCGTCGACGCGCAGGTAGTTGAACAGGAAAACGGCGACGCAGAGGTCGAACTCGCGATCGGGCTTGAAATTTAGGACGTCGCAGACGATGTACTCGATGCCGTAGCGATCGCGTTCTTCCTGGGCCCGGGCGGCCTCGATCATGCGCTGCGACAGGTCCACCGCGAGGTAGTCGCCCGCCCCCCGACGCTTCAGCTCCCGCGCGCAGTAGCCCTCGCCACAGCCGATCTCGAGAACCGAGCGCCCCGTGAGATCGCCACACGCGTCGAAGACCCGGGGTCGCGCCGTGAAGTCGGAGAGGGAACTCGGCTCGAGGCGCAGCCAATCCCCGGCGTGATCGTCATAAAGAGTCTCGGTATCCAACGCCTGGCAACCTCTCATCATGTCGAGGAGAGTCATCGCTACGGAGGGAGTAGGCGCGGGCCATCATCCGATCCCAGAACCGGGCCCGCAGGTCGAGCGCCTCGCGCATCCCGGACCCGATCCGCTCGCAGGCCTCGCCGTCCGTCGCGAGCTCCGCGGTGATCGAGAGGAGCTGCTCCGCGTGCCGTTCGTCGCACGCCGCATGCAGATGGAAGAACACGCGCTGCGCCATCGTGAGGTCGGTATGCGCCATCAGGCCATCGAGAATCTGACGGTAGATGCGCGGAACGATCAGCTCGGTCCCGAGCCCGATCGCCCCGATGCCGGCGTAGGCGTCGGCTTTGCAGAGATCCAGGAACTGTTCGCTCCACGCGAGCCCCGGGTCGACTCCCGGACCGACGGGCGGACCAAACGGCGGGCCGACGAGCGGGGTCGCCGTCACCCCGTTCTGGCTGGAGGCGCTGGATGCGCTGGACACGACGCCCAGGGCTTCCTGGAAGCGGCGATAGAGGAGCGCATGGGGCTGCCCGGCGGCGGCGTCTGCGAGCTCGGGCGACAGCGCTTCGTCGTGCGGCTCTCCGCTCGCCTCGGCCGCCTCCTCGGCAAGCTCCTCGGCAAGATTGGAGAGCAGGACCTGCCTGTGCTCGTCGCGATCGACGACCGCGGCGACCGCCGCGACGTAGTCGGGGAAGCGGGCGCTGTACAGACCGTATTGGAGCGCGAAGTCCTTCAGCGCCCTCTTGAGGTCTGGTAGGTCACCGTTTCGTAGCGCCGTCAAATAGGGATGCTCGACTGCGGCCGACTCGTTCGCCGCCGTCGTCGCCAGTCGAATGAAATCGGACGCGACCGCCCCACCCCATCTAGCGTACGAGCCCACCGCTTCCCCCGCCGTCCCGGTGTCGGATGCCGGGTCTCGGGTGCCCGGCGCCAGGCATCCCGGCATCCAGGCATCCCGGTATCTCAGCGACCAGGTCCCTAACCCAGGCTGCGGCGACGATCGGACGATCGCCGAGCGAGCCGTCACCGCGACTGTCGGCAGATGTATAGTTCAGCTCTTGGAGGGTCGCCGCTCGCGCCTAAGGAAAAACAGCCACCCGCTGTGAGCCACTGTGCGGCTGCGGCACGGCAGGCGCCAAGGCCACGGTAGGCGAGGCGGTAGGCGCGAATTGCGGGAAGGGCCAAAACGGCAGGCGTGGGGCTTGTCACCCACGCCGGCGGGGGAAGTCGCTCCGGGTGCGGGTGGATCGAATCACCGTGAATCCGGAGCAATGTGGCGGTCGCCCGTGCATCCGCGGGC
>CAYWGW010000374.1:0-2934 GCA_964457385.1 uncultured Spirochaetaceae bacterium
CCTGCCCCTGAGGACCGCCGTTCTGCGGGATGTCGACGAGCGGTCCGCGGTTCGAGAACCACTCTCCCGTCATCTGCAGCTGCTGCTGGGCCGAAGCCGCCCCGGCCAGGGCAAAGGCTGCCAGAGCCGTGATTAACATGTTGTTGATGCGTCGCATATCGATTTCTCACCTACTTAGTGTGGATCTTTGTCCTGTTATCGAAACGCCTACGACGAGGACCTCTGTCACGAACCTTTGTAGACCTAGAGTCAGCTTATCAAGGATCGATCCCCGAGTGTGTTTTTTTCTTCTTCGAAGGACCGCCGCGTCGAGGCCAAGGGTCGTGAGTCGGGGTGGTTGGGCCCCGATCGGAGGGCTCTCGCGCACAGGCCGGATGCTTGAAACCAGTCTCCGCCATTGTTGAGGCGCTGCCGCGTTCCCCGGGAACGCGGTGGATTCAATCAAATCGAGCGGGTCCGCCTTATGCGGCGGTCATGAGGCGGTCGTGGATGGTGAAAAAACCTCATCGCCTCTGACCCAGAGGGACCAGAGGCGATCGTAGAATTGAGATGACGAGGGAGCCATGATGCGGGGATCGAGATCATCGGAAGCGGCGATGGGATTCCGGCGGGCCAGCCAGGCACGGTTCACACAGCACGGTTCACGCAGCGAACAGCGCGCTGGTCCTGCCCTCGGCGGCCCCCGACTCCGCGCTACCGCCGCGAGCCGAGGCCGCGAACCGGGGCCCCGTACGCCTCGTGCCAGACGTGCCAGCCGTCGCCCGCGGACGGAGGGGAGACCCCGAACGAAGACGCCCCGGGATCCATCGGGATCCCGGGGCGTCTCATTCGAAACCGAGCCTCGAGTCAGCAGCTGGTGGAGTGGGCCTCCGCCGGCTTCCGACTTCTCAGCCTCGGCCTTCTCAGCCGTTCGCCCGTCGCCGCAGGAAGGCGTAGAGCCCACCGATGGCGAGGAGCGAGGTCGCCAGCATCAGCGTCGGACCCGGCTCGGGGGTGAACGTCATGGTCACGATGCCGAGGGCCGGGGTGTGGTTGCCCGAGATCAACCGATGCGAGAGACCGCCCGACACGAGCGTGATGTTGCCGACGCCAGCCGCAGTCCGACTGTCGGTGCCCTGGGCCGTGAAGGTCGTGGTTGCCGGATTGCCCACGATCGTCTCGGCCTTCATCACCGTGATCGCGCCCGTGGTATGCGGGAAGCCCCAGTTGAAGTTCACGTCGGCCGGAATCACCTGGGCAATCGAGGGTCCGACAGACGTGATCTTGCCTTGAACCGGATCCGTCATGAACCCGATGTTGCCGGGGCCGGGCTGGAGATAGGCGGTGTTGAAGAGCGCGTAGCCACCGCCGGTCACCTGGGAACGCAGGAGTCCGGTCTGGCCGGGAATACCGATCGGTTGGTGGGCGATGATCGGCGTTTGGCCCGCTCCGATGCTCGTGCTGCCCACGATCACGGTCACGAATCCGCCATTGTCGAGCAGCATCGCCATGGTGCCGCCGAAGAGGTTGGCTCCGTTGCCCTGGTACTGGACGATGCCGTTGTAGGCGCCCGGGCCTCCGTCGTTCTTCGAGGCCACGCAGTTGGTGACGAAGCCGACCATCTCGAAGCCGCCACCGCCGGTCGAATTGACCGGGCCGGGGCAGAACGCGAAGGCCGGACTGAGCCGACCGCTCTGATTCGTCCAGGCGTTCGCGCGCAGGATCCGATCCGGGGAGTTCGTAACGCCGGCACCGGGAAGGTTCCCCGGGCCGACCTCGGTTCCCGGTGCGAAGACCTCGAAGTTGGTCTGGAGCTGCACCACGGTCGGGACGATCGGGAGCAGATTGGTGCTGGGTGTGAGCACCTTGTTCTGGTTGAAGATCCCTGCCGGGATCCGGATCGTGGCCGGGCCACCCGGATTGGTGGTCACCGTGGCGGTGCCGGCGGCGGGCACGCCCCCGTCGGCCGGCTTGAAGTTCTCGATACAGCCGTCTGTCACGTTGCAGGGGGACTGGAGCTGCGGCCCCCCGTTCTGCGGGATGTCGACGAGCGCGCCGCGGTTCTGGAACCACTCTCCCGTCATCTGCAGCTGCTGCTGGGCTGAAGCCGCCCCGGCCAGGGCAAAGGCCGCCAGAGCCGCGATTAACATGTTCATGCGTCGCATATCAGTTTCTCATCTCCTTGGTGTGGATCTTTTGTCCTGCCGTCGAATCGTCCGCGGCGAGGATCCCTGTCGCGAACCATCGTGGACCGAGAGTCATCTTATCAGGGATCGATCGCAGAGTGTGGGGTTTTTTCATCCTTACAGGACTGCCGCATCGAGGCGAGGGACCGCCCGGAGGGGCGCTGAGGCCCCACAAGGAGGGCTCTCACGCGCGGGATTGGCGCCTGAAGCCAATCTCCGCCATTTTTGGGGCGCTGCAGTTTTTCCCCTGGGGACGTGATGGATCCAATCAGATCGAGGGGGTCCATCCGGGGCGGCGGTCGTGTGGTGGGGGATGTCCCAGAAACGGTTGATTTTCTAGGAAAATAGAGCGGCGGCTCCTTCACCCTCCGTGTGGTACGGAGGGGGTCTCTACACCAAGAAGGAACCGCCACCATGACGAAGCATGCCAAGAAGTCCGCCCGCCTCCAAGCCGTCGACCTGCCGAAGACGATGGCCGTGGAGATCCCGCTCCCCTTGCTGGGAGTCTTCGCCCATCTCGAGAGATCGTTCCTAGATCTCTGCATCGAGGCCGGCCAGCAAGTGCTGTACGCGATGATGGAACAGGATCGAGAAGACCTCTGCGGTCCGCGCTGGAAGAGAGATCCGGGGCGAAGCGCAGGGCGCGCCGGAACGACGCGAAGCGAGGTGACGCTCGGAGGTCGCCGGATCAAGGTCCCTCGGCCCCGGGTACGGAGCACGGAGGGCGAGGAGGTCGAGCTGCCGAGCTTCGCCTTCGCCTCGAGCCGGG
>CAYWGW010000375.1:0-2930 GCA_964457385.1 uncultured Spirochaetaceae bacterium
GGACGCGATCTTTCCGACCAAGTGTCTCTTCTTCGACCGACTCGACAATCCTGATCGCAACGAGCGATTGGGGCCCGTGCCGCCCGGGACCACCTTCAATGATCAGATCCTGAACGTCGACGTTCCGGTCGATCCCGTGACGGGTCTGGTCGATCTGGTCGACCGCGAGCAGATCGAGGGGTTTCTCGACACGGCGATCGACGAGCTCAAGGTGCTGCCGTCGGTGAGCCTCACGTGGCGTGCACTGGATTCCCTGACGCTCCGGGGCGCCTACTCCCAGACGGTGGCCCGGCCGTCGCTTCGGGAGCTCGGCTACTACGTGACGGTCGAGCCGGGGACCGACGATCAGGTGGTGGGCAACCCGCAGCTCCAGCTCTCCGACGTGGAGAGCTTCGATCTTCGTGTCGAGTACGTCTTCGGCGATTTCGGCGACCTGGTCGCGGTGAGCGGCTTCGCCAAGCGCATCGACGATCCGATCGAGCGCATCGCCATTCGTGACCCCACGAACCTGGAGGGCTCGAGCAGCGCGATCTTCCGCACCTTCTTCAACAATCCGAATCAGGCGAACCTCTTCGGCGTGGAGGCCGAGTTTCGGGCCGGCCTGGGTTTCCTCGAGCTTCCGGTCCTCAGTGACTTCTCGTTCGGGGGCAACGCCACCTACATCGAGGCGAGCGTCGACCGCTCCCCCATCGAAATCCAGCGGGCCGAGCCGTTCTTCGGTGTCGCCGACGGGGACGTCGAGGAATTCACGGCTCTGTCCGGGAGCCGGCGGCTCTTCGGGCAGCCGAAGTGGATCGCCAATGCAGACGTCACCTTCGATCGTGAGGCGTGGGGATTCAAGACGACGCTCTCGGTGTTCGCGATCGCCTCCCCGCCCCGGGCGCGGATCTCCTGGACGACCTGCTCCGCCGGGCCGGCGGAGCCTCCCTCGCCGCTGTTCGAGACGCCGAGGTCGTTCACCAGGACGCGGGCTCCCTCGGCCGCGAAGGCCAGTGCGTGTTCGCGGCCGAGACCGCCGCCGGCGCCGGTCACGATGACGACGCGTCCGTCGCAGATGCCCATGGATGATCCCTCTTCTCCGTTTCTCTTCCGTTTCTGTCACGGCCTTTCCAACGTGGCCGTCTCGACGTGGCCGCCGCGGTGCGCCCGTCTCTCGTCTCTCGCCTCTCGCGGTCGTCGTGCCGCTCGGGGGCTCGAGATCAGGCCTACAGGCGCTCGAGGATCGTCACGTTCGCCTGACCGCCACCCTCGCACATCGTCTGCAGGCCGTAGCGCCCACCCGTGCGCTCGAGCTCGTTCAGCAGCGTCGTCATCAGGCGCGTGCCGGTGGCGCCGATCGGATGGCCGAGGGCCATGGCGCCGCCGTTCACGTTCACTTTCGAGAGGTCCCAGTCGAGCTCCTTCTGCCAGGCGGCGACGACCGAGGCGAAGGCCTCGTTGATCTCGACGAGATCGATCTCATCCTTCTTCATGCCGACCTTCTCGAGCGCGTGGCGCGTGGCGGGAATCGGGGCGCTCAGCATGAAGATCGGATCGTCGGCGCGCACCGAGAGATGGTGGATGCGGGCGCGGGGCCGGAAGCCATGCTGCTTCACCGCCTGCTCCGAGGCGATCAGCATCGCCGAGGCGCCGTCGGAGATCTGGCTCGCGAGCGCGGCCGTCAGCCGGCCGCCCTCGACCAGCACGGCGAGGCTCTGCAGCTTCTCCCGGGTCGAGCGGCGCATGCCCTCGTCGTGCTCGACGCCGGCGATCGGCACGATCTCGTTGGCGAAACGGCCTTCCTCGGTCGCGCGGATCGCGCGGGCGTGACTCTCGAGGGCGAGCGTCTCCATCTCGTCCCGGGAGATGTCCCATTTCTCGGCGATCAGCTCCGCACCCCGGAACTGCGACACCTCCTGATTGCCGAACCGCTCCACCCAGCCCGTGGAGCCGGAGAAGGGATCCGTGAACCCGAGGCTCTCGGCGCAGGTCATGGCCGAGGAGATCGGAATCTGGCTCATGTTCTGCACGCCCCCGGCCACGATCAGGTCGCTGGTTCCGCTCATTACGGCCTGGGCGGCGAAGTGAACCGCCTGTTGCGAGGAGCCGCATTGGCGGTCGATCGTGACGCCGGGAACGTGGAGCGGCAGCCCGGCCACGAGGCCGCAGGTGCGGGCGATGTCCCCGGCCTGGGAGCCGATCGTGTCACAGCAGCCGAAGATCACGTCTTCGATCGCACCCGGATCGAAGTCCGTGCGCTCGGTCAGCGCGCGGATCACGTGGGCACCGAGGTCGGCCGAGTGGACGCCGGCCAGGCCGCCACCCTTCTTGCCGACGGGGGTTCGGACTGCGTCGATGATGTAGGCCTCGGCCATCGGAATGCTCCTCGCGGTGTTTGTGGACTATCGTGGCAGTCTGCGGTTTCAGCCGGCGCCTCCGGCGCCGGCCCCGGCTACTCAGCGGCTGCAGAGAACGGACGAGCCATGGCCGAAGAGGCCCTGGTTCGCCGTGATCCCGACCTTCGCGCCCTCGACCTGACGATCTCCCGCCTCGCCCCGAAGCTGCCAGACGAGCTCGCAGACCTGAGCGATGGCCTGGGCGGGGACGGCCTCGCCGAAGCAGCCGAGGCCGCCGCTCGGGTTCACGGGAATGCGGCCGCCGAGGGTCGTGTCCCCGTCGCGCAGCAGCTTCTCGGCGTCGCCGGGCTTGCAGAGACCGATGTTCTCGTACCAGTCGAGCTCGAGCGCCGATGAAAGATCGTAGACCTCGGCCAGGTCGAGATCCTCGGGGCCGATGCCCGCCTCCTGATAGGCGGCATGGGCGATCGAGTCCTTGAAGCTGCGATCCGGGGCCGGGATGCCGGCGGCGGAGTCGGTCGAGAACTCCGGCATGTCGATGATGGTATTCGGGAAGGTCGGGGAGACGGTCGAGACCGCCGAAACCCGCACCGG
>CAYWGW010000376.1:0-2905 GCA_964457385.1 uncultured Spirochaetaceae bacterium
CGCGATCGAGACGTCGAGCACCGCCACCAGACCGACGCCGCCGCCCACCGCATGTCCCGCGATGCGTCCGACGACGGGCGTCGCCAAGGCCCGGATTTCCTGGAAGAGCTCGACCAGCCCGCCGGAGCTCGAGGTCGGGCTCGTCGAACCAGTCGGGCTCGCGGCCCGCCGCCCTGCGCCGTCGGTGTCGGCGTCGGCGTCGGCGTCTCCGTCGCTCGACCTTTCCTTCAGATTCGCACCCGCACAGAAGGTCGATCCCTCGTTGGTGATCACGATCGCGCGGACCGTCGGGTCGGCGTTGGCGCTGCGGATCGCCTCCCGCAACCCCGCGACGAGCTCGGCACCCAGGGCGTTGCGGTGGGCGGAATCGGCCAGGGTCAGGGTCATCACGCCCCGCGCCCGCTCGACCCGCACGCTTCCTTGCACGGCCTCGGCCATCGCGCCCTCCTCTTGTTTCGCGTATTCGCGTCTTCGCGTCTTCGCGTACTCGCGCCCGCGTCCGCCCGCGTCCGCCCGCGCGCGTTCGTGCGTGTCTGCGTCCGCGCCTGTCCGTGCCGTCGTCGGAGGATCCCGAGCCAGCTGGCTCCAAGCCGGCGAGGTAATTCCAATTGCATGTTGTTACCTGAGATGTTACCCACCCGTCAAGGCGTACGAGATCAGGGCGTACGGGGCGAGCCCGGCGGCCGCCGCGACCGCGCGCCGACGCCGTCCGCGCCACGAGACAGGAGTGACCATGCGGCCCGCGCTTCTCGCCCCGCCCCTGCGATCGACCCTCGACCTGCGAAGCCCCGAGTTCGACGAGAACCGTCGCGCGATGCTCGAGCGCCTGGCCGAGATCGACGAGCTGCTCGCCGAGGCCGAGGCCGGCGGCGGCGCCGAGGCCCATGCGCGCATGGCGCGGCGCGGCAAGCTGCCGGTCCGGGAGCGCATCGCCCTGGTCCTCGACCCCGACTCCCCCTTTCTCGAGATCAGCCCTCTCGCCGCCTACGACTCCGACTACACGATCGGAGGCGGCGCGGTCTGCGGCATCGGCGTCATCGCCGGAATCGAATGCGTCGTCTTCGCCAACGATCCGAGCGTGCTCGGCGGCGCGATCACGCCCTACGTCGACAAGAAATGGATGCGCGCCCTCGAGATCGCCCGGGACAACCGCATCCCCTATGTGAGCTTCGTCGAGTCCGCCGGTGCGGATCTCCGGATGGAGGGCAACTCTCCGTCGCAGGACGGAAGCCCGGCACGCCGCCCCGCGCGCACGACCCATTTCGCCGAGACGGGGCGCTTCTTCTACGAGATGATCGAGCTCTCGAAGCTGCGCATCCCGACGGTCTGCGTGGTGTTCGGCTCCTCCACCGCGGGCGGCGCCTATCAGCCCGGGCTCTCGGACTACAACATCCTGATCAAGGAGCAGTCGAAGATCTTCCTGGCCGGTCCACCCCTCGTGAAAATGGCGACGGGCGAGGAGTCGGACGACGAGACCCTGGGCGGCGCACGCATGCACTCCGAGGTCTCGGGCCTCGGCGAGTATCTCGCCGAGGACGAGCGCGACGCGCTGCGTCTGTGTCGCGAGGTCGTCTCCCATCTCCACTGGCGCAAGGCCGAGCCCGAGCCGGGCCTGCGCGCGGATCCGCCGCTCCTCGATCCCGAGGAGCTGCTCGGCCTGATGAGCCCGGACCTGCGGCGTCCGGTCGAGATCCGGGACGTGATCGGACGCGTCGTCGACGGCTCGCGCTTCGAGGAGTGGAAATCGCGCTATGGACCGACCCTGGTCTGTGGCTTCGCGTCGATCGACGGCCATCCGATCGGCATCCTCGGCAACAACGGCGTGATCTACCCCGAGTCCGCCGAGAAGGGCGCCCACTTCGTCCAGCTCTGCAACCAGATCGACATTCCCCTGCTCTTCCTGCAGAACCTGACGGGCTTCGTCGTCGGACGCGACTTCGAGCAGGCGGGCATCATCAAGAAGGGCTCGCAGCTGATCAACGCCGTCTCGAACTCGACGGTGCCCCATCTGACGGTGATCGTCGGCGCCTCCTACGGCGCCGGAACCTACGCGATGTCGGGCCGGGCCTTCGACAACCGCTTCACCTTCCTGTGGCCGAGCGCGAAGATCGCCGTCATGGGTGGCAAGCAGATCGCCGGCGTGATGTCGATCGTGCGCCGCGGGCAGGCCGCACGGAAGGGCATCCCCTTCGACGAGGAGGCGGACGCGCGTCTGGTCGCCGCCGTCGAAGCGAGACAGGAGGCGGGCTCGGTCGCGCTCGAGGCCACCGGCGCCATCAGCGACGATGGGATCATCGATCCCCGCGATACCCGCACTGTGCTGGGCATCTGCCTCTCGGTCGTGCGCAACCGGCCCATCGAAGGCGCCGCAGGCTACGGGGTCTTCCGACTATGAGCACGACTCGACGCACGACTCGTCCCGCGCAGAGCCAACCCACCACGAGCTTCTCGACCTTGCTGATCGCGAACCGCGGCGAGATCGCGCGGCGCATCCTGCGGACGGCCCGGGCGATGGGCCTGCGCTCGGTCGCCGTCTACACCGATCCCGACGCCGATGCGCCCTTCGTCCGCGAGGCGGACGAGGCCGTGCGGCTCCCCGACGGCTATCTCGATGGCAAGTCGATCCTGGCAGCGGCCCGGGACACGGGAGCTGGCGCGCTGCATCCCGGCTACGGATTCCTGTCGGAGAATGCCGACTTTGCACGGGACGTGATCGCTGCGGGCCTCGCCTGGGTGGGGCCCTCGCCCGAGGCGATCGCCCGGATGGGCGACAAGCTGGCCGCCAAACGCCTGGCGATCGAGAACGACGTGCCCTGTCTGCCCGGCAGCGACGATCCGACCGCCGGCGGTGACGTCGGCTACCCGCTGCTGGTGAAGGCCGCAGCCGGGGGCGGCGGCAAGGGCA
>CAYWGW010000377.1:0-2870 GCA_964457385.1 uncultured Spirochaetaceae bacterium
GCGCTGAGGGAGAAGGGTTCGGGTCGGGGTAGTCACGATGCGGCGCCGGAACGACTAGGCGGGCCGACTCGCGTCGATCGTGCGATCACACATGGGCGGAGCCGGCGAATCCCCATCGATCCCGATCTTCGAGGAGAACCGGCTCCGGTACGACCGTGGTGAGACGCTCAGGTTCCGCTCGAAGGCGAGCCGCAGCCCATTGGCCGACGAATACCCACATCGCGCCGCGATCTCGGCGATCGATTCGTCCGTTTCCTCCAGGTAGCGACGCGCCCGTTCGAGGCGGCACTGCTCGACGAACCGGCCGGGGGCCATCCCGAGCCGCCGTGTTATGACCCGGATCAGGGTGCGAGGACTCATGTGGAAGCGCTCGGCGAGCGTTTCGATCCGCAGATCCCCCGCCAGGTTGTCGAAGATGTAGGACTCGATCTCGCCCACGCCGTCCGCGCCAGTGGGTTCGGTCGCGAGCTGCACGCTGAACTGGGATTGATTGCCGGGACGCCGCAGGAACATGACGAGCCCCTGCGCGACACGACGCGCGAACTCGGTCCCGAAGTCCTCCTCGACGAGCGCAATGGCGAGATCCATCCCCGAGGTCGCACCGGCCGACGTGTAGACATGGCCGTCCTTCACATAGATGGGGTCCCGCTCGAGCGTGACCCGTGGATAGCGTCGACGGAAGTCGTCGCACGCGCACCAATGCGTGGTGGCTCGGCGCCCGTCGAGCAGACCGGCCTCGGCCAGGATGAACGAGCCCGTGCAGATGCTCACCATCCGACGCACACGGGTGGACATCCTCGCCACCCAGGCGATGAAGCGTTCGTCCTCGAGGCAGACGTCGTCCGCGTCGGTTGCCTGGAAGATCAACGTGTCGACGGGTCCCCGCAAGCGGTGGTAGGGAGTCGGAGCCGCGATCGAGAGGCCCTTCGTCTCGAAGACGGGACCCTCGCCGGTGCTCACGAATTCGACGCGGTAGCGGAGGTCGAGGCGATTCGAGGATTCGAAGAAGTAGTTCGTCTCGTCGAAGACCTGCATCGGGCCCATGTACTCCAGGCTCCGGCCGGCCGGATTGACCACGAAGACGATGCGGCGAGGCGTCGCATCCTTTCCCTTCGACACGCTCTCGATTCCGGGAAGGCGGTACTCGGGCATGGGACGCGTTCCCCCTCAGTTCGACGCCTGGGTGGATTGGCAAGATAGTTCGTTTTTTTGTCATTGCGCCAATCCCCCGAGATCCGCATGCTCGGGAGGTCCGTCGGCGCCATCGCGCCGACCACGACCCGACGAGGAGGCGGGGCATGGCGACCGCGGAACGACTGAAGAACGAGGATCTCTTCGATGCTCTCGAGCGGCTCGAGCCCCTCATCCGCGAGCACGAATCGGAAGCGGAAGACGCCAAGCGTCTCTCGACGCCCGTCATCGATGCCCTCCGCGACGCCGGCTTCTATCGGATGTTCCGGCCGACCGCGCGCGGCGGCCTCGGGCTCGACATCGTCACTGCACTCGAGGTGGGCGAGGCCCTCGCAAAAATCGACAGCGCCGCCGCCTGGAACGTCCAGGTCTGCAATGCGTCCGAACTCTATGGGGGCTGGTTCGGTGAGGAAGCCTCCAAGGCGATCTTCGGTTCTCCCCACTCGATCGTGGCCGGTGCGTTCAACCCGCATCGACGCGCGCAGTCGGTCGAAGGGGGCTATCGGATTTCGGGACGGACGCCCTTCAACAGCAATTGCCATGGCGCGACGTGGGTGATCGGGCTCGCCGACGTCTTCGATGGCGACGTAATGCGCGTGGACGATACGGGGCTACCCGAAGTCCTGCTGGCCGCGATCCCGGCGGACGAATGCCGGATCGTCGAGAACTGGAACACGCTCGGGATGTGCGGAACCGGAAGCCACGACGTCGAAGTCGACGACGTCTTCGTACCGGGTGAACGTGCGGTGCCTTTCGGGCCTCTCGACCGGCCTTCTCCCGGCTACGACACACCGCTGGCGAACCTCGTCGTCTGGGCCACCGTCGGCGCTCATGCAGCCGTGGCGCTCGGGATCGCGCAGGCGGCGATCGACGATCTGCGCGAGCTCGGCACCAAGGTGCCGGCGTACACACAGAACGCGCTCCGGAACCGGAGCCGGGTCCAGCTGCGGTTGGCCCAGGCAGAAGGCAAGCTCGCAGGCGCGCGCGCGTTCTTCCACCTCGCCCATCGGGAGGCCTGGACGATTGCCTCGGATCGCGGGCCGCTCGAAATGAGCGAGAAGGCGCGCTGTCAGCTGGCGAGTGCCATGGCCGCTCAGACCGCCGCCCAAGTCGTCGACCTCGTCCATTCCTGTGTCGGCACCAGCGGCATCCGCGAAGAGCTTCCGTTCCAGCGGCATTTTCGCGACGTCCACGTCATCACGCAGCACGCCTTCCTCGCCGAAGCTCGTCTCGAGGACGTTGGTCAGATCATGTTTGGCCTGGAACCGGACTGGGGCTTCTTCGCGTTCTGAGAACTGCGTGCGTCGGCCTATCGTGGCGAGTAGAATAAAGTACGCCCCCCTTATTCAGCACGTCCGATAAGCCCGTTTCTGACAAGTGAGATCGGAATGGGGCCCTTCAGCCCCGTACTGGGACGATTTAAAGCTTGGCTGGACCGCCCGGTCGGCTCGCGGCGGAGCTTCGCCCCGGGGATCGAGCGTTCGAGGACGAGCGAGTGCCCACGCCCGAACCGAGTCGGCTCTCGAGGAGCCATCCGTCGGTGGAGATCAGCCGTCGGGGGCGATCGGCCCTTCGCCCGGAGGCGATTGGTCGAAGTCGAGGTCCGCGTCTTCGTCCCACTCACCCCCGGTGAGCTCTGGAGCGGACTCGCCTTCCGCAAGCGCCCGCGGTCCCGTGGA
>CAYWGW010000378.1:0-2848 GCA_964457385.1 uncultured Spirochaetaceae bacterium
GGCCGCTGGCCGGTCGAGGCTCAGATAGCCGAGCCCGACCTCGGCGAGGAAGCCGAGTCGTTCGCGCACCTCCTCGAGGATGCGATCCGCGATCCGGCTCTGATGGACGGGCAACCGCAGCTTCTCGAAGAAGTCGATCAGCTCGCTGATCGGGAGCGCCGAGAGCGCGGGCAGCGAGCGCCCGCCGATCTCCACGTGCCGGGCCTCGACGCGCAGCCGCGCGCCTTCGCAGCCCGGGCAGGGCCGCTCCGTCCGGAAGCGGGCGAGGCTCTTCTCGACCGCGGCGCCACCGGCCTCGAGGCGCCGCTCGAGATCGCCGAGGACGCCGTCGAAGGCCCGTTCGACAGTCTTCTCGGTTCGCGTCCTTCCGGCGCGTCGCCCACTGCCGCGTCGGGACGCCAGGCGGACCTCGAGCGCGATGCGATGATCGGGATCGCCGTGCAGTAGCCGCTCCCGGATCCGCTTGGGAATCTTCCGCCAGGGCGTGTCGAGGGACAAGCCGTAGTGCTCGGCCAGCTCCGCGAGCAGCCGGGCGAGGTAGCCGCGATCTGCCTCGAGATCCCAGGCAGCGATGGCGCCCTGGGCGAGGGAGAGGCTCGCATCGGGCACGATCCGGCTCTCGTCGAAGACGCGTTGGTGTCCCAGGCCGCCACATTCCGGGCAGGCGCCGAAGGGGTTGTTGAAGGAGAAGAGTCGGGGCGAGATCTCGGGAAAGGAGATCTCGCAGCGGGGGCAGGCGCCGGATCGGGAGAGCCACCGATCCTCGTCCTCGCCCACGACGTCGATCAGCGCGAGGTCATCCGCCAGGCGCAGGGCGGTGGCGAGGGATTCGGAGAGGCGGAGGCGCACGCCGGGCTTCACGACGAGTCGATCGATCACGATCTCGATGTCGTGACGGGCGCCGCGGGCAAGTTCGATCTCCTCCCCGAGCTCCCGGATCTCGCCGTCGATGCGCGCGCGCATGAAGCCGTCTCGCCGGAAGCGGTCGAGCTCCTTCTTGTACTGGCCCTTTCGTCCGCGCACGACGGGCGCCAGGATCTGGATCCGTGTGCCCTCGGGCAGGTCGAGGACCCGGTCCACCATTTCGTCGAGGCCCTGGCTGGAGATCGGTGATCGACACTGCCAGCAGAGCGCGATGCCCGCGCGCGCGAAGAGCAGCCGCAGATGGTCGGCGACCTCGGTGATCGTGCCGACGGTGCTGCGCGGACTGCGTCCGACGCTCTTCTGCTCGATCGCGACGGCCGGCGACAGTCCCTCGATCGAATCGACGTCCGGGCGGGTGAGCTGGTCGAGGAACTGTCTCGCGTAGGTGGAAAGGCTTTCGACATAACGTCGCTGCCCCTCCGCGTAGACGGTGTCGAAGGCGAGGCTGGACTTGCCCGAGCCCGAGGGCCCGGTCACGACGATCAGCCGGTTGCGCGGTAGATCGAGATCGAGGTCCTGGAGGTTGTGTGTGCGCGCCCCCCGGATCTGGATGGACTCGGATTCGCCCTTGCGGGCGAGCTCGGCGATCGTTTCGAAATCACGGGCGAGGCGATCCGACGCGAGCGGATCCGGGGGAAGGGACGGATCGGACCAGCCGGATGCGATCGGATTCTGGGAGGTCGACGAGGGGTGGCTCAAGGGGTTCGCGTGGGCGGTTCAGCCATCGATGGAGCCCCCTGCATAGGGGCCCTTGAGTTCGATGTAGGTCTGCTCTCGCAGGACGTCGAGCCATTTCACGTATTCGGACTCGGTCTTGCGCTGAAAGAGCATCGCTCGGATCTGCGGCGCGGCCTGTTCGAAGCCGACGGGCTGGAAGTCGCGTCGGTCGACGAGCTCGAGCAGGTTGCATCCGAAGGGCATCTCGATGACGGGGCTGACCTCGCCGGGCTTCATCTCGTCGACCCGTCGCGCCATCCAGGCCGCGAGATCCTCGCGATGGATCCAACCGAGATCGCCGCCGCGCTCGGCGTTCGCGTCCGAGACCCGCTGTGCGGCGGAGGAGAAATCGAGCTCGCCCGCGACGATCCGCCGCCGCGCCTCGGCCGCGGTCTCGCAGGCAAGCGCCGGTGTGCGCGGGACCGGACCGCCTTCGGTCAGGACCACGAGATGGCGGACGTGGATCTCCTCTCCCCCGCTCCGCTGGTCGCCGAACCGATCCTCGTAGAGCGTCTGGACCTCGTCCTTGGAGATCTCGACCCGGGAGCGGACCATCGCGTTCACGACCTTGCTGCGCTCGATCTCACCCCGGATCTTGGTGCGGTACTCGTCGACGGAGAGCCCATGGGAAGAGATGCTCGAGTAGAGCTGGTCGAGGCTGATGCCGTTCTCGGCGGCGATCCCTTCGATCGCCTCGTCCACCTCTTCGCGGGTCGCGCCGAGCTCGAGGCGGTCGACGACCGACGAGAGGAGCCTGCTTTCGATCAGACGCTGAAGGGCCTGATGACGGATGCGCTCGATCTCGCTCTCCGGGGCACCGTTCTGGCGCAGGCGCTCCTCGAGCGGCTCGGCCAGCTCACGGACCTCGGAGTCCAGGACGATCTCGGTACCGACCTGGGCTGCGACCGCCTCGACCAGCTCTTCGGCCGACGCGGGCCCCGCCAGCCCCAGGCCGACCATCAGAGGGCCGAGCAGAGCGCCCATCAGGCCGCTCATCAGACCGGGCGGGACGCCGAGCAACGGCGACCCGATTCGCGGACCTGCTGCCCGTCTCTCGATCCAACTCTCCGTCGGTCGCTCGGTGGTCCGCCGTCCTTGCCACCTCTCTACCGAACGCGGCTCTGTCGAACGGAACTCCGTCCGACGCAGCTCGGTCCGACGCAGCTCTTTCCGACGCAGCCAGGGGGCGCCGCGGCGGGTCGGCGTG
>CAYWGW010000379.1:0-2760 GCA_964457385.1 uncultured Spirochaetaceae bacterium
GGATCTCGAATCGAGCGGGCTCCTCGGTCTCCCAGTCCGCGAAGTACTGGCGGACCGTGAGGTAGCGGGTCTCGGGGGTCAGCTGCATCCAAGGGCCGCGATGGCTCGCCGGCCTCTCCGCCGAGAGCAGGATCTCGAAGCGGCCGTCGGCATCGCATTCGAGCTCGCTCAGCAGCCGGGTCTCGAAGACCCGATCGTCGCCGAGCTGCATGTAGCCCTCCTTCGTCTCGATCAGGGCCTCGAAGACGTTTCGCCGCAACCCCTCGACCCGATACTGCGCATCGGGTCGGACGCGGCACCAGAGGTATTGATTGTCGACGTTCTCGGCGCCCCATCTCGACTCGGAGTCGGGATTGCGGACGAAGCGCGGGCGGTCTGGATCCGAGAGCGGCAGGGCCTGGAGCACGCCGCCGGTGACGAGACCGAGCGCATAGCGCATGCCCTCCGCCTGAATCTCGCCGGGCAGCGCGGTCTGGCGGACCGGGAAGTCGACGAGGTGCTGGCCCGCCGCTTCGAGCGAGCGGCAGAAGTCGCGCCAGGCCTCGCCGCTCGTGAGGCGCGCGGCCTGCTCCTCGTCGGATCGTGCGGGGCTGCGCAGGGCTCGCCTGAGCGCCTCGCCGCTCGTGCCGCGACCGCCGACGGCCCCGTCCCCAACGGCCTCGTCCCGGGGCAGCGTCTCCTGCGTCGACTCTTCCGTGGGCTCTCTCATCGGCTCTCCTCGGGCCTCTTCTCGGACCTCGGTTCAGGCCTCGTTCACGACTCCGTAGCGTTCTGAATAGGCCTGGAAGCGCGCCCGCTCCTCGTCGAAGTCGAGACCCGTATCCGCGAAGTCGTACTCGTGGGCGCCGTGGCGGCCCTTCGGCCGGGCCGCCAGATGGTCGAGCAGGGCCCGCTCGCAGTCCGCCGGGTACTCGATGTCGAAGTGGGCGTAGATGCCCGCGAGGGTCTCCGCCGGTCGAGTCATCAGCTCGGCGTATCGGACGTCATGGCATTGCTCCGGGGCGAGCCGACCGGACGCGCGGATCGCGGTCATGCCGTCGAGCAGCTGCGCGCAGGTCTCGCCGTCGAACCAACCGACGAAGCTCTCGGGATCGAGATCGTCCGAGCGGACGAAGGCCGTCGAGTAGAGGATGCTCGCCACCGACGGCAGCACCTTCAGCGGATCGCGATGGGTGAAGACGAGACGCGCATCGGGATACACGGCGAGCAGCGCCTCGAGCTGCCCCAGATGCGAAGGCGCCTTCAGCACCCAGCGATCCCCCGGACAGCGCCATTGCAGATGCTGGAGCATGTCGTGATGGAAGCGATAGGCGGGCTCGAGGTCGCAGCCCTGGAACCACTCCGCGTAGCTCGGCACCCGATGACGTCCCATCAGCTCGTCGCTGCGGAAGCTGTGCATCGTGATCTGGATGCACTCGACGGGGATCCGGCCGCCGAGCTCGTGCATCGCATCGTACTCCGGCACGATCTGCGTCCAGAGCCGGCACTGACGATCGGCGCGGGGGATGCGCGGATCATCGGCGTAGCTCGTGGTCTCGGGCGGGGGGCAGGGCTCGCGGACCTCCCAGTGGAGCGGAGCGCGATGGCGCGGATCCCGGGCCAGCAGCTCGTGCAGGATGGAGGTCCCGGTGCGCGGCAGCCCCGTGATGAAGATCGGCCGCTCGACCCGCTCGCGACCGATCTCGGGATGACGCTTGCGCCAATCCGTCAGCGCGAGCCGGATCTGAAGCGAGTTCAGGAGATCGTCGCGGGCGATCAGACGGCCCAGGGTATGCAGGGCGGCCTCATCGTTCAGCGACTCGACGAAGATCCGGTAGGGCTCCCAGAAGAGATCGTCGCCGAAATCCGAGAGGCCCGTCCGACGCTGGGCCTCCTCGACGAGGCGATCGGGATCGATCTCGATCCAGCCGGGATCGCTGATCTGATGCAGGGCCTCGACCCACTCGGGTCGCGGACCGGGCTGCCAATTCGCCAACTGCGTTCTCCTCCAGAAAACCATCAGCCTGGTCGTTCCGCAATCGATCGGGCGTCTCCGCGATCTGCATCGATGCGCCCGCGGATCGATCCGCTCATCGTCGCCCCGAGCCATGGGGACCTCAGGGCATGGAGGCCCCGCCGCTCACGCTCACGAGCTGGCCCGTCAGATGAGCGGCGCGCTCGGAAGCAAGATGGAGAGCGAGACCCGCGATCATGCTAGCGTGCGCTTCCGCTCGAGCGACGCCACTCAGTCGGTTCGATCCGCGGGAGCAGGGAGGCGAGCCAATGTCATCCAGGGAACGTTCGGAGGAAGAGGGGCCGGCCAAGGCGGTCGCGGATCCCGAGAGCTATCGGGTCGCGCTCGAGGGCTGGATGCGGCGTCAGCAGCCCGAGGCCGACGATCTCCGCGTGCACGATGTCGACATGCCCCGGGCGACGGGCTTCTCGAACGAGACGGTCTTCTTCAGCGCGCGCTGGCAGGAGTCGGGGCAGGACGTGAGCCGTCGCTTCGTGGCGCGCATCGAGCCGCCCGATGGCGGCCTCTTTCCGATCCAGACCGAGGCTTGTCGCGTGTCGGCGGCGATGCAGCATCGCATCATGCAGGCGGTCGCGGAGACGGGCGCGGTGCCGATGCCGACGCTGCTTCCCTACGAAGAGGATGCCTCGGTGCTGGGCAGGCCCTTCTTCGTGATGGACTTCGTGGAGGGGCGGATTCCGGCGGACGTGCCGCGCTACACCCAGGCCGGCTTCCTGGTCGACGAAGCGACGCCGGAGGAGCGCGAA
>CAYWGW010000380.1:0-2748 GCA_964457385.1 uncultured Spirochaetaceae bacterium
CCCTGGCGATCGGTCGCCAGCTGGTATCTCTGGCGGGCGCTCGAGTAGCGCGGCCAGCCCAATCGACGAGCCCGGCCAGCATCCGGCCAGCCAGCCGACGGGCCAGCCGGCCACCCGTCAGCGTCCGGTCGTCCGGCCAGCCGGGCTGGTCACGCGGGACCGGCGATGGTGGACCGGCGGTGGCGAGGCGGTCATGGCGAGCCGTGACGGGTCCTGGCGGGCGGTGGGTTGACAATCGAATTATGAATGAATATTCATTCAGTCGCCATGACTCCGAACACAATGACCTCCGCAGACGCCCGCCCCCCCGACAAGCGCAGCGCCATCCTGGCGGCTGCGTGCGAGCTGATGGGAGAGGCCTCCTTCGGCGGGACGCCCGTGCCGGCGGTGGCCGAGCGGGCGGGCGTCGCCGTCGGCACGATCTACCGCTACTTCCCGGGCAAGCACGCCCTGGCCAACGCGCTCTACCGCGATGCGAAGCGCGCCATGCAGATCTTCCTGCGCCGGGCACTCGGGGACGTGCACACGCCCGCGCACGTGGGACCGGCGCGCGACGGCTTCGGTCGGCTCTGGCGCGGGCTCTTCGCCTTCGCCCGGGAGCAGCCCGCCGCCTTCCGATTCCTGGAGCTCCACCGCCATCAGCCCTACCTCGACGACGCGAGCCAGGACCTGGCGCGTGAGGTCTTCGAAGAGGTCGCCGAGTTCGTCCGCAGCGAGCAGGCGCGCGGGGGTATCCGTCCCGGCCCGCCCGAGCTGCTGATCGCACTGGCCTTCGGCGCCTTCGTGGGGCTCATGAAGGAGGCCGAGGCCGGTCATGTGCCGCTCGGCGAGGCCGCGATCGAACAGGCAGAGGAAGCGGTCTGGCGACTCTTCCAGCCGACTCACGCCGACGAGGAGGAGGCCCAATGAACATGAAATCGTCCGAGTGGAGCAGCTGGCAGGGCACGACGGCGCTGGTGACCGGGGCCTCGAGCGGCATCGGCGAGGAGTTCGCGCGCGTGCTGGCCGGGCAGGGGGCCGATCTCGTGCTGGTAGCGCGTCGCGAGGATCGCTTGAAGCGCCTCGCCGACGAGCTGCGCGCCGCCCACGGCGTGCGCGTCCAGGTGGAGGCCCTCGACCTGGCGGCCGCCGAGGCGCCGATCGAGCTGCATCGGCGGACCCGGGAGGCGGGGCTGACGGTGGACCTGCTCGTCAACAATGCCGGCTTCGGGCTCTACGGCCCGCATATGGACATTCCCTGGGAGCGGGAGGCGGAGATGCTCCAGCTCGACATCGTCGCCCTGGCCCGGCTGACCCGGCTCTACTTGGAGGACATGCTGGCACGCGGTCGTGGTCGGGTGATCCAGCTGGCCTCGATCGGCGCCTATCAGCCATCGCCAACCTACGCGGCCTACGCCGCCGCCAAGGCCTACGTGCTCTCTTTCGGCGAGGCCCTCGACTACGAGCTTCGGGGCAGCGGCGTGTGCTGCACGGTGCTCTCGCCCGGCGTCACCCGGAGCGAGTTCCTGGCGGTTTCCGGTCAACCCCTGCGGCCCTTCCATCGGCTCACGATGATGTCGGCGCGGGAGGTGGTCGAGATCGGGCTGCGGGCGTCGCTGCGGGGACGACCCTCGGTGATCCCGGGCGTCGTGAACAAGCTCTCCGTCGGATTCCTGCGGCTCGTGCCGCGACGCTGGCAGGCGGCGCTGGCGCATTGGACGATGACCGCAGGTGGGGAGGCGGCATGAAGATCTTCGTCACGGGTGCCTCGGGATTCATCGGTGGGGCGATCGCGCACCGGCTGGCGCAGGACCACGAGGTCGTCGCGCTGTCGCGCTCGCAGGCCGGCGACGCGACGATCGCCGCGCTGGGCGCCGAGCCGCTGCGGGGCGATCTGGATTCACTGGCTCCGGGAGGGATCCCCGCCTGCGACGCGGTCGTGCACTGTGCGGCGTACGTGAGGTCCTGGGGATCGCGGGTCGACTTCGTGCGCGGCAACGTGGAGGGCACCGATCGGGTGCTCGCCGCGGCCCGCGCGGCGGGCGCACGGCGCTTCGTGCACATGAGCACCGAGGCCGTCCTGTGGCGCGGTCAGCCTCTACTCGACGTCGACGAGAGCCACCCCTATCCGGAGCGCACGCCCTTTCTCTATTCGGAGACGAAGGCCGAGGCCGAGCGTCACGTGCGTGCGGCCGCCGACATGAACTTTTGTACGGTGATCCTGCGGCCGCGCTTCGTGTGGGGGCCGGGCGATCGGACGATCGTGCCCGAGGCGCGCCAGATGATCGAGCGCGGTGCCTTCGCCTGGATCGATGGCGGCCGAGCCCGTACCTCGACCACCCATGTCGACAATCTCGTGTTCGCGACCGAGCTTGCGCTCAGCCACGGCCGCTGTGGCGAGGCCTACTTCGTGACCGACGGCGAGGTGCACGAGTTCAGGCGCTTCCTGACGAAGCTGCTCGAGGCGCATGGCATCACGCCCCCGGATCGATCCGTCCCGGGCTGGCTCGTGCGTCCAATCGCCGCCGGAGTCGAAGGAATCTGGCGTACGCTCGGCTTCCGGACCGAGCCGCCCCTCAGCCACCACGCGGTGTCGCTGCTCTCGTGTGATTGCACGCTGCGCGACGACAAGGCGCGGGCGGAGCTGGGCTATGCGCCGCGCATCAGCGTCGAGGAGGGCCTGGCCGCGCTGCGACGGCAGGGCGGGGACGGCGCGCGCGATGATGATGGAGCTGGCGACCGGGATGGGCCGGGCGCCGCGGACCCACC
>CAYWGW010000381.1:0-2729 GCA_964457385.1 uncultured Spirochaetaceae bacterium
CGGTTGGGCGTCGCGCCTCTGGAGCCACCCCACCCTGGCCAACCCGATCGTCCTGGCCGAAAACATCCGGCCCGACCTGAGCCGAGACCCGTCCTCTAATCTCGGCGGCCCCGTCGCCACGAGCATCGCCGCGCCCGGTACGGCGCTCGCCCGCATCCAGGCGGGCGATGCGTATACCTTCATCCTCGGAGGTGGCACCTCTTCGGCAACACCGCACGTCTCCGGCACCCTGAGCCTGATGCTCGCCTACGACCCGACGCTCACGGCCGCCGATCTCATCGCGCGAATCACGACGTGGTCGCGGGCCGATACTTCGGATGGCGCGTCACCACGACTCGACACCTACGCCGCGATCATGGGGCTCGACGGCGCGGCGAAGGCCCTCGTCGACATCAACGACGAGTCGGACGACGGCAACCGGGTGCAGATCATCGGTCCGCCGGACCTCGCGAATCTCGAGGGGCCCGAGCTCGGCCTCGACTCCACCTCGAGCTCCGAGATCGACCCGACGACGGGCCGCTTCTTCAATGCTGCGCCCGATGGCAGCATCGACATGCGCGACTTCCGCCGCTTCCGGGATGCGCGGGTGCAGGTCTGTCTGGAAGAGATCGCGATCAACGGCCCCGGGGCCTGTAGCGATTTATCGAACCCATCCCTGGAAGGACCGGCGGACTTCCCCAAGCGCGACCTCAACTTCGACGGCTGCGTCTGGCAGAAAGGGGGAACCTGCGATCGCGAGATCCTCTACAACCGGTTCGACTTCAACGGTGACGGCGTCTTGACACGCGCGTCCAAGAACCGGGTCCCCTTGAAGGGGGATGGCAGCCCTGCGGCGACGCCCGCCGAGTCCGTGGAGATGACGGATCTCGAGGTCATGATGGCCTTCTGGGAGCCTGGCCTCGCGAAGACGGAGGGCTATCCCGCCTCGAGGCTGGACGAGCTGCTGAACTCGATGGACATCCGCTTCTTCGCGGATCAGTTCTTCGAGCAGGGCGCGGGGCCCGTGGAGCTCGAGATCAACAAGACCGATCCCAACTTCGAGCCGATGCCCTCTCGCACGATCCCCGTCGGCGAGAGCATCATCGTCACTCTCCCGGCCGGCGACTTCTACCAGGTCACGGGCCGCACCACGATCGGCGGCGAGGTGGTCGAGGCGGATCCGCTGGGCTTCCGGGCCTTGGCCGCCGGCGCGGACGCCGCGGTCCAGGTCTGCAAGCGAGGCATGACGCTCAGCGCGAGCCCCACGCGAATCGACGCAGACGATCAGGCAACGTCGGTGGTCACGGCCGAGATCAAGGCGTGCGGCACCGACATCGTCAGTCCCAACGTCGAGTTCACCTGGACGCCGGCCGGCCCGGACGACGGCACGCTCTCGGCGAGCCTGGTCGCCCTCGATGCCGGGAAGAGGGCCGTGACCGAGTTCCGCGCCGGAACCAACGTCACCGAGTACACGATCACCGCGCGCGGCTCTCTGGAGACGCGCTTCAAGAAGACCTTCCTCTTCGAGGAGACGGTCACGATCTCGACGCGCTCGCTGGGCGGCGTCTTCTACCGCTGGGAGCAGGAGGTCCTCGACTTCGCGGAGACGGGCTCGAGCCGCTGGCCGGCAGGGACACTCGGCGTCGAGGGCGACTGCGACGGCCTGCTCTTCGAGCGCTGGGGCCCCGCCCCGCCCCCCGTCTTACCCGTGTCGCTCTTCGTCGAGTATCGGGACAGCGTGCGGATCACGGGCTCGATCCCGGACGACTACGTCTTCCAGGGTGAAACGCGCGGCTGGCGCAAGTGTGTCGATCGCTTCGAGAACGCGCTCCACACGGGCGACCCGCCCGGCGCTTCGCCTCCGACGCTTTCGCGGGAGGGCCGTGTCAAGCGCGGGCCCGACCGCCTGAGCCTCACCGAGGTCGCCGGAGAGTCGAGGATCGAGGGCAGCTACGACCTCGAGTCCTCGCTCGCGCGTTCGGCGCCCGGCGTGGAGGTCCAGGACGAATTCGGCGGCGAGTGGTCGGCGGTGGTCCGCCCCTCGTCGCGCATGAAGTACACGGATTTCGTCCTGCCTCCGACCGTCTCCATCGATGACGACGCCGACGGAGTGACCCTGGCGGGCCTGTCGGCGGTCGGCGATCTCGAGTACGAGTACGACGGCGAGTGGCGCCATCTGGGCACGATCGCCGGTAGCGCCATCGACACGGTGCTGGTCGGTGCGAGCATCGGCGAAGTTCCCGATGGCCTCGCGGTCTCGCGCTCGGCGACGATGCAGCGCGAGTACCTGCTCGTGCCGCGACCGGACGGCAGCGCGATCCGCTACACCGCCCAGGGCGACGAGATCACCTTTCAGCGCGAAGCGTCGGGCGACTTCCTGCCCTACCGCTACTGCGAGGTCATCGATCAGTCGGGAACCCGCGAGCCCGCCTATCTCTCGAACCTGTCGCTCTCGGACGCCGGCTTCCAGGGTTTCTGGAACCGCAACGACACCTTCGTTCCCGTCGATGGATCGCCCGAGGGATTCGCCCCCTCCTACTTTTCCGAGTACCCGCAGCCCGTCGGCCCGGTCACCTCGCGCATGAAGTACCGCTTCGTCGCGATTCCCTTCGAGAACGAGGAAGAGCTCCAGGCGAAGCTCGCTTCCGGCACGCTCGCTCTGCCGGACTGCGACGAGGACTCGGCGCTGTTGATCGATTTCGCGAGCACCCCTGCGCCCGCGAAGGAGGGTGACGTCGTCGACTTTGCCG
>CAYWGW010000382.1:0-2660 GCA_964457385.1 uncultured Spirochaetaceae bacterium
GCCGGCGGGCTGGGTGCTGGGAGGGTCCTTCTGGGTCGGTTTGGGTTCTTTAACGGGCACGAAGCGGTACTGCTCGCGACCACCGACGATGGGGTCGGCGGCTTTAAAAACCAGGTCGTCTTTGAGTTCGTCGGCAGTGTAGCGTGCGTGAAGGCGAGTGAGGCCGAGCCCGGAGCGCTGCTTGGTGATGTCGGCGCCGAGCGTGACAAAATCTTTGCGCGACAGGGTGGCGCCGGGGCATGGGCGGGACGCGGCTTCCGGGGTCGACCGGGGCTCGTCCGGGGCGGCGGACGCTGCGGGAGATGTCTAGCATCGGGCGGTGTTCACGATGCGATTCGACATGCGGATGCCGCCGATCGGGGGTGTGCCGGCCGAGCTCTATCGGACGGCGATCGAGATGGTGGAGTGGGGCGAGGGGCATGGGTGCCTGGCGGTGCAGGTATCCGAGCATCATCGCTCGGCCGATGGTTATCTGCCGGCGCCGCTGATCCTGGCGAGTGCGATGGCGGCGCGCACCAGGACGCTTCCGATCCAGGTGGCGGCGCTGATCGTACCGCTGCACGACCCGGTGGAGCTGGCGGAGCAGATGGCGGTGCTCGACCTCGTTTCGGCGGGGCGCGTGAGCTACGTCGTCGCGGTCGGCTATGTGGCGGCGGAGTATGCGATGTTCGGTCGCGAGATGGCGGGGCGGGGTCGACGCATGGAAGTGTCGCTCGAGCTGATGCAGCGGCTCTGGCGGGGCGAGGAGCTCGAGTACGAGGGGCGGCCGGTGAAGGTGACGCCGGCGCCGCATACGCCGGGGGGGCCGGTGCTGATGATGGGCGGCGGCTCGCCGGTGGTGGCGCGGCGGGCGGCGCGCTTCGGGATGGGGATGGTCGCGATGGGCGGTGATCCCGAACTCGGGCGGATCTACCGGGAGGCCTGCGAGGCCGAGGGGCGGACGCCGGGCCTGTTCATCGATCCCGATCCCGGGACACCGCTGTCCTGCTTCGTGGCGCGGGATCCGGACGAGGCCTGGGCGAAGTGGGGACCGCATCTGCTGCACGATGCCCGGGCCTACGCCGAGTGGATGGGGGACGACGTGGCGTCGGCGACGAAGAGCGTGGCCTCTTCGGTGGAGGCGCTGCGGGCGGAGCAGGGCAGCTACCGGATCTTCTCGGTCGACGAGGCGGTGGACGAGATCGGGCAGCGCGGGATGCTTTCGCTGCAGCCGCTCTGCGGTGGGCTGCCGCCGGAGTATGCGTGGGAGTCGCTGGAGACGCTGGTCGGGGAGGTGTTGCCTCGGATCGAGCGATCACGGCGGGAGCAAGGCTGATCGACCGACGGTCCTCACGTCTGATAGGCGACGGCGCCGGTGAGGTAGAGCAGGTAGGTGAAGACGAGGGCGATGCCCTGGGGCCGTGCTATGCCGCCGGCGCGGGCCAGCAGGACGAGGCCGGCCAAACTGACGGCGATCATGACGGCGCCGTCGAGAAGGCTGACGTCGCGAGCGGGCAGCGGATGGATGAGCGCCGTGAAGCCCAGTACGCCGAGCAGGTTGAAGACGCTCGAGCCGATGGCGTTTCCGACGGCGAGGTCGCCCTGGCCGCGGCGAGCGGCAATGACCGAGGTGCCGATCTCGGGCAGGCTCGTGCCGAGGGCGACGACGGTCACGCCGACCGTAGCGTCGCTGAGCTCCAGCGGAGCCAGGGCCTGGAGTGAGCCCTCGACCAGCCACTTCGCGCCGAGCGCGAGCAGGGCGATGCCGCCGACGGCCTTCAACGCGGGCCACATCCAATGCTGTGTTTCGGAACCGAGGGCGCTCGCGACCTCGGCGGCGAGGAACTCCTCGACCTCCTTGTCCTCGGCCGCGCGTCGTAGGTTCCAGACGACGTAGCCGACCAGGCCGAGCACGAAGACCAGGCCCTCGAGTCGTGTGAGCAGATGATCCCGGATCATCCAGGTGAAGAGAATCGTTACGGCGATCAGTACGGGAAAGTCGAGGGTGCAGATCTGTCTGGATGCGCGCAGCCGGGTGGCGAGACCGCAGAGGCCGAGCACGAAGAGGATGTTGCAGACGTTGGAGCCGACGACGTTGCCGACGGAGACGTCGGTGTAACCCTTCAGGGCGGCGCCGAAGCTCACCGAGAACTCGGGGGCGCTGGTGCCGATCGCGACGACGGTCGCGCCGATCGCGATGGCACTCATGCCGAGGCGGTTCGCGATGAAGGTCGAGGCCGTGACGAGCAGGTCGCCGCCGTAGAAGAGCAGCGCACAGCCGGCGATGATGGCGATCGCGGGAAGGAGGATTTCGATCACGGGCGGGGCGGCACTCCAGCTGTACGCGCACGAGTGGAGTCAGGGGGATGATGGGCGGGTGAGAAAGGCGTCGGGCGCTGCCGCCGATTCACCGCATGCGAGAGCGTAGCGCCGGGTCTGAGGGATACGAGCGGGCTCCGTTCCATCTTTCTATCGTCGGGTTTGGGGGCGGGCACAAGCAGCGCGAGCAGAGAGTCGGACGCCGCAGCGCGTCATGATTCGCGGGTGCCGCGAGGCACGGGACATGGGAGAGGAGCGGGGCTGTCGATGACCGAGACCTGGCGACGTTGCAGCGCGTGCAAGACCCCGATCGGGCTCGGCGCGGTCCACTACGTGTGTAGCGTGTCGACCTGCAACCGGGC
>CAYWGW010000383.1:0-2657 GCA_964457385.1 uncultured Spirochaetaceae bacterium
GGCTTCACTCCCTGCCTGGCCATTACGGTCAGTTCGTCCTCATCTGGGCGGCCCTGCCCCCGCTCATCGTGCTCATCGCCTGGGCGCTAGGCGGCGAGACCCTGGTGGAGGCGTGGACACTGGCGCAGGTCGAGCCGGACCATTTCGGGGAGTCCGTGCGGGATGCCCGGAGCGTGTTCGCCGAGGTTCGGTCGGGGATGTCCGCCGTCGACGGTGAGTGGCCGTCGCGTGGCCATGCCGCGATGGCCGCCGCGATCGAGAATGCCCGCAGTCTGCTTCACGGCGCCGTCGTGGCGCTCTTTGCCGTGGCCGGCGCGGGGGGCATCGCGATCGCCCGCAGTCGGATCAGCCCCGGGCTGCGCGCGCGCAACCGCGTCGAGCGGGTCCTGCAGCTCGCTCTGCTCGCCTGCTCGGTGGTGGCGATCCTGACGACGATCGGCATCGTGTTGTCGCTGCTCTTCGAAGCGCTGCGTTTCTTCCGGCTGGTGAGCCCCTGGGAGTTCTTCTTCAGCACGGAGTGGAGCCCGCAGACGGCGTTGCGCGCGGACCAGGTCGGCTCGTCGGGGGCCTTCGGTGCGGTGCCGATCTTCGCGGGGACACTGCTGATCACGACGATCGCGATGCTGATCTCGATTCCGGTCGGCCTGATGGCGGCGATCCATCTGGCCTTCTACGCCACGTCCCGCACCCGTTCCTGGGTGAAGCCGGTGCTGGAGATCATCGCGGGCATCCCGACGGTCGTCTGGGGCTCCTTTGCTGCGCTGATCCTCGGACCGCGGATCCGGGTGCTCGGTGAGGCGTTGGGGTTGGACGTCGCGTCGGAGAGCGCCCTGGCGGCGGGGCTCGTGATGGGCGTGATGATCATTCCCTTCGTTTCGTCGCTCTCGGACGACGCACTGAATGCCGTGCCCCGGACGCTGCGCGACGGCTCCCTCGCGATGGGCGCCACCGACTCGGAGACGATCCGCCGGGTGATGGTGCCGGCGGCGCTGCCCGGAATCGTGGGAGCGTTCCTGCTGGCGGTGTCCCGGGCCATCGGTGAGACGATGATCGTGGTGATGGCGGCGGGCATGGCCGCGAACCTGACGGCAAACCCCTTCGAGGCGGTGACGACCGTGACCGTGCAGATCGTGACGCTGCTGGTCGGCGATCAGGAGTTCGATTCGGCGAAGACCCTGGCCGCCTTCGCCCTGGGACTCACGCTCTTCTTCGTCACACTGGGCCTGAACCTGATGGCCCTGCTCCTCGTGCGTCGGTATCGGGAACGCTATGAGTGAGCCTGCGAAGGATCGACACGAGGCGGGGACTCGGCGCGTGGACCGCCGCTTGCGATCCCGCTATCGCGCGGAGCGGCGCTTCCGGCTTTATGGCCAGGCGGCGATCGGCTTCGCGCTGGTCGCGCTCTTCCTGCTGCTGGGCTCGATCTTCTACGAGTCGACGTCGGCCTTCCTGCAGTACGAGCTCGAGCTGGAGATCACCTTCGACGAAGAGGCGCTGGGTCTCGCCGGGGGTCGGTCGCCGGTGGATCTGCGTGGCGCGAATCATGCCGCGCTGCTGCGTGACGCCCTGCGCGACCGCTTCCCCGAGGTCCGCGGACGCCGCGAGCTGCGGCAGCTCTTCAGCCTGCTCAGCGTGGGGGCAGAGTTCGAGCTGCAGCGATTCCTGATGAGCCATCCCGAGGTCATCGGGACGACGCGAACATTCTGGTTCCCGCTCTCGGACGATGCGCAGCTCTTTCTCCAGGGCTCGGTCGACGAGGATCTGGTGGAGGCGGATCGGAAGATCTCGGATACGCAGCTCGCCTGGCTCGAGCAGCTTTCCGCCGCCGGTCGCATCGACCGCCGCTTCAACACCCGCTTATTCACCTCGGGCGACAGTCGGGAGCCCGAGCTGGCGGGCATCCAGGGGGCCATCCGGGGCTCGTTCTTCACGCTGATCGTGACCTTCGTGTTGAGCTTCCCGGTCGGCGTCGCGGCGGCACTCTATCTGGAGGAGTTCGCGCCCCGCACCCGCTTCACGGACCTGATCGAGGTGAACATCAACAACCTGGCGGCGGTGCCCTCGATCGTCTTCGGATTGCTCGGCCTGGCGTTCTTCCTGAACTTCGTGGGGCTGCCTCGTTCGGCGCCGCTGGTGGGCGGGATGGTGCTGGCGTTGATGACGCTGCCGACGATCATCATCGCCGGGCGCGCGGCGTTGCAGGCGGTTCCCCCTTCGATCCGCGAGGCAGCCCTCGGCGTGGGCGCCTCGCCGACCCAGGCCGTGCTGCATCACGTGCTCCCCGAGGCGTTGCCGGGGATCCTGACGGGGACGATCATCGGCATGGCGCGGGCCCTCGGTGAGACGGCGCCGCTGCTGATGATCGGGATGGTGGCCTTCATCGTGGACCTGCCGGAGGGGCCTCGGGATCCGTCGACGGTGTTGCCGGTGCAGATCTACCTCTGGTCCGAGGCGCCGGAGCGGGCCTTCGCAGCGAAGACGGCCGCGGCGATCGTCGTGCTGCTCGCCTTTCTCGTCAGCATGAACGCATTCGCCGTCTGGGTTCGTAGTCGCTTCGAGAATCGGACCTGAGGCGAGGACCTGAGTTGATGGGGATGCAGATGACTTCACGATCGAGCGCACGAAAACGAGCGAGGAGCTTCCCGTGCCGGTGAAGA
>CAYWGW010000384.1:0-2646 GCA_964457385.1 uncultured Spirochaetaceae bacterium
AGGACGAGACGGAGGTCTTCTATCAGATGAGCGAGTTCTACGCGCCGGAGCTCGCCCGGGGCTTCCGCTGGGACGATCCGCGGATCGGAATCGAGTGGCCCCTCGAGCCGACTTGTCTCTCGGATCAAGACCGCGCTCTGCCCGCGTACCGCCCGGAGTCCCACGATGACTGACGAGACGAAGACGGGTGTGGCGGATTCCCTCTACGGGCTGATGGAAGAGCTCTATCCCCTGTGCCGGAGCATCACGGGAGACGGGCTGCGTGAGACGCTGCGGGTGATCGGGCGGCGCATTGCGATCGAGATCCACGAGGTGCCGAGCGGGACACCCGTCCTCGACTGGACGGTGCCCCGGGAATGGAACATCCATGACGCCTTCGTGAAGAACGCCGCCGGCGAGCGCGTGATCGACTTTCGAGCCCACAACCTCCACGTCGTGAACTACAGCGTGCCCGTCCGCACCCGGATGTCCCTCGAGGCTCTTCGCGAGCATCTCCATACCCTGCCCGAGCAACCCGACTGGATTCCCTATCGGACTTCCTACTACGCCGAGAGCTGGGGCTTCTGCCTGTCTGAGAATCAGCTTCGGAGCCTGCCGGAGGGCGAGTACGAGGTCGTGATCGATTCCAGCCTCGAGCCGGGAAGCCTGAGCTACGGCGAGCTTTTCCTCCCGGGCGAGCAGGAGGAGGAGATCCTCTTCTCGACCCACGTGTGCCATCCCTCGCTCTGCAACGACAACCTCTCCGGCATCAGCCTCGCCGTCCATCTCGCCCAGGCCCTGTCGAACTCCCGGCGACGCTATTCCTACCGCTTCCTCTTCATCCCCGGGACGATCGGCTCGATCAGCTGGCTCGCCGGGCATCGCGAGGTCGTCCCGCGCGTCACCCATGGCCTCACGCTCGTCTGTCTCGGGGACCGCTCCAAGCTGACCTACAAGAAGACCTTCGGAGGCGATCAGGCGATCGACCGTGTCGTACCCCACGTGCTGGGCGAGCGCGGCGAGGACTTCGACGTCATCGATTTCTTTCCCTACGGCTACGACGAGCGACAGTTCAACTCGCCCGGCTTCCGGATGCCCGTCGGCTCCCTGATGCGTGGTCGCCATGGCGAGTTCCCCGAGTACCATACGTCGGCCGACGATCTCGCCTTCGTCTCAAGGGAGAAGCTCGCGGACTCCTTCGACGTCTGCCGCCGGATCGTCGACGTGCTCGAGGGCAACCGGCGCTACCGGAGCCTGTCGCCCGAGGGCGAGCCGCAGCTCGGCAAGCGGGGCATCTACAAGGCCCTGGGCGGGGACCGAAGTCCGGGCGAGCTGCAGATGGCGATTCTCTGGCTGCTGGCCTGTGCCGACGGCGCGAACGATCTGCTCGCGGTCGCTCGCCGCTCGGGGATGGAATTCGACCTATTGAGGCGGGCGGCCGATCTGCTCGTCACCCACGATCTGATCGAGGCCACTGACTGACCAGCGCGACGCGCATGGAGCAGTGCCCGGTCGCAGAGCCGCAAAGCCGCAAGCCGAAAAGCCGCAAGCCGAAAGCAACTGAAAGGAACGAGGAATGCGCGTACTGCTGACGGGACACGATGGCTACATCGGAGCCGTGATGAGCCAGATCCTGCTCGAGCGGGGTCACGAGGTCGTGGGCCTCGACTCCGGCCTCTTCGAGGAGTGCCGCTTTGGGGACGGGCCAGATGCGATTCCCGCCCTCCGCAAGGACGTGCGCGACGTCTCGCCGTCGGATCTCGAGGGCTTCGAGGCCGTCGTGCATCTCGCCGCGATCTCCAACGACCCGCTCGGGAACCTCAATCCCCAATGCACCTACGACATCAATCATCAGGCCTCGATCCAGCTGGCCCGGCTCGCGAAGGAGGCCGGCGTCTCGCGCTACGTCTACTCGTCGTCGTGTAGCGTCTACGGTGCCGCCAGCCCCGACGATGTCCTCACCGAAGAGGCCGCGTTCAGTCCGGTGACCCCCTACGCCGAGTCGAAGGTGATGGTGGAAGCGGAGCTGAGCGGTCTCGCCAGCGACGGCTTCAGTCCCACCTCGATGCGCAACGCCACGGTCTACGGCGTCTCGCCCCGCCTGCGCGGCGACCTGGTGGTGAACAATCTCGTAGGCTGGGCCTTCACGACGGGACAGGTCCATCTGAAGAGCGACGGAACGCCCTGGCGTCCACTCGTGCACGTCGAGGATCTCTGCCTGGCCTTCGCCTGCGTCCTCGATGCCGAACGCGATCGGATCCATGACCAGGCCTTCAACGTGGGGCGCAACGAGGAGAACTACCGCATCCGCGAGGTGGCCGAGATCGTCGAAAAGGCCGTCGAAGGCAGCGCCCTCACCTTCGAGCCCGGAGCGGGTCCGGATCCGCGCTGTTACCGCGTCGACTTCAGCAAGATCCGGCGGACGCTGCCGGAGTTCGACCCGCAGTGGACCGTGCCCCGCGGCGTCGACCAACTGCTCGCGGCCTATCGTGAGATCGGCCTCAGCCAGGAGGATCTCGAAGGCGATCGCTACCTTCGAATCAAACACATCTCGCGTCTGCTCAAAGAGGGCCGAATCGACGCGGATCTGCGATGGGCGAGGCCGGAAGCCAAATGATTCGAAGAGGCGCGTGGCCCAGGACGCTTCATGCGTCGCCGGCGGCGGCC
>CAYWGW010000385.1:0-2604 GCA_964457385.1 uncultured Spirochaetaceae bacterium
GGGAGCGGACGGTCGAGGAGATCGTCGAACGGGCGAGCCTGCTGCGGGTGCCGAGCGCGCCGGTGCTGGACGCGCCCGGCGTGCTCGCCTGCGATCACTTCGAGGCGCGGGGCCTCTTCATCGACAGCCCCCATGGCTTCCGGCAGCCGCGGGTGCCCTATCAGCTGGGCCTCGGCCGGCTGCGCGCGCCGGGCCCGGCCCCTTCCCTGGGCGCGGATACGGCGACGATCCGGGCCGAGCTCGACTCGGGGAGGAGGCGTCGGTCGACGCCCGCCGGCGAGCGGGACGGGGACGGGGACGCGGCGCGTCCGTCTGCGCGTCCCTCCGCTCTGCCCTCCGCTCTGCCCTTCGAGGGGCTGCGGATCGTCGATCTCACCGCCTTCTGGGCCGGTCCGGTGGTGACGAGCTTCTTCGCCGACCTGGGCGCCGACGTCATCAAGATCGAGTCGATCAAGCGTCCCGACGGCATGCGCTTCGTCGGCGCTACGGGCAACCAGCCGCTCTGGGAGTGGTCCGAGGTCTTCCACGGCGTGAACTCCGGCAAGCGCTCGATCACCCTCGATCTCGACACCGAGGAGGGCAAGGCTCTGCTAGGCCGGTTGCTCGAGAGCGCGGACGTGCTCGCCGAGAATGCGTCGGTGCGGGTGCTCGAGAACTTCGGGCTGGGCTTCGAGACGCTGCACGCCCGACATCCCCGCTTGATCCTGCTGCGGATGCCGGCCTGGGGGCTCGACGGGCCGTGGCGCGATCGACCGGGCTTCGCAGCGAACATCGAGCAGGCCGCGGGCATCGCCTGGATGACGGGCTACCCGGAGCTTCCCTTCGTGCCCCAGGGCTGTGATCCGATCGGCGGGATCCACGCTGCCTTCGGGTTGATGGCGGCGCTCGAGATGCGCCGTCGCACGGGGCTCGGGCAGCAGGTCGAGTGCTCGCTGGTCGAGCCGGCCCTGAACGTGGCGGCGACCCAGACCCTCGAGTGGCAGGCCTACGGTCGCCGGCTCGAGCGCGACACCAATCGCGGACCGAGCGCCGCGCCCCAGGGCCTCTACCGTTGCCAGCCGCCGCGCCCGCGCGATGTGCCCGACGAGCCCGACGAGCCCGAATGGCTGGCGATCGCGGTCGGGGACGACGCGCAATGGGTGGGGCTGCGACGGGCGCTCGGCGACCCCGACTGGGCGCGGGATCCTGCGCTGGCCGCGGTGGTCGGGCGTCGGGCCGCCCACGACGCCCTCGACGAGGCACTGGCGCGCTGGTGCGCGGAGCGTCGGGCCCGCGATGCCGAGGCCCTGCTGCTGGCGGAGGGCGTCCCCGCGGCGGCGGCGGTGAACGCCCACTTCCTGATCCCGAATCCACAGATCATGAGTCGCGGCTTCTACCAGACCCTCGAGCATCCGGTCACGGGCCCCACGCCCTACCCGAATCTGCCGATCCGCTTCTCCGCCCATGGTCCGGGGCTGCACGCCTCCCCGGCGCCGACGCTGGGGCAGCATAACGAGGAAGTCCTCGGCGGCGAGCTCGGGCTCTTGCGCGCGGAGCTCGAGGCCCTGCGCGAGAAGAAGATCATTGGAGACCGGCCCGATTTCTGAGGATGGGTCGGCCGGGGTTTTCCAACGTGGCCCGGCCGACGCCGTCCCTCCGTCGGCGTGTCCGGTCGTTCGCGTATCTGGTCGACGCGGTCGGGTCTGCGCGCGGCGTCGGCGTACCGTCTGCGCGCGGCGCTGCCGCCCGATCCCGCGTCGCTCAGAGAGGCGGGACGGGCACGCTGATCGAGGGGCATTCGGTGCCGCCGTCGATCTGGAAGATCTTGCCCGTCACCCATGCCGCCGCCGGCGAGGCGAGGTAGAGCGCGCAGGCGGCGATGTCCTCGACCGTGCCAGGTCGCTTCATCGGCGTATGGGCATCGAACTGCTCGCGCAGGGCCTCGTTGGTCAGCACCACCTCGAGCGACTCGGTGGCCACGCCGCCGACGGAGATCGCGTTGATCCGGACCTTGGGCGCGAGCTCCGGTGCCAGGTTGCGGGTCGTCATGTTCAGCGCCGCCTTGCCCGCCCCGTAGGCCACGAAGGCGGTCTGGACCATGTCGCTCGAGCGCGAGGAGATGTTCACGATCGCGCCTCCGCCGGCGGTCTCCACCATCTTCGGTACCACCATGCGCGTCAGCAGGAACGCCTGCGTCACGTTCATGCGCAGCGCCGCCTCGAAGAAGCGCTCGCTGGTGTCGAGGGCGGCCCGGGGCCCCGTACCGCCGGCGTTGTTGACGAGCAGGTCGATGCGACCGAATCCGTCTAGGGTCGCGGCGACCAGGCGTTCGAGATCCTCGGTCTTCGTGACGTCGGTCTCGACGGCGAGCCCGCGGCGCCCGCGCTCCTCGATGCCGCGCACCGTCTCGTCCAGATCGGACCGGGTCCGCGCTGCGACGACGACGTCGGCCCCGGCCTCGGCGAAGGCCCAGGCGATGCCGCGGCCGATCCCCTTTCCGCCGCCCGTGACGAGAGCGACCTGGTCCGTCAGTTTGAAGCGATCGAGGATCATCGCGCGCCCCGCGCCAGCTCGGGCGCGGCGCGCCCGGCGACCAGCGGGAGGTCGAGATAGCTCTTGATGCCC
>CAYWGW010000386.1:0-2590 GCA_964457385.1 uncultured Spirochaetaceae bacterium
ATGGCTGGTCCGCCCGTCAGCTGGAACGTCAGGTCCATTCGCTCCTATTCGAACGGCTCCTGAAGAGCCGCGACCGCGAAGGGATGATCGCCCTCGCGAACGACGGCCAGGTCGCCGCCGCGCCTGCCGATCTCATCGCAGCAGGGCTTTCGCCCTTCGATCCAGGACGCGCTGCGATTCAGGCGGGTCGGCTCATGCTTCGTCGGATCGCCGAGCACGTCGAGCGGGGGGAGTATTTCGCGTTCTAGACGACGTTGTCGGGCCGCACGTCGACGCGGTCGCGGGCCGATTCAGCGCTCACTTCTTCATGCGATGCAGCGCGCAGATCTTGTTGCCGGAGGGGTCGCGCAGGTAGGCGAGGTACATGCCCGAGCCGGCTCGCTCGCCCGGCGGATCCTCGCAGGCCGTGCCGCCGTTTGCGAGGCCAGCTTCGTGCCACGCTTTCGCCTTTTCCGGCGAGTCGGCGGCGAAACCGATCGTGCTGCCGTTGGCGGCCGTCGCGGCGCCGCCGTCGATCGGCTTCGTGATGGCGAAGACGCCGGTCGGGGTGAAGTAGAAGACCCGGCCACGGTCGTCCTCGGTTCCCGGCTTGAATCCGAGTGCGCCGAGCACAGCGTCGTAGAACTTCTTCGAGGCGGAAACGTCGTTGGCGCCGACCATGATGTGACTGAACACTGTGCTGCTCCTCGATCGATGGGGAAGGACGGCTTGGATGATACCATCTCGGTGGCGAGGGCGTCCCGCTTGCCCAGGCGGGCGGGCCAGTCGCTCGAGCCGGCTTCTCGCGACGGCCGCGGAGGGGAATCCGGACGGTTGCGCGATCCCCGGTCGGGACGCGGACGAAGAGTACTCGAGCCGGCGGAGCGCTGCTCGCCTCCGCGCGAGGGGAGTCCACATGCTTCGCACGTCATCCACTCCGTGACGAATGTCTGAGAGCAATCCAATGTCCGAACCAATCTTTTTCGCAAAGAACGGCGCAGTCAATCTCGCAATCTACCGATGGGGAGAAGATCCGGGAGATCGGCCGCGCGTTCTGCTCGTTCATGGGACCGGCTTCTGTGGTCCGGTCTGGCACGATGTCGCCATGGCGCTGGCGCCGGAGTACGCCGTCTACGCCTTCGATCGTCGCGGCCATGGTCGCAGCAGCAAGCCTAGCGCCGGTTATGATTTCCTGGACTTCGCCGGGGACCTCCGGGCAGGGATCGATCACCTCGAACTCGACGCTGCCTACGGCGTCGGGCATAGCGCCGGTGCGACCGATCTCTTGCTGACTGCTGCCTCGCGTCCGGCCGCGTTTCGCTGTCTCTTTGCGATGGAGCCGACCACGATGGATCCGGCGCAGCGGCGCGCCCCGACGCCGCTCAGCCGTGAGCGAGCGGAGACGCTCGACCGGGTCGAGAAACGACGCGCTGATTTTCCGAGCTTCGAAGACGTCGTGTCGCGCTATCGCGAGCGCCCCGCGTTTCTCGCGTGGCGGCCCGAGTTGCTCGAGCTCTATGTACGAACGGGCTTCGACTGCCTGGACGACGGCAACGTGCGGCTTCGCTGCTCTCCGGCGATTGAACGAGCAATGCTCGGGCCGATCTTCGACGTGATGCAGAATCAATATGGGCTCACGGGCGATTCCCATGTCTTCGACGCCTATGCCTCGATCGCGGTCCCCACGTGTATCGCTGCGACGGCCCACTCCCCGGAGATCTATCAGCAGATGGCGGTCACGGCACAGCGGTTGATTCCTGGAGCCACGAAGACCTTTCTTGCGGGCGTCGGGCACTGCGCCGCACAGGAAAAGCCGAGCGCGGTCGTCGACGCACTCCGGTGGTACTGGCAAGCCACGCGGCGATCCTGATCGCCAGGGCCTCTGTCGATTTCATCGTCCGTCTTCGATGGGTCACCGGGGCTCGAACTGGAAGAACGCGAATCGCGCGAGACTTTCGGAGGGCCGTCAGGCTCTGACAGGAGTCCGATTGCGTTCTCAGGACTCGTGGCGCATCCACACGAGGCTCAGTCTCTCGCTTCCACACCCGGTTGGAAGAAGTGGGCGTCTATCCGATGCAGAATCGTGAAGCGTTCGGGCACGCTGCGAGCGAGCAGCTGCGCGTGCTCACGATCGAATGAAACGACTTCCTCCGGACTCAAGGTGGCGCCAATCCCGCGTAACGCACGAATGCGCCCCCGCCAGGAATCACGGGTAAAGGGAATTGCTTCGTCGTAAAAGAACATCGCTCGCAGAGTAAAATCGTCCCGAGACCATCTGGGATGGGCCGGAATGCGTCCATTCCAGTTCGCGCCGCCCCAATGCGGATTGTACTCGAGGACCAATTTCTCCGAGGCCCGGACGACGGGATCAAGGCGCGGAAGGAATGAAAAGTGCGACGTGACGAGGAGTCCATCCTCGTCGAGAACCCGCAAGACTTCCGGGATCGTCCGCGCCAAATCGAAATAGAGCCAACATTGGTTTGCCGTCACGATGTCGAAGCTCGACTGCGGAAAAGGAATCTCCTCGGACGGCGCGGTCTCGAATCGAATCTCCAAGCCCTGCTCTCGAGCCATCTCACGAGCGGCTTCGATCTGGCCCTCGGCGATGTCC
>CAYWGW010000387.1:0-2581 GCA_964457385.1 uncultured Spirochaetaceae bacterium
CCGTAGCAATCCGTTACGTCCGTGTGCAGCAAATGGCTGAATTCAAGGGAATACGACAGAGATCGCTGTTCTACACTTTGCCACCAGCTTCGAACTTGGGTAGCGACATCGGACTGGTGGTCGACGGACATAACAGGGGCGCTGCAACAGTCGACGACACCACCTTCAAACTCGCCGAAGCGTTTCTTTATCAGTGCCCAGTTATCCTCTTCACGTAAGCGGTCGCTGAGCGACGTCCTTGCCCCGCCGCTCGCTCTCAGTTCGACAGCGCAGGTGAACGCAGCGGCTGATCGGCGAACTTCTCCTTCCAGAGCCGCGGCGTGAGATCCGCCACCTCGCTCTGCGGATGGATCGCGACCCGCTGGAGCACGTCCACCAGATACGCGTACGGGTCGACGCCCTGCAACACGCACGTCGTGATCAGGCTCTGGGCGATGCCCACCACCTCGGCCCCCACCTCCGTCCAGCAGAACAGCCACGCCTTCCTTCCCATCGGGATCGACCGCAGCGCTCGCTCCAGGTGATTCGTGTCCACCGGCACCGCCGGATCCGATAGGAAGACCTCGAGACCGCTCTTGAGCTTCAGCGCATGCCGGCTCGCCTCGGTGAACGGGTTCGTCGGCAGAAGCGCCGACGCCGCCAGCTCGGACTCGAGCCACGCGAACAGATCCTGGACGAACGGCCGACTCTCCTCGGATCGTCGACGCAGCTTGGCCTCGCCCTCGAGCCCTCGCTCGCGGATCTCCGCCTCGATCCGATAGATCTCCCGGATCCACTCGAGCACCTGCTTCACACGCTCGGGTTCCACGTCCTCCGCGTCCACGAACTTCCTTCGTACATGGGCCCAGCACGACGCACGGGTCACGGCGTCCCGCTTCGCCGCGTACGCCTCGTACGCACCGTAGTCGTCGGAGATCAGCGTGCCGCAGTACTCGCCCAGGATCTCCACGGCGTGCCGGTGGCCCCGCGACCTCGCGAACGGGAACGCCACCTCGTCCTGGTCTCCGTAGACGGGCCAGAAGTAGCCCTGCTTCATCTTCCCCTTCGACTTCCGTCCGGCCTTGATCGGCGTCTCGTCCATGGCGAGCACCCGACTCGTCCGGATCGAAGCGAGCTGCGCGTCGTAGATCGGACGCAGCAGGTCCACGGAGCGGTGAACCCAGTCCGTCAGCGTCGATCTCGCCAGGTGGACCCCAGCCGCCTCCATCCGCTGATGCTGGCGGTAGAGGGGAAGATGGAACCGGAACTTGTCGATCAGGAGCCCGGCCAGCACGCTCACGTCGGCGAGACTGCGCTCGAGTACCCCCGACTCTGCCGGGGCCGTCACGATCTGTCCCTCGTCCCGGAGCTTCACGACCGGGCGAACGATCTCCTCGACCGAGTAGACGGCGGGCGTCTGGACGAGCCGCAGGGTCACCCGCTCGTCGATGACCTCGTACTCGCTCTCGTCGAGTCCCTCGGCCTCGGGCGGAAGGATCACCCGCCGGGTCCGCGGCACCGAGTCGTCGAAGCGAGGCGCCGGCTCCTCCTTCGACCCGGACGCCTTCGTCGTCTCCCGGGCATGGGCCTTCACGGAGATCGTCTTCTTGACCGCCCGGCGCTCGCCCTGCACGGCCTCGCCGAGCGAGAGTTGCGTCTCGTCGACGGCCTCGCCCAGCCGCTTCTCGGACTTCCGTCCGAAGAGCTGCTTCTTGAACCAGGCCAGCTGTCGTTCGACCTCGACGCGGCGGGCCTTCTCCTGCTCGGCCACTGCGTGCACCGACAGGGCGAGCTCGATCAGCTCTTCTCGATCCGCCTGCTCGAGTCCTTCGCGCGTCACATCGTCTGGATACCAGACCTAACGCCGTATGCCAAGGGGGATCCCGTCGAGAAGGAACCGAAAAGTCTTCTCCGAGATCTCCTGCGAGGCCGACGCACTCGGGAAGACGAAGCGGCCTCGTTCCAGCTTCTTGGCGACGAGCACGAAGCCTGTCCGATCCCAGAAAATCGCCTTCAGATAGTTGCCTTTCCTGTTCACGAAGACGAAGAGACTCCCCGAATGCGGGTCTTGATCGCGGAAGACGCGCTGCACGAGAACCAGGAGCCCCTGGAAGGACTTCCTCATGTCGGTGGGCTCGGTCCAGGCAAAGATCCGAGGCGGCGACGCACTCCCGTTCCACATCGCGCTACGCCCTCCAGCGCAACAGAACGCCACCCGGGAGGACGAGCTCGAAGTCGATGGCCTCGGCGCGCCCCGCTTCCGTTGGCGTCGAGGCAGTCCGAGCGCCGTCCGCAGATGGCTGCGACGGCGACGGTCCCGTCGGCGCGACCCACTCGACGAACCCCGCCGGCGCCGGCCGCGCCCTGCGCACCGCGCGGAGCCGGCGGGGCCTTCTGTGGCTCGAATCCAGCCTCGCTCGCCACTGTCGGAAGCTCCGGAGCGACAGCTTCGCCCGCCGACAGAAGGCCTCCTCGGAGAGCCCGCTAGAGTCGAACCGCTCGACGATCGCCCGCCACTCCGTCTCGGTTCGACGCACCCGACCATCGCTCAGTACCTGCATCCGATCCCTCCTCGCTGCGAGAGAGGGAGGTCTACGTCAGC
>CAYWGW010000388.1:0-2575 GCA_964457385.1 uncultured Spirochaetaceae bacterium
AGACCTTCCCCGACATCGACATCGACGTGATCTCGATCGGCGTCGAGTATCTCGGGGCAGCGCCGGAGGAGGTCGAGCAGGGCGTCTGCATCCGGATCGAAGAGGAGATCAACGGCATCAACGGCATCGAGCAGATCACCTCGTCGGCGGCCGAAGGCGCCTGCGGCGTGAGCGCCGAGCTGATCGAGGGCTATCCCGTCGACCGCGCGCTCTCCGAGATCAAGAACGCCGTCGACTCGATCACGACCTTCCCGGTCGAGACCGAGAAGCCGATCGTCAGCCACGTCGAGATCAAGCGCACGGTGTTGCAGATCGCGGTCGCCGCGCAAGCATCGGAACGTAGCCTGAAGGTCTACGGGGAACGCATTCGCGACTCGATCGCGTCCCTGCCCGACGTGACGCAGGTCGATCTCCAGAACGCCCGGGACTACGAGATCTCGATCGAGGTCTCGGAGGAGACCCTGCGTCGTTTCGGGCTCACCTTCGACGAGATCGTCCGGGCCGTCCGACGCAGCTCCCTCGACCGCCCGGGCGGCTCGATCAAGACGACCAGCGGCGAGATCCTGCTGCGGACGAAGGGGCAGGCCTATACGGCCCGGGAGTTCGAGGAGATCGTGCTGCGCACGGAGCCCGACGGAACGAGGCTCCTGGTGGGGGACGTCGCGACGGTGATCGACGGCTTCGAGGAGGAGGATCGCTATGCGCTCTTCGACGGCAAGCCTGCCGTGAGCGTGAAGGTCTTCCGGGTCGGCGAGCAGAAGGTCCTCGAGCTCGTCGACTCGGTGAACGACCACCTCGTGGAGCTACGTGCTCAGCTGCCCGACGCGCTCGACCTGACGGTCTGGACGAACGCCGCCCAGACCCTGCGCGATCGGCTCCAGATCCTGATCAACAACGGCATCAGTGGCTTCATCCTCGTCTTCGTCGTGCTCGCTCTCTTTCTGCGACTGCGGCTCGCGATCTGGGTCAGTCTCGGCGTCCCGCTCTCGATCCTCGGCGCGCTCTCGCTTTTTCCGATCGCCGACATCTCGATCGACGTGATCTCGCTCTTCGCCTTCATCATGGTGCTCGGACTGCTGGTCGACGATGCCGTCGTCGTGGGCGAAAACGTCCACCGCCATCAGGAGAACGCCGAGGATCCCCTGGAGTCGGCGATCCTGGGGGCCCAGGAGGTTTCGATCCCCGTCATCTTCGGCGTCCTCACGACCATCGCGGCCTTCCTTCCGATGATCTTCGCACCGGGCACGATGGGGCAGGTCTTCGGGGTGATCGGCGTCTCGGCGATTCTGTGTCTGGTCTTCTCCGTGATCGAGTCCCAGCTCGTGCTGCCCGCTCATCTGGGCCACATGGGCGCGAGCCGACCTCACGAGGACGATCTCGACGACGGTCATCGGGGAGGGCAGGCGGGCCCGCTCGTCCAGCGCTGGAAGCGGCTCCAGTCGTTCATGGCGGAAGGCCTGAACCGGGTGGCCCGAAACGTCTACCGCCCGCTGCTGGATCGCGCTCTGGCCTCGCGCTACGTGATCATCGCCGTCGGCAGCGCGATCCTGATCCTTGCTCTCTCCACCGTCGTCCTGGGAATCGGTCCCGCCAAGATGAACTTCGCCTTTTTTCCGCCGGTCGAGAGCGACTACGTGACGGCCTCGCTCGTGATGCCCCAGGGCACGCCGGTCGAGGCCACCGAGCGCGCCGCCCGACAGCTCGAGCAGGCGGCGCTCGAGACCCGGGAAGAGCTCGACGCCGAGGGGCTACGCGTGAACGGAGAGTCGCTCATCAAGCACGTACTCTTCTCGATCGGTGAGCAGCCGATGAGCGGCAACAGCGGCACCGGTCCCTCCGAGAGCGCCACCGGCAGCCACGCCGCCGAGGTCAGCCTGGAGATCCAATCCGGGGATCTTCGGCCGATCAGCGCCGCCGAGATCAAGCGCCGCTGGCGAGAGAATACGCCGGACATCCCCGACGTCGTCGAATTGAACTTCAGCGCCGATCTCTTCTCCGCCGGCGATCCGATCGACATCCAGCTCCGGTCGCCGGACGTGGACCATCTTCGCGCCGCTGCCGACCGCCTGAAGCAGAAGCTCGCCGACTACGCGGGCGTCTCCGACATCAACGACTCCTTCCGCGAGGGCAAGCAGGAGCTGAAGCTCGACATCCTGCCCGCCGCCGAGTCCCTGGGCCTCAGCCTCGACGACCTCTCGAAGCAGGTCCGACAGGCCTTCTTCGGCGAGGAGGCTCAACGCATCCAGCGCGGACGGGACGACGTGCGCGTGATGGTCCGCTACCCCGAGCGCTTCCGCCGCTCGCTCGAAGACCTCGCCGACCTCCGCATCCGCACCCCCGACGGCGGCGAGGTCCCCTTCTACGCCGTGGCCCGGGCCGAGATGGGACGCGGCTACTCGACCATCAAACGCAGCGATCGGCAGCGCGTGATCGACGTGACGGCCGACGTCGACGTGAAGCAGGTGGCCGCGGGCGACGTCATTGCCGACCTCCAGAAGAGCTTCCTCCCCGTGCTCGCCGCCGACTATCCCGGGCTCAACTTCTCGCTCGAGGGCGAGCAGGCCGAGCAGGCCGA
>CAYWGW010000389.1:0-2569 GCA_964457385.1 uncultured Spirochaetaceae bacterium
CTACTGGCTCGTCAGCCTGGCCGGCATCCATCTCTTCCCGACCTTCATCGTCTTCGCGGGGATGCTCGCGGTCTGGCCGGCGCTCGTCGGACCCGGCCAGCCGGTCGGCTGGCTCGACGGTCTCGCTCTCGCGGTCGGCGTCGGGGGCATCGGCTTCGAGTGGCTCGCGGATCGCCAGCTCCACGCCTTCGTCCGCGGGCCGAAGCGACCGGGCGAGACGCTGCGCGCGGGTCTCTGGCGCTACTCCCGCCATCCCAACTACCTGGGGGAGATGATGATCTGGTGGAGCCTCTGGCTCTTCGGGCTGGCAGCGGATCCAGGCTGGGCGGCCTGGGCCGTGCTGGCGCCGCTGGCGATGACCGCGATGTTCCTCTTCGTGAGCATCCCCCTGATCGAGAAGCGAGCGCTCGAGCGACGGCCGGGCTATCGGCAGGTGATCGAGGAGACCTCGATGCTGATTCCACTCCCGCCGCGGGGAAGACCCGATGGCAGCTCGTCGCCTCATCAGGGTGTCGGCTGAGACGCAACGAGCGGACGACCGGTGGGACGAGGCGGATCGCAGAGCGAGCGCGTCAGTCTTCGAGTAGCTGCTTGAAGATCTCGAAGGAGTCCCGCTCCTCGGCCGCGACCTCACCGTCTGCGGCGATCAGGCCCTCGATCGCGTCGACGAAGACCCGCCGATGGGCCGCCGGAATCGAGGTGGGATCGAGACCGTCGAGCTTCGGCGGACGTTCGAGCCACTGCTGGACCTTCCGGTCCTCCTCCTCGTCGAGCCCCAATCTCCGGATCAGGCGGGCGATGAAGACCCGCTCCTCGGGCTGGATCTCGAAGTCGGCCCAGGCAAAGGAGCAGACGAACTCGACCAATCGCATCCGGTCTCTACGATCGAGCTGATCGAGCATCCATCCCTCGGGCTCGGGAGCCGGTGCCGGCTGCAGCTCCCCTGGATCCATGACACGAAGGGCGCTGCACTTTTCGTCAGCCTCGCCCACCTCGTCGGCCTCGCCCGCTGAGCTTAAGCGGATCGGATTCGCCATGCCAGCTCTGCCCTCTCGATCCGCCGCGCCTTCGGCTCTACCTCCGCCACCCTCCGGACGCGACGTTCGGCGGCTTTCGAATACGACCCTCCGACCGGGGCGTCGGTTCCCGATGATCTCGTGTGCTCACGGCTGCACGCAGAGATCCCCGCTTCCGAGTAGACCGCGAATCAGCCGCCGCCCCCTTCGTTGGCGCGTCGGGGGGCCTGGGGATGGTCTGCCCGCGCCCAGCGCATCCGCGGTCGCTCGGGGAGAGTCGGCCGATGAGATCCGGGCTGAGGCTCGTGGGGATTCACATCCAGCGCAAGCCGGCCTGTCTGTGCTCCGGGTAGCTCGTGCTCGGGTGGGACCGCCCCGGGAGGGCCAACGTCCACCGTGTCTCCGTGCGCGCCGGCCAGATGAGCCAGGAGTGCCGCGGCCAGGGGCTCAGGCAGGGGCTTGACGCCGTAATCTCGACACCAGGCATCGAGTCGGGCTCTCTCCGGATCGAGATGGCGGAAGAGCCCGAAGCCACTCCCAAAGAGCAGCCGTTCGAACGCCGGGGTCATCGCCTCGTCGGGAACGGTCTCGGCAGCGAGCGCGGAACGAGGCAAGCTGCAGACGACGAGCAGGGGCGCCGACTCGAGATCGATCCCGAGCAGGGACTCCAGCAGCTCGGTGGCTCCCGGATCGAAGGACTCGATCCCTTCGAGGAGCAGCAGCAGGGGCCGTTCACGGGCGACCTGCCGCAGCAGCCGGCGCAGGGCGCGGTCCCAACCGAGTGCGTCGGCGCCCGCCTCCCGGGGTCGGGGCCGCAGCAGGCGGTTGAGGTCGCTGAGCGCCCGCTCGCGCAGCAGGGACAGGCCACAGCGCTCGATCACGACCTCGAGCAGGCGAGTGGCCAGCTCGGCACGCTCGAGGGTGGGCGACGTACCCGGACTCGATCCAGCGCGACCCAGCCGCAGGCTCTCGACCCCGAGATGGCCAGCGAGCGCCAGCACCGGCTCCAGCAGCGCATGCGAGGCCTCGACGCCCTCCACCACGAAAACGACGCCCCGCGGCCCCTCTCGCAGCATCTGCCCGAGCTCGTGCCGGATCCGATGCAACGCCTCCGGCGTTCCGCCCCGGTCTTCGATTCGCGTCCCGCCCGGGTCCATGCAGATCTCGGGCAGCACCGGGGCCACGAACTGGTATCCCCGGGCATGCACCGTACGAATCGAAGAGGGACCACGGGCCCCCTCGCCCAGCGCGCCCCGAAGCTCGTTCACGAGCCCCGAGAGCGAGCCCTCCCCGACCCGGGTCTCGCCCCAGCATACGCGCACGAGCTCTTCTCGGGGCACCACCCGCTCGCGATGCCGCACCAGATAGATCAGCAGGTCGAAGACCTTCGGTCGCAGCGCGACCATCTCGCCGCTCCGCCGTAGTCGATAGCGCCTGGAATCGAGCTCGAACTCGCCGAATCGAATCTTCATCACGCGTCTTTGTACCACCTCCGACTAACAATGCGAAGGGGGCCGCGGATCCGGAAAAGATCCAGTCTCTCGTCGAGCAGG
>CAYWGW010000390.1:0-2567 GCA_964457385.1 uncultured Spirochaetaceae bacterium
GCGTCGGGGGGCGGCTGGATCCCGAGCACGCCGAGGAGATCGGTCCGCTGGCGAGCACCGCGCTGGCCGGCGAGTTCGGACCCGAGATCCTCGGACTCGCGGCGCCCGGGGATCGCGTGCGGATCTCGCGCGACGGGAGCCACGCGCTGGTCGAACTCGTCGAGATGCTGCCGGCCGAGCCCCGGCCGCTGGAGGCCGTGCGCACGCAGGTCGAGCAGAGCCTGCGCGCGCTCCGGGCGCAGCAGGACTTCAGAGCGGTGATCGATCCCTGACGAAGCGGACTGCTTCTCAGCCCTTCTCGCTCGGGACCCGGACCGCGACGGTCTCCGGTCGCTGGGCCGGGTCGAAGGCGATCCCGAGGAAATGCTCGGCGACGAAGGGCATGGTGTTGAAGCCGTCGCTGCGCTTCAGCTCGAGGAAGTAGTCGAGACTCGGGAAGTCCTCCGGATCGGAGCTGCGGATCAGGTCCTGCATGGCGGTATCGACGACCCCGGGCGCGACCGCGTAGGCCCGCAGCCCGGCCGAGGCCTCCTCCTTCGCCACCACCTCCGTCAGCCGCTCGACGGCGGCCTTGCCGGCGCAGTAGGCGCCCCAGCCTTCGTAGGCGTTCCAGGCGGCGCCCGACGAGAGGTTGATCAGCACGCCGTCGCGGCCCTGGCGACGGAGATGTCGAACATAACACTGTGTCCCCAGGAAGACGCCGACCAGGTTCACGTCGATGTGCTCGCGGAAACCTTCGAGGGTCATGTCGCGCACCGGGGCGATCGGGTCGAGGACGCCCGCGTTGTTGATCCAGAGATCGATGGCCCCGAAGCGCGCCTCGGACTCGGCGACCAGCGCCTCCATCGCGGCCTCGTCGCGGACGTCGAGACGACGGGCCAGAACCCGCTCGCCCTCGGCCAGTGCCGGAGCGGAGCGCGAGCAGAGCACCAATCGCAGGCCCGCCTTCGCGAACTCCTCGGCCAGGCCCGCACCGATTCCCCGGCTCGCGCCCGTGATCAGCGCCACCTTGCCCTCGACCCGCTTCGCCAGCTCCGTCGAAATCGTCATCGTTCTACTCCCACGTCGTTTCCCACCTCGTTTCCCAGCTCGTCGTCTCCCATCTCTTTTCCCTCAGTGCGCAGGACGCGCTCGAGATCCGCGCCAGAGGGTTCCTGGAAGACCCGCAATCCGAACTCGGGCACCATCGCCAGGATCCGATCGAAGAGATCCGCCTGGATCGCCTCGTAGGGGGCCCAGGCCGTCTCCCGCGCGAAGCAGTAGACCTCGATCGGAATCCCCTTCGGGCCCGGATCCAGCTGCCGGACGAGCATCGTATGGCTGCCCGCCTGGTGGATGCTCGGATGGCTGCGCAGGCTGGCGGCGATCCAGGCCCGGAACGTACCCAGATTCGTGAGCCTTCGCAGATCCGCGCGGACCGTCGGCTCGACCCCGGCGGCCGCGTTGGCCTCTTCGAGCTCCCGGCGCTTGCCCCGGATGTAGTCGCGCAGGAGCGACCAGGACTCGAAGCGCTCGATCTCCTCGTCCGTCAGGAAGCGGACGCTCTGGAGGTCGATCGAGACCGCCCGCTTGATCCGGCGCCCGCCGGAGAGCGACATCCCGCGCCAGTTCCGGAAGGAGTCCGAGATCAGGCGGTGGGTCGGGATGGTCGTGATGGTCTTGTCCCAGTTCTGGACCTTCACGGTATGCAGCGCCACCTCGATCACGTCGCCGTCGGCGCCGACCTCGGGCATCTCGATCCAGTCGCCCACCCGGATCATGTCGTTGCTGGCGATCTGGATGCTCGCCACCAACGAGAGGATCGTGTCGCGGAAGATCAGCAGCAGCACCGCGGTCATCGCCCCGATCCCGGAGACGAAGATCCAGGGCGAGCGATTCATCAGCGTCGCCAGGATGAGCAGGGCCGCGAGCAGATAGACGACGATCGAGACAACCTGCAGATAGCCCTTGATCGGCCGCTCGCGGTAGGCCTCGTGGCTGTCGTAGATCGCCTCGGCGGCGCGCAGGAAGCGCATGAAGGTGACGGCCCCGAAGAGCAGCATCCAGGCGATTGCCAGCCGGCGGACGAGGTCGACGAAGGTCTCGGGCATGCCGGGCAACAGCGCGATGCCCGAGTACACGACGAAGGCCGGCAGGATCTGGGCGAGAGATCCGAAGACGCCGGCCCGGACGAGCTCGTCGTCCCAATGGGTCTGCGTCCGGGCCGAGAATCCCGCGGCGGCGCGGCGCAGGATCCAGCGCCCCGTGAAGAAGACGGCGGTCGCCACGACGAGCAGGCCCGCCAGGCCGCCGATCTCGACCATCCAGCTTCGGAGCCCGCCCGGGCCGAGCCACGCCTGCACCGACTCCATCGCTCCCATCGACTCCTCCCCACGCCCAGGCTCAGGCCCCGTCCCCGCCCCATTTCCGCGCTCGGGCGCGGGCGCGGGCCCGGGGAGCCGGAGGCTATCGCAGCTCGACCGGGCCCCGTCGCCTCGGCCCCGGTTGATCGACTACGCTCCAGGCTCCCATGTCCCCCCGCAAGCCTCACCTCCATGGCCTGCCCCCATGTGGCCGGCGCCGCCGCG
>CAYWGW010000391.1:0-2546 GCA_964457385.1 uncultured Spirochaetaceae bacterium
TCGGGCCGGATCGGGCCGGATCGGGCCGTGTCGGGTCTGATCAGGTCTGATCAGGTCTGATCGGGCCGTGTCGGGTCTGATCAGGTCTGATCGGGTCTGATCGGGTCTGATCGGGCTGGATCGGGGGGCAAGGGGAATAGTGTTTCGCCTAATCCTTGTCCGATGTCAGCTTTCCGATCTTCTCGTCCGGGCCGGCGACCAGCAGCGAGTCCGAGGGCTTGAGGGTCCGGGCCGGATCGGGGGGCAGGTGAAGCTCGCCGTTCAACGAATCGCGAACCCCGACCACCTGGACTCCATGGGACTCGCGCGGCGAGACCTCGGTCAAGGATCGTCCGTTCCAGTCGTCGGGGACCGAGATCTCCTGGATCGAGAAGCCGTCACCGATGGACGTGTAGTCGAGGACGGATTTCGAGTGCATCCGATGGGCGAGCCGCGAGCCGGACTCGAGCTCGGGAAACACGGCCTCGGTCACGCCCACTCGCTCCAGCGCCCGGGCGGCCTGAACGGAATGGGCCTTCGCGTAGATCTCCTCGACCCCGTGATCGCGCAGGGCCATTGCAGAGAGGATCGTGGCAGAGAGATCCTCGCCCGTGGCGATGACGGCGGCATCGATCTCGTCGCCGACGATGCGACCGATCAGGTCCGGGTCGGTCGCGTCGCCGACGATGCCCCGGGCCACGCTGTCGACGTGGCGATCGATCCTCGCCTCGTCGCTGTCGATCGCGACGACCTCATGGCCGAGGTCCCGCATGGTCCTCGCATACCAGATCCCAAAAGCGCCCAGACCGATCACCAGCACCCTCATCGCGCGTTCCTTTCCACGTCATTGGATCGCCGCATCCCTTCCTCGTCCCCGCGTTCGTCCCCGCGTCGGTCCCCGCTTCGCTGGGGGCACTTGCGATTCGCCGAGCACGTCATCCGACCAGCACGTCTTCGTGGGCGTAGCGGAAGTCCAGGCGGCGCTGGACCCGAACTGCCATCGCCGTCAGCACCACGAGTGGGCCGAGTCGGCCTAACAGCATCGCGACGACGATCAGCGCGCGTCCGCCGGGCGTGAGCTCGGAGGTCATCCCCATCGACAGGCCGACGGTGCTGAAGGCGCTCTGAAGCTCGAAGACGAGGCGCACGAGCTGCATTCGCCCCTCGACGCGCTCGGCTGCACCCATCGGCTCGAGCAGCAGCAACAACATGAGCAGGGCGGCCAGCAGGAAGAAGGCGCCTACGGCCAGGCCCGCGGCGCGCTGCACCGTCTCCTGTGGGATCGTCCGGCTCGCGAGCGACGTGTGGGCCGCGCCTCTCAGCCGGGAGAAGAGCAGCAACGCGAGGATCGCCACGGTCGTGACCTTCACGCCGCCCGCGACCGAGCCCGGTGCGCCGCCGATCCACATCAGGCTGAGCGTGAGGAAGAGGGCGGCGTTGGAGAGGGCGTCGTAGTCGACGGTGTTGAAACCGGCGGTGCGCGCCGTGACGGCCATGAAGAAGGCGTTCGTGAGGCGGTCGATCGGTCCGAGAGCAGCGAGCTCCCCGCTCCACTCGCAGGCCGCGTACAGGCCCGTCGCTCCGATCAGCAGCAGCCCCGTCGTCCCCAGCACGAGGCGCGCGTGCAGGCTGAGTCGCGGCCCGCCGTTCAGCCCGTGCATCGAATCGCGGCTCCGGCCCCGTTCCCGGCCCCGAACCCAGCCCCGCCCCCAGCCCCGGGTGCGATCGCGCAGCTCGAGCAGCACCGGGAAGCCGAGGCCGCCTAGCACGATCAACCCGGCGACGGTGGCGAGCAGAGCGGTGCTCTGCTGGAAGCCCGTGAGCGAATCGCTGAAGAGCGAGAAGCCGGCGTTGCAGAAGGCCGACACGCTGTGGAAGACGGCCAGCCAGATCACGTGGTCTGCGCCGCCGCCGACGGGCGACTCGCGCTGCCAGAACAGCCAGAGGAGCAGGGCCCCGACCGCCTCGATCGCGAGGGTAAAGAGGACGACGCTGCGGAGCATTCGGACGGCGGTCTGTCGGGGGAGCTGCGGGTCGCCGTGCTGGGCCGCATCCTCGAGGTCGAGACCCAAGCGCACGCCCATCAGCGAGACCACCAGCCCGGCCAGGGTGAGGATTCCCAGGGCACCGAGCTGGATCAGCAGCAGCAGCCAGAGCTGACCCCGGAAGCTGAGCTCCGTCGAGACGTCGACGACGGTCAGACCCGTCACGCAGACGGCGCTCGTCGCCATGAAGAGCGCGTCGAGCCAGCCGAGAGGATCGCCGTCGGTCGTCAGCCCCGGCAGCAGACGGAAGCCGAGGGTACCCAGGAGGATCAGTCCGACGAAGGAGAGGGCAGCGAGCCGAGCGGCGGAGAGATGGACCCGGCGGCGGATCGCGGAGGGGCGTCCTTTCCGCCCGGGCAGCGAGTCGTACTCGATCGCGTCCGGGTCCAAGCAATCCCCCCAAGGGTCAGTGAGTGGGTCGACGCGGCGCGAGGCTAGCGCGTGCGTGGGACAGGCCCACACGACGACGGGCCACGATCGCCGGGAGTCGAGCAGGGGGGCAGTGGGGGCAGTGGGGGCAGT
>CAYWGW010000392.1:0-2516 GCA_964457385.1 uncultured Spirochaetaceae bacterium
CACCTCCGCGACTACGAGAACGCCATCGACGGCGATACCGCCCTGCTGCTGAAGGTCCATCGAAGCAACTTCGAGCAGCACGGATTCGTGGCGGAGGCCGGGCTGGCCGAGCTGGCCGAGCTGGCCCGGGATCGGGGGCTGCCGCTGGTGGAGGATCTCGGCAGCGGCACGCTGCTCGACCTGCGCGGGGAGGGTCTCGCGGAGGAGTCCTTCGCTCCGGCCCGTCTTGCGCTGGGCGCCGATCTCGTCTGCTTCTCGGGAGACAAGCTGCTCGGCGGGCCCCAGGCCGGCATCCTGCTCGGTCGGAAGACGGCGATGGATGCCCTGCGCGAGAACCCGCTGGCGCGTGCGCTGCGGGTGGACAAGCTCACCCTCGCCGCCCTCGATGCGACCCTCGACCTGCTGCTCGACCCATCGCGCTGCGACGAGATCCCGGTGCTCGCCGGGCTGCGCGCGGAGGCGCGGACGCTCGAGGCGCGGGCCCGCAGGCTGCTCGACGGCCTGGCGCCGCTGCTGCCGGAGGGATGGAGGGCTCGGGTGGAGGCGAGCGAAGCGGTGATCGGTGGCGGCTCGCTGCCCGACCATCGTCTGCGCGGATCGGCGGTCGTGCTCTCCGGCGGCTCGGTCACGCGTCTGGCGCAGCAGCTACGTGGCGCGCCGATGCCCCTGCTGGCTCGGATTCAGGGCGATGAGCTCTGGCTCGACGTCCGGACCCTGAAGGATTCGGAGCTCGCGGAGGTCGTCGAGGCATTGCGCTTCGCCTCGCCCGGGGAGTGGAGGGAGTCGCGGGAGACATAGAGTTCGGAGACGTTGAGCAAGGCAGCCCGAGGAGGATCCGCCGATCCGGCGGGAGGATCCTCGCGCGCGTCTTGATTGCTCCGGCATCCGGCTTTGGTAGGCTTCAGTCGTCCCCGAACCCCCCGTTCGTCAGACGAGTGAAGGCGAATCGAGCCCCGCACCGGCGCTCGATTCGGCGAGTGGATGAACGGATGAGCGTGAGCGTGAGGCGGACGAGCGACCGATGAAGGAATCTGCAGGCGTTCCGAACGAGTCGCCGGGCCCCGTCGGGCCGCGATTGATGGCCATCGGTGGGGGCAAGGGTGGCGTCGGCAAGACCTTCGTCACCGCCAACCTGGCGACGGCCCTGGCGCGGCTGGGCAAGCGCGTGATCGTGGTCGATGCCGATCTCGAGGGCGCCAACCTCCATACCTGTCTCGGTGTGGGCTCCCCGCGCCGAAGTCTCGCGGACTTCGTCTCCGAGCGGGAGGAGGATCTCGGCAAGCTCGTCGTCGATACGCCGCTCGCGAACCTCAGGCTGATCGCGGCGACCCACGGCAACCTGGCGGACGCTCAACCCGGTCATCTGCGCCGGGTCCGGCTGCTGCGCGGGCTGCGTCAGCTCGATGCCGATCTGATCCTGATCGATCTCGGCGCAGGCTCCCACGCCTCCGTTCTCGACTACTTCCTGGTGTCGGACGACGGCGTCATGGTGCTGCAACCCGAACCGACCTCCGTGGAGAACGCCTATACGTTCCTGCGCGCGGCCTTCTATCGGCGGATGCGGCTCGCGATGGTCGGCCACGGCGTCCGGCAGCTGGTGACCCTCGCGATGGACCAGCGCAACGAGCGAGGCATACGGACGCCCCTCGACCTGCTGCACGAAATCGAGAGCGTCGATTCCGTCGAGGCTCGTCGCTTCGTAGAGACGATGCGCGTCTTCCGCCCCCGGCTGATCGTCAACGGCGTGCGGACGGCGGAGGACGTGAAGCTCGGATTCGCCGTGACGAGTGTCTGCAAGAAGTATTTCGGCATCGAGGCCGAGTATCTCGGCTACATCAACTACGACGACGAGGCCCGGCGTTCGGTCTCCCTGCGTCGCCCGGTGGTCGATCTCGCGAGCACCTCCGACGTCTCGATCTATCTCCAGCGCATCGCCCGCAAGCTGCTCGGCGTGCCTGCCTCGGGTTCCCCCTCCGAGCCCCCGAGATCGCCTGCATCCTCGTCGGCGGCGGAGACGGGTCCGGCGGACTCGCCGGCCCGGGATGAAGTGGGAATGGGGAGTCGGTCATGAAGGGCATCGACGACCTCGACTACTACGAGATGCTCGAGATTCCGAGCACTGCGACCCCCGCCGAGATCGAACGCGCCTATCGTCTGGCTCAGCAGACCTTTGCGGAGGGATCCCTGGCGCTCTACTCCGTTTTCGAGAGTGCAGATGCGGCGGCGATCCGGAGTCGGCTCGATGAGGCCTACGGCGTGCTCCTCGATCCCGAGGCCCGTCGCCTCCACGACCGCGAACGGATGCCTAAGGGTGGGGCGCCGGCCACGGAGGGCTCGGGCGCGAACGGGTTCCCGTCTCTCTCCGTCTCATCTTCCGGCTTCCCGCCCGGCTCCCCGGGCTCACCCGGGTCCACGACGGAGTCGAGCGGGTCGACCGGCGGCTTCGCGGGGCTGGGGGACGGCGAGCTGTCGCCCGATCGAGCTGCAGGCGTCGGGAGCGGGCGGGGTGGGGTCGA
>CAYWGW010000393.1:0-2514 GCA_964457385.1 uncultured Spirochaetaceae bacterium
CCTCGAAGGCGATGTCGAGACCCGCCCGGGCGGCGGCGCCGAAGATCTCGCGACCGTGCAGCGCCAGCAACGCCTTGTTGGCGGTGACGACGTGCTTGCCGGCTCCCAATGCCTCGAGGATCAGCTTGCGCGGCGTCTCGTAGCCGCCGATCAGCTCGATCACGATCTCGACTCGGGGGTCGGCGATCAGCGCCGAGGCGTCGGCGTCGAAGTGGACCGGGCCGAGATCCACCCCGCGATCGGTCTCGAGATCGAGATCCGCGATGCGCACCAGCTCGAGCGGGAAGCCGAGCCGCTCCGCGATCACCGAGGCGTTGTCGCGCAGCACCTTGACGACGCCCGTGCCGATCGTCCCGAAGCCGATCAGCCCGACGCCGACCCGCGATTGGCTCGCCATTCCATCCCCTCTCGTCGTCATCCGAACCGACCCACCCCAATCATCACACCTCCGCCTCCCGCAGAAAGCGCCGGATGCCCCGCACTGCCTGCCGGATTCGGTGTTTGTTCTCGACCAGGGCGAAGCGGACGAAGCCCTCTCCCGCGTCTCCGAAGCCGATCCCTGGCGAGACCGCGACGTTCGCCTCCCGGAGCAGACGCTTCGAGAACTCGAGGGACCCCAGCACACGGAAACGCTCGGGCATCGGCGCCCAGACGAACATCGTCGCGAGCGGCTTCTCGATCTTCCAGCAGCCCTCCCCAGGCTGGGCCAGGCCGTCTATCAACGCATCCCGGCGCTCTCTGTAGATCTCGCAGTTCTCGGTCACGCAGTCCTGGGGGCCGCGAAGCGCCGAGATGGCCCCGATCTGGATGGCCTGGGGCATCCCGTAATCGAGGTAGCTCTTGATGCGCTTGAGAGCGTGAATCATCTCCGGATTGCCCACCGCGAAGGCCACCCGCCAGCCCGCCATCGAATGACTCTTCGACAGAGAAACGAACTCGATCGCGATGTCCTTCGCCCCGGGCACCTCGAGGATGCTCGGCGGCTTGTAGCCGTCGAAGGCGATCTCGGCGTAGGCGAAGTCGTGCAGCACCATCAGATCGTGCGCCCGGGCAAAGGCCACCACGCGCTCGAAGAAGGCCCGGTCGACCACCTGGGTCGTCGGATTCGCCGGAAAGGAGATGATCAACATCTTCGGACGCGGCCAAGTCCGGCTGACCGCCACCTCCAGGTTCTCGATGAAGTCCGATTCCTGGGTGAGCGGGACCGTCCGCAGATCTCCGCCCGCGATGATCACCGAGTACTGGTGAATCGGATAGGTCGGATCGGGCACCAGTACGACCTCTCCCGGACCGACCGTCATCAGGACGAAGTGGGAGAGTCCCTCCTTCGCTCCGATCACGGCCACGGCCTCGGTGGCGGGATCGAGGACGACGCCGTGCCGTCGCGCATACCACTCGCAAATTCCGGCCCGCAGGTTCGGCAGCCCCTGGGAGGAGGAGTAGCGGTGATTGCGGGGATCCCGGGCCGCCTCGCAGATCTTGTCGATCACGTGCGACGGCGTGGCCAGATCGGGGTTGCCCATCCCGAGATCGACGATGTCCTCCCCCGCGCGGCGCCCGGCCCGGGTCAGCTCGGTCACCTCGGACAGGATGTAGGGGGGCAGTCGGTTCAGCTTGTGGAAGTCGTGACGGAAGGGGTTGCTCATCTCATTCGATCCTGTGGTCGTCGTCCGCGAAGGCTGCATTGGCCGGAGCCGAGGCGAACGGAGTGGACTCAGATCCGGCGGCCGGATCCGTCGATCCGAGCCTCGCCGGCTTCGCTCCCTCGTCTGCCCACCGTTTCCCGCCAGCCGAGCCCCGGTGGGCTAGCGAGCAATCGCCCCGCTCGTGTAGCCGGCCTGTCGACGGCGAACCCACATATTCATCCCCTTCCAATGCGACGATCCTACTGAAGAAAGCGGTCCCACGGTAGCTTCGAGACTATTCCCGGGCCGGCCCCCGGGCAAATCCGAGATAGATCAGCAGCCCGACGGCAAGCATCGCGATCGCGGTCGCCGCCTCGCGCGGACTCCCGACGAAGATCGCCGCAGCGATGCCGAGTTGGACGAACAGATACAGGATCGGCACGACGGGGTAGCCCCAGGCCCGATAGGGCCGCTCGAGCTCGGGACGACGCCAGCGCAGCGCGAAGAGCGCGAGGATGTCGGCGGCGCTCGCCAGCACGATCGCGAAGACGGTGAAGTCGAGCGCCCTGGGAAAGCTCTCGAGAAAGGCGATCAGCCCGACCGCGGTCAGGGCCTGGACCCAGACGGCGCCGGCGGGCGTATGGCGCGTCGCGTGGACCCGGCCAGCCCGCCCGAGGAAGAGCCCATCCAGGGCCATGGCGTAGACGATCCGGGGGCCGACGAGGACCATCGCGTTGAGGCTGCCCGCCACCGATAGGAGCACGAAGCCCGCCACCAGCCGTCCGCCGATCGGACCGAAGAGGGCCCGGGCAGCGGCCTCTCCGGCATCGGTCGTCGCGATCAGCTCCGCCGGCGGCAGGGCGTAGAGATAGACCGCGTTCACGATCAG
>CAYWGW010000394.1:0-2490 GCA_964457385.1 uncultured Spirochaetaceae bacterium
CCCGCGCCGGGCCCCATCGCGCCACCTTCCACGCGGAATCGCTGCGTGCTCTGGAGCCGGCCGAGCGCTTCGCGCCCTGGCGGGCCGCCCTGCCGCCATCCGACTACCCGAGGCCGCTCGTCGACGATCGGCGCTGGCCGTGATGGTCACGCCGAACGTGGTTGCCCTCGTATCGGCGCTCATGTTGGTCGCCTGCGCCGACGGATTGCGGGTCACCGGGCCGGCCGCCGGGGCCGCCGGGGCCGCCGACTGGCAGGCATCCCACGGCCGCGAGGACCCGCGCGCGGGTCGCATCTTCGACGTCGCCCGCGCGGGGTGGATCGAGGAGAGCGCGCTGCTCGACGCGCTGGCCCGGGCGGATTTCGTGCTGCTCGGCGAGCGGCACGATCATCCCGACCACCATCGGCTCCAGGCACGGGTCGTGCGCGAGCTGGTCACGCGCGGGCGCCGCCCCGCGGTCGCCTTCGAGATGCTGAACGCCGACGACGCGTCGGCGGTCGCTCTGGTCTCGGCGAACACGCAGGGAGATCTGGCGGCGCGAGCGGAAGCGCTCCGCCAGGCCGTCCGCTGGGATGAGAGCGGCTGGCCGGACTGGGCCCTCTACGCGCCGGTTTTCGAGGCGGCGCTCGCAGCAGGGCTTTCGATCGTGCCGGCCAATCTCGCGCGTGTAGAAGCCAGCGCCATCGGTCGCGGGGGCGCCGAGGCGTTGACACCCGCTCGCCGCGCGGTGCTCGGGCTCGACGAGCCGCTCGACCCGGCGACGTTCGAGGCTCTTGCGGAGCAGATTCGCGAGGCGCATTGTGGCTACGCTCCAGAGGCTGCCCTCGCCCGCATGGTGGACGTCCAGCGCGCCTGGAACGCACAGCTTGCCGCGAGTCTCGTCGCTGCGGCGACGGGGGCGAACACAGATGGAGGAGCCATCCTGATCGCGGGCAACGAACACGTCCGCCGCGATCGCGGGGCCCCCCGGCGCCTGGCAGAGCTTGCGCCCGACGCCCGCGTTGCGACATTGGGCTTGATCGAGATCGATCCGCGCGACCCGGGCGGCCTGCCCGATGCGTCGGCGCCCTTCGACTACGTGTGGCTGACGCCGCGACTGGACCTCGAGGATCCCTGTGATGCGTACCGCGACGCACTCGAGAAGCTTCACTAGCATGGCGCCGGTCGCGGCCGAGCCTTCGGGGCGGGTCAGGGACATCGGAGCAGCAGGAACGGCAGAAGGAGCCGAACGAGAAATGAGACAGCCGAATTCGGACGAGTTCGCGGCGCGCATGCGGAGCGAGGGGCTCCCGGACATCGCCATCCGCTCCTTTCTGCGCGCGCTCGAATTCGTCTCCTCCGGTGGCGCGACGACGATGCCCGAGTCCGGGATCGAGACCGTCGAGACACTCCCCCGCCTCGAGAGCCTCGAGCGTTTCGAAGCCCGCGGTCGGGAGGCGGCGCGTCGGACGGTCGTCATCAAGCTGAACGGTGGTCTCGGCACGAGCATGGGACTCTCGCGGGCGAAGAGCCTGCTTCCGATCCGCGAAGGGCTGAGCTTCCTCGACCTGATCGCCCGCCAGGTACTCTGGCAGCGGAAGTCCTGGGACGTCGGGTTGCCTCTGGTGTTCATGAACAGCTACCGGACGCGGGCGGACTCCCTCACCGCGCTTGCCCGTCATCCCGAGCTCGAGTCCGGGCTGCCCCTCGACTTCATGCAGCACAAGGTGCCGCGCATCGACGCCGACACCTGGCGCCCGGTCGAGTGGCCGCAGGATCCCACCCTCGAGTGGTGTCCGCCCGGACATGGCGATCTCTACATCGCCCTCGTGAGCTCGGGAATGCTGGATCGGCTGTTGGAGCACGGGATCCGCTACGCCTTCGTCTCGAATGCCGACAACCTGGGCGCCGTGCTCGACCCGGCGATCCTCGGCTGGCTCGCCGACAGCGGTCTGCCCTTCGTGATGGAGGTGGCCGAGCGCACCGGGGCCGATCGAAAAGGGGGCCATCTCGCCCGGCGCGACGGCCGGCTGGTGCTGCGGGAGGTGGCGCAATGTCCACCCGAGGATCTCGGCTCCTTCCAGGACATCCGGAAGCACCACTACTTCAATACCAACAACCTCTGGCTCGATCTCGAGGCGCTCGCCGCCGCGCTGGCGGAGTCGGAGGCCGGTCTCGAGCTACCGGTCATCCGGAACGAGAAGCGGGTCTCACCGAAGGATCCCGCGAGCCCGCGCTGCTATCAGCTCGAGACTGCCATGGGCTCGGCGATCGAATGCTTCGAGGGGGCACAGGCGATCGTCGTGCCTCGAACCCGCTTCGTGCCGGTCAAGACGACCAACGACCTGCTGGTCCTCTGGTCTGACGCCTACACCCTGACCGAGGACGCGCGCATGGTACCGGCGGATCTGGAGCGCCACCGCCAGCGCGTGATCGACCTCGATCCGCGCTATTTCGGGCACGTCGACGATCTCCAGGCCCGCTTCGCTGAAGGAGCTCCCTCGCTCCTCC
>CAYWGW010000395.1:0-2485 GCA_964457385.1 uncultured Spirochaetaceae bacterium
TTCAAGCTGCCACCCTGGCTGACGAACGCCCGCAAGCGCGTCGTGAAGGCTCCGAAGCTGCACTTCGTGGACTCGGGGGCCTTCGCGCTGGCGTTCCAGGTCGTCCCCGAGCCGGGGACGCCGCTGCTGATGGCGATCCGTCTCGTGGGTCTCATGGGTCTCGCGGGCGTCCGGCGAACGGAGCGTGTCTGGCGCCGCTGCGCATTCAGGAATTCCAGGCCGAGTGCGGGATCACCGGGCCGGATGGACCGCTTCGAGATCGCATCCGGTCCGGTGAAGCGGGGACGAACGGCGGCGGGCCATGCGTCGACCCGTCGAACGAGCTGCGAGGAGGGCGCAGATGGCGAGGGAGGCGGCCTGGATCGGCGCAATCGATTCGCCATGGGCGGCGATCGTACCTGTATGAAGCGCCTGCTCGATCACGGTTCGGGCGACGGCGTCGACCAGCAGCCCGGCACCGATCGCCATGCCGATCACCGCTGCGAGGTAGAGAACGACCGGACCCCTCCCGAAGCGCCGGGCCACCAACCCGATCGTGGCCAGATTGGTGGCCGGGCCGACGAGCAGGAGTACGAGAGCAGCCCCGGGCGATAGGCCCTTGAGCACGAGCGCGGCCGCGAGCGGGGTCGCGCCGCTCGCGCAAAGATAGAGCGGGGCGCTCGAGACGGCGACGAGCAGCAGGGGCAGAAGACCGCTGCGGCCGCCGAGAAGTGAAGGGAGGAAGTCGTCGGGAAGCAGGGCCGTGACGAGCACTGCCGCCCCGAGACCCACGAGCAGCGACGGGAAGAGGTCGTCGAATAGCGTCCCGAAGCCGAAACGCAGCGCGCGGCGAGCACGAGGCGCGAACGGTTCGTCGTTCGTCTCGAAGGAAAGATCCGGCCGGCATCCAGCGATCGAATCCCGACCGTCCTGGATGGCCCGATGAGCATGGCCGCAGACATGCGATTCGGTGTTCCCGAACGGTTCTTCGGACGCTGGCTCCGGGGTCGCGGAGCTCCGGCCCAGGGCGAGGGACGCGAGGCCGGCGGCGATCGCGGTCAGCATGGCGACGATCGGCCGTACGACGGCCATCGTCCCCCCGAACAATCCCCAGGTCAGGGCGATCGACTCGACGCTGGTCTCGGGCGTCGAGATCAGGAATGCGAGGGTCGAGCTGCGGCCGGCGCCCTTGCGATGCAGGGCGTCGGCCGTCGGGACGACCGCACAGGAGCAGAGAGGAAGCGGGAGACCGACGAGGGAGGCGAGAAAGACTCCGCCGACCCGTTCTCCGCCGAGCCGGCGGGCGATCCATCCGCTCGGGACGAATTCATGCAGGACGCCGGCGAGGACGAATCCGAGCAGGAGATAGGGGGCGCTCTCGGCGGAGAGATGGAGAGCCTGGTCGGCGATGCCGATCGTCCGCTCGGTCATCGATGGATCTCCATAGTCCTGGTTCGGCCGTAGCTCGGCCGGTCGTATCCCGTCAAGAGTGCCGCTCGACGCGTTCGGGTTCCCCCAGCGATCCGCGCGAATCCGGTCGATCGGTAGGGAACTCGCGAAGTCCTTACGGCACTTCGCGATGAAGCTGCACTCCCGGCCGATCCTGGACCGCGGACGAACGCGAAGCGGAGTCCGATGTCGTCATCCTGTTCGTACGTCGCTGATCTTTCCGGGCTCTCCCGGATCCGTGATCGAGGCGTCCAGATCGTCGTGGTCCCGCGCAAGTTGCCCGAATCGCTCTTGGTCGCCGAAGAGGACATCGCTTCGATCGGGACGTTCGAGGGGCATGCGAACGTGTCGATCGAGTGCGGAGGCGCTGCCCCGGCCTGGAGGCCGGCCGGGGAACCCACGCAACTCTTCCCCGAGCTCGACGGCTTGCCCTTCGCGCCCGCGCTGCGTCGCGACGCCTACGAGCTCTCCCGGCATTTCGCGGGCCTCGCCGGGCTGTCATCCGTGCATGTCGGGCTCGAGATCCTCGACCAGGACGCCTGTCGGAAATGGCATGTGGATCGCGTTGGAATGCGTCTGCTCGTGACCTATGCCGGCCCGGGCACCGAATGGGCGCTGGAGTCGGGCGTCGATCGGGGCTGGCTCGGGGAGGCCTCCCTCGACCTCGACGAGGCGAACGACCGGATCGTTTTCGATCGCTCCGCGATCCGGCGCGCCGGCGTCGGAGACGTCCTGCTCTGCAAGGGCGACGTCTTCGAGGGCGAGCCGGGGCAGGGCCTGGTCCACCGTTCGCCGCCGGTGCGCGCCGATTCCCGTTGGCGCCTGCTGCTCCGCATCGACGAACGGGGCTGCGGAGGATGAGTGTCCCGAGCGTCCCGCTCGCGCTCGCCCTCGGTCTCGCGCTGGGGGTGCGGCACGCCATCGACCCGGATCATCTCGCGGCCGTGCTGGCCCTCAGTCGATCCGATCGCCGCTCGGGGCGGGTCGTCTTGTCGGCGCTCGCCTGGGACTCGGGCATTCGCTGACGTTTCTCGCCTGCGCGATCGCCGTCGTGATG
>CAYWGW010000396.1:0-2481 GCA_964457385.1 uncultured Spirochaetaceae bacterium
GAGGTGGAGATACCGAAATCCGCCGCGACGTAGACCCTCCAATCGGCCCGCGCGCCGCTGGCGAGCAGAAGCATCAAGCCGCTCGCAAAGATCCCGACCCGCCATCCGAAGCCCGCGCTGCGCGTCACGTACCTGCCCCCTCGAGCCCGCGTCGACCCGTTCGTCCCTGCTCCCTGAGACCTGCGTTCTCGTTGCACCCTCGGTGCATCTCCCACGCATCAACGACGCATCCTCGACGCGCCTGCCTGGATATCGGCTCGCCGCCTCCCCTTCCTTGATGGTTCCGATCACATTTTCCGGCAGCGCGCCCGAGAAACCGGGGAAGCGCTCTCGAGCCTGCCATCGGGGGCTCGAGCGACTACCCTCGCAGATCCTCGCCGACCCCCCGCCGACCCCTCGCCCGGAGCCAAGGGATGTCCTGGACGACGCCGAGAAGAATCCTCGTGCTGAACGAGCGCGATCCGGACCACCCGAAGGCCGGCGGGGCCGAGATCCACGTGGCCGAGATCTTCTCGCGACTCGCCGCCCGGGGTCATCACGTCCGTTGGCTCGTCTCGGGCTTCCGCGGCGCCGCCCGCCGCACGATCCTCGACGGGATGCATCTCGAGCGATGCGGAGCGCTGCCCCGGTACTACGGTGGCATGCCCTTGCGGGTCCGGCGCGCCTGCGCGGCGGGAGGCGCGGGAGGCAAGGGAGGCAAGGGAGGCGAGCGGGGCATCGACCTGGTCGTCGACTGCCTCAACAAAGTGCCCTTTCACGCGCCGCTCTACGCCGGACGGCCGGTGCTCGCCCTCTGCCACCACCTCTTCGGCGAGGTGGCCTTCCAGCAGGTGGCCTGGCCGATCGCGGCGGGCGTCTTCCTCGCCGAGCGCGGTCTGGCGACGTCCTATCGGAACTGCCTCTTCGTGGCGATCTCCGAGAGCTCCCGGGACGATCTCGTCGCCCGGGGCATCGCGCCGGAGCGGATCCGGCTGAGCCATCCCGGCATCCGACGCCCGGAACGAAAGGTTCTTCCCGAGGCGCCGCGCCCCTGTCGCATCGCCTACGTCGGTCGGCTCGAGCGCTACAAGCGCGTCGACGTGCTGCTCGAGGCCGCGGCGGCGCTCGTCGATCGCTTCCCCGAGCTCGAGATCGTCGTGATCGGGCGCGGTCCGGAGCGGGCGCGGCTCGAGCATCAGGCGAGCGACCTCGGCCTCGCCCAGCGCATCCGCTTCACCGGTTTCGCCCCGGACGCCGAGCGCGATGCGCTGCTCGCCGAGACCCGGGCATGCGTCTTCGCCTCCGAGAAGGAGGGCTGGGGGCTCACGGTGATCGAAGCCAACGCACTCGCCACCCCCGTGGTCGCGAGCGACGTCCCGGGCCTGCGGGACTCGGTCCGCCACGAGCAGACGGGCCTGCTCGTACCCGCCGGCGACGTCCCGGCCTTCGCGGAGGCCCTCGGACGGCTGCTGGCGGAGGATGCCTTCAGCCTGGCGATGCGACGCGCTGCCTACGAATGGTCGCAACACTTCGACTGGTCGCGCGCGGCGGACGAGATGGCGGCGGCCATCGAAGAGGCCCTGGCACGAGCATGAGTAGGGGCATGAGTACGAGCTCCAGGATCCTGCGCATCGCCCTGCCTTTCGGGGTGAGCGGCCTGCTGCTCGCCTGGCTCTTCAGTCGCATCGACCTCGGTCTGGCCCTGGACTTCGTCACGATCGACGTGGCGCTTCGATTCGGGCCGCCGCTGGTGGCGTTCAATCTCGTGACCCTCGCCATCGAGGCCCGCTGCCTCCATCGCGTGGCGGCGGCCGGCGGCGCGCCGCTTCCGCTCTGGATCGCTGCCCGCATCAAGGCGGCCTGCTATCTCCTCAGCGTGATCAATCATGCCCTGGGCGCCGCCGGACTCTCGGTGCTGCTGAGGCGCCGCGCACGGATCGGTCTCGGCAACGCCGCGAGCATGGTCTTCCTGATCGGGCTCTTCGACATCGCGAGCGTGCTGCTGGTCGCGGCGCTCGGCGCGAGCTTCACCCAGGTCGAGTCCTTCGAGCTCCGGCTCGGGCTGGTCGGGATCGCGATCGGCGCAATCGTCGCGGGCTTCGTTTTTCTTCGCGTCCCGGGCTCGTTCGGACCCCTCGACGTTCTGCGACGACTCGAGGTCTTTCGCGCACCGCGGACTGCACCCCTCGCGCTGCTGCTCGAGCTGGGCCTGCTGCGAGGGCTCTTCCTGCTCACCTTCCTGGGCCTGTCCGTGGCGCTCTTCTGGTCCTTCGAGATCGAGGTCGACTTCTTCCGGCTTTCCATGAACACGGCGATCCTGATCCTGGTCTCGGCCCTGCCGATCGCCGCGGGCGGGCTCGGCACGGGACAGATCGCCTTCGTCGCGCTCTTCGAGGGAGTGGCTTCCGAGGCGGAGCTACTGGCCGCGAGCATCGTGCTGTCGATCGGGTTGATCTCGACCCGAGCGCTGCTGGGCCTGCTCTTCGCCCCCGAGTTCACGCG
>CAYWGW010000397.1:0-1169 GCA_964457385.1 uncultured Spirochaetaceae bacterium
ATCTCGCCGTGGATCTGGGCGGCGACCGACCAGGGCCGCAGGATCGCGGCGGCGCCGAGGATCTCCTGCAGCAGGCGATAGACCTCGAGCACGGACTCGGTGCCGTAGACCTTCACGGTGGAGGCGTCGGCTGGATTCACGAAGCCCGTCTCGAGCTGGGCGGCCATGCGCCAGTTGAGGAGCTTCATCGCCTCCATCCGGGCGAAACACTCCGCGATGTTATGTTGCACCCAGGCGGTGTCGATCACCCGCGAGCCGTCGGGTCGTTCGGTGTCCCGGGCCCAGGCGATCACGTCCTCGAGACGTTTGTAGGCGACGGAAGAGAAGGCCGACAGGCCCACGCGCTCGTGGTTGAGCTGGGTCGTGATCAGCTTCCAGCCCCCGTTCAGGCCGCCCACGATGGCGGAATCGGGTACCCGGACGTTTTCGTAGTAGCTCATGGCCGTGCCCGAGTCGCCGACCGTATGGATCATGGAGGCGCTGAAGCCGGGATCGTCGGTGGGCACGATGAACATCGTGATGCCCTTGTGTTTGGGGGCCTCGGGGTCGGTGCGCGCCGCCAGCCAGATGTAGTCGGCATCGGTGGCGCCGCTGGTGAACATCTTCGTCCCGTTGATGACCCAGTCGTCGCCGTCCTTCACGGCGGCCGTCTTCAGGCTCGCGAGATCCGTTCCGGCTTCGGGCTCGGAGTAGCCGATCGCGAAGTGGATCTGGCCCTGGAGGATCTTCGGCAGGAACTCGGCCTTCTGGGCGTCGTTGCCGAAGTCGATCAGCGCCGGCCCGACGGTCGAGACCGTCACGAAGGGAAAGGGTGCGCCGGCCCGCCGCTGCTCCTCGAGAAAGATCATCTGCTCGATCATCGTGAGACCGCCGCCGCCGAACTCCTTCGGCCAGCCGACTCCGAGCCAGCCGTCCTTGCCCATCTGGCGGATCGTCTGGCGGTAGACCTTGCCGCCTTCGGAGCCTCGCAGCTCGCGCTTCAGCTCGGGCGTGATCAGCTTCTCGAAGTAGCCGCGCAGGGTGGCGCGCAGGGTCTTCTGCTCGGGGGTCAGATCGATGTGCATGGAAGCCTCTCCACCGTGGGGATCGCCGTGGGGATCGTCATGAGAGTCGCCATGAGGATCGCCGTCAGAATTCCAGTCTGGACGCCTGGAGACCCGCACACTATA
>CAYWGW010000397.1:1269-2472 GCA_964457385.1 uncultured Spirochaetaceae bacterium
GGCGGGATGCAGGTCTTTGCGACGATGAGCGAGCGCATGAACGCGACGGAGGTCGTGGCCCATGCGCGTCGCGTCGAGGCCATGGGCTACGACGGGCTGCTGGTGCCCGAGGCCGTGCACGACGGCTTCCTGACCTCGATGGCGGCGCTCACGGCGACCGAGCGGCTGAAGGTCACGACCAGCGTGCTCGTCGTCTTTCCGCGCAGCCCGATGGTCGTGGCCCATGCCGCCTGGGATCTGCAGGCGCTCTCCGGTGGCCGATTCGAGCTCGGACTGGGCACCCAGGTTCGCGGCAACATCGTCGGCCGCTTCTCGACGCCCTGGACCTCGCCCGTGCCGCGGATGCGGGAGTACGTGGAGAGCCTGAAGGCGATCTTCCACGCCTTCCAGACGGGCGCGCCGCTGCTCTACGAGGGCGAGCACTACCGCTTCACCCGGCTCCAGCCCTTCTTCAATCCCGGACCGCTCGAGGTCCCGCCGCCGCCGATCCTGCTCGGGGCCGTCGGCCCCGACATGACCCGCATGGCGGGTGGGACCGCCGACGGCCTGATGACCCATCCGACCAACAGCTCCGCGGACTACCTGGCGCAGGTGACACGACCGCGTGTCAAAGAGGGTGCGCGGCGTCGTGGCCGGCGGGCGGAGGATTGCCCGATCCTGGCGGCGGGCTTCGTTGCCACGGGCCGCGATCGGGAGGCTGTGCAGAAGAAGCGGGAATGGGTTCGGGAATACTTGACCTTCCTCTACTCGACTCCCGCCTACTGGCCCTCCCTCGACCACCACGGCTTCGGCGAGGTCGGTCGAAGGCTGCACGAGCTGACGAAGGCAGGTCGTTGGGACGACATGAAGGGGCTCGTCGGCGACGAGATCATCGATCGACTGGTGCCCCAGGGTCCCTACGACGAGATCGCCGCGACCCTGCTCGAGCTCTACGGCCCGATCGCGCCGCGCATCACCTTCCCGCTGCCCGACGATCCTGCGGAGGACGGGGAGGTCGCGCAGGTCCTCCGGACGCTCCAGGCCAGCTGAACGGCAGCGATCCCCGACCCGCTCCGCGCCGATCGCCCGGATCAGGCCCCGGCGCAGTCGGCCAGGACCTTCAGGAAGCCGGGCCCGTACTTCGCCGCCTTGGTCTCGCCGATGCCGTGGGCGAGGGTGAGGTCGGCCATCCGGGTGGGGGCGAGCCGCGCCAGCTCGCGCAGC
>CAYWGW010000398.1:0-2426 GCA_964457385.1 uncultured Spirochaetaceae bacterium
AGCAGCGCGTACGCAAGTCGATCGTGCACGTCCGCGCGCCCGGATCGTCGGAGCAGCTGCTGCCGGCACCGCATCCCCTGGCCCGGCTCTATTCCGCGAATCTCTTTCGCCTGGCGAGTCCCCGGAAGCTCGCTCGGAGCTGCTGGAGCGCCCGGGCCCGATGTCGCCTCGAGCTGGACGTGCAGCTCGTCTCCGACGGCTCGCGCCATCGGGGCGGATCGACGCCGCTGCCGCGCAGCGCCTTCGTGACAGCGAGCGTGACGGGGCTGGCAGCCGGCGAGCGTCACGTGGTGCGGGCGCGGATCGAGGATGCGCGCGGTCGCGTGATCGCGCGGGGTGCTCCGCTGTACGTGGAGGCCGGAGAGTTCGAGCGTCCGGCAGCGTCCCTCTCCGTGGTGGAGGAGCCGGGGGCGCCCCCTTCGAGCGAGCCCTTCCTGCTCGTCGGAAGTATCAACTCCCCTTCACTACCCGCCTACTATGCGCTGGACCTCGCGGATCGCCTGCGCTGGTTCGCCCTCTCCCCCCATCGCACGTGGCTCACCGAGGTGGGACCGGGAGGCGAGCTGCTGGGCGCAGAGAGCACCGGGCCCGACGCGGAGGTGCCCGATCAATTCGTGCTGCAAAATGACTTCGCGGGCTACCCGCGGCGCCGGATCTCCCTGTCGCTTCTGAACGAGAAGCTCGTCGCCGGCGGATGGAAGCCGATCCTTCCCGTACACCACGACGTCATCGCCCTTCCCGGCGGTCGCCTGGCCATGCTCGGCTTCCTCGTCCGTACCCTCGTCGACGTCCAGGGCCCCGGCGAGCAGACCGTATTGGGCGACGCCATCGTCGTACTCGGACCCGATCTGGAGGTCGAGTGGTTCTGGGATGCCTTCGACTATCTCGATCCTTCCGAGCCAGCCATCCTCGGCGAGCTCTCCATCGTCTTTTCTGGCGGATGCCCCGACGACGATCCGGAATGCGACGTCCAGGACTGGACCCACTCCAACGCCCTCGCCTATCGTCATTCGGACGGGAACCTGCTGCTGTCGATCCGTCATCTGGACCGACTCGTCCTGCTCGACTTCGACAACGGAGAGGGCAGCGGAGAGGTGGTCTGGAGCCTGGGGGGCGGGGGTGACTTCACGCTGTCGACCGGGGATCCGCTGGACTGGTTCACCCACCAGCACGATCCCCGTTGGCTCGCCGATGATCGGATCGCCGTCTACGACAACGGCAACACCCACTGCGCGCTGGGGCTGCGTCTCCCCTGCAGGAGTCGGGGACAGATCTGGCACATCGACGAACAGACGATGACCGCGACGCCCGAGCTCAACGTGGACATGGGTGTCAACTCGTTTGCCCTCGGCAGCGCCCAGCCGCTCGACTCCGGCGGCTTCCACTTCAACAACGGAATCGCGGAGCTGCCCGACGGGAGCGCCGGATCCATTGGCACGGAGGTGGATGAGACCGGGACTTTGTTGCGCTCGCTGCTTCTGGACGAGCTCGTCTACCGCAGCTGGCGATTGCCGAACCTGGCGTTGCCCGAGGCCGTACCCCCGCCACCGAAGCCGCTGCGCCCGCGGCTCCATCGCCAACACGCGAAGCCGCATCGGGCGGATCAGCGCCCGTAGCTGCCGCCCAGATGGTCGTAGGGGTCTTCGTTTTCGGCGAGCTGGTTCTCGTAACGCAGATGGTCGACGAGCTCCTCGAGCCGGCCGGCCACCCGCTCGAAGAAGTCGCGGGCCGAGACGATGCCGACCGGCCGCCCGTTCTCGACGACCGGAAGATGACGCACCTTGCGTTTGGTCAGGGCCTCGGCGCAGCGACGGATCGAAGCGTCGCGGGCGACCGTGACGACCTGCTCCGTCGACACGTCGAGGACGCGGGTGTCTGCGGGCGACCGCCCTTCGCCCACGACGCGATGGAGCAGATCCCGCTCCGTGAAGACCGCGCGCAGCGCTCCGTCCTCCAGCACGAGCGCAGCCCCCACACCCGCCTCCGTCATGCGCCGCACGACGGCCTCGACCTTCTCCTCCGCCTCGGCGGTCACCAGCTCCGTCTGCATGATCTCTTCGATCGAAGTCATGAAAATCCTCCTGGAGATGGCGACTCATTCCGCCAGCTCGACCACGAACCCAACCAGACCCATTCCAGGATACCAGCCCGGGCCTCATCCGCGTACGGCGCAGAACTCGCGTTCCGAACGATCGAGGCGCGATCCCCCCTCAATTCTCGAGCGCCAGCGCCGCGCGCCCGGCCAGGCTGACGCCCGCCTCCACCATCGTGAGGTAGGTCTCGTTGGCGCCGGCCTCGCGGATGAGCTCCTGATGATCCTCGTGCAGCACGTGGGAGATGATGGGGCCGGTGAAGCCGGAGCGCCGCAGGTTCCGCGCCGCGATCAGCTTCGCCTCGATGTCGTCCATCGCGAGCACGGCGGCGCG
>CAYWGW010000399.1:0-2423 GCA_964457385.1 uncultured Spirochaetaceae bacterium
TGATGACGGGGGTCTCGGGCTCGGGTAAGTCCTCCCTCGCCTTCGACACGCTCTACGCCGAGGGCCAGCGGCGTTATGTCGAAAGTCTCTCCGCCTACGCGCGGCAGTTCCTCGGCCAGATGGAGAAGCCCCGCTACGACACCATCCGCGGCCTGTCGCCCACGATCTCGATCGAGCAGAAGACGACGGGCAACAACCCGCGCTCGACGGTCGGCACCATCACCGAGATCTCCGACTATCTGCGGGTGCTGTGGGCGCGCACCGGACGCCAGCATTGCCACGTCTGCGGCGATCGGGTCGAGAGCCAGACCGCCGAGCAGATCGCGCGGCGGCTGGCGGCGCTCGAGGAGGGCACCCGCCTGATCCTGCTCGCGCCGCTGCTCGTGAATCGCAAGGGCGAGCATCGGGAGCTGCTCGAGGAGGCGCGGCGGGCGGGCTGGACGCGGCTGCGCGTCGACGGCGAGATCGTCGAGACCGAGGGGCTCGAGGCGCTCGACAAGCGCAAGAAGCACGACGTCGCGGCCGTGATCGATCGCCTCGTCGTGAAACGCGGCATCACGGGCCGGCTGACGGAATCCGTCGAGACCGCGCTGCGCATCGGCGACGGCCAGCTCGTCGCCGCCATCCCCGGCAGCGCCGACCAGCCCCTTTCCGAGCATGCCGCCTGCGCCCGCTGCCAGATCTCGTTCCCGGAGCTCACGCCCCAGGCCTTCTCCTTCAACAGTCCCCAGGGCATGTGCAGCGAGTGCAACGGCCTCGGCAACCGCTTCGAGATCGACCCCGAGCTCGTCGTCCCCGACGACTCGCTCTCGATCGACGCCGGGGCGCTCGCGCCCTGGGGCGAGAACGTCTCCGAGAAGGAGGGCTTCGGCAGCGGCTTCCGCAAGCAGATCCTGGCCCAGCTCGGCGTCGATCCCGGCAAGCCCTGGCGGCGCCTCAGCCAGAAGCAGAGGGACCAGATCCTCCACGGCAGCGGCGATCGACGCTTTCGTGTGTCGTGGAAGGGCAAGAGCGGCGGCGGCGGCCAGTTCGACACCTCCTGGGAGGGCCTCGTCCCGCGCCTCATGCGGCGCTTCCGGGAGACGAAGTCCGAGAGCATGAAGCGCTGGTACGGCAAGTTCATGGCGAATACCGTCTGCACCGCCTGCCGCGGCGCGCGGCTGCGGCCGGAGAGCGCGGCGGTTCGGGTCGCGGATCGCAGCCTGGTCGAGGTCTCGGCGATGACCGTCGACGAGGCGAGCCGATTCTTCGAGGAGATCCGGCTCACGGGCGCGGACCTCGAGATCGCCTCCGAGATCCTGAAGGAGATCCGCTCCCGGCTCGACTTCCTGGCGGCCGTCGGCATCGGCTACCTCTCCCTCGATCGCGCGGGTCCCTCGCTCTCGGGGGGCGAGTCCCAGCGCATCCGCCTCGCGAGCCAGGTGGGCTCGGAGCTGACCGGCGTGATCTACATCCTCGACGAGCCCTCGATCGGGCTGCATCCCCGGGACAACGGCCGGCTGCTCGCCACCCTCGAGCGCATGCGCGACATCGGCAACACCGTCGTCGTGGTCGAGCACGACGAGGACACGATCCGCGCCGCCGACCACGTCCTCGACTTCGGACCGGGGGCCGGCATCGCCGGCGGCCGCCTGGTCCACGCCGGCACACCGAAGAGTCTCGAGCGCTGCCGCGCGTCGATCACCGGCGCCTATCTCTCGGGCCGCCGACGCATCGAGATCCCGAGCCGGCGGCGCGTGGCGAAGAACGCGCTCAAGATCCACGGTGCCCGCGAGAACAACCTGCGCGACGTCGACGTCGAGATCCCCCTCGGCGTCCTCACCGCCGTGACCGGCGTCTCCGGTGCCGGCAAGTCGACGCTGATCAACGACGTCCTCTACCCCGCCGCCGCCCGGGAGCTCACGGGCAGCGGCGTCCGGGTCGGCCGCCATCGCCGGATCTCGGGGCTCGCGGCCCTCGACAAGGTGATCGACATCGATCAGCGCCCGATCGGCCGCACGCCCCGCAGCAACCCGGCCACCTACATCAAGGTCTTCGACGAGATCCGGCGCTTCTTCGCCGAGCTGCCCGAGAGTCGCGTGCATGGCTACAAGCCCGGCCGCTTCTCCTTCAACGTGAAGGGCGGGCGCTGCGAGGCCTGCGAGGGCGACGGCGTGCGGCGGATCGAGATGCACTTCCTCCCCGACGTGTTCGTGCCCTGCGAGGTCTGCAAGGGGAAGCGTTTCAACGAGGCCACGCTGCGGGTCCGCTTCAAGGGCTTGAACGTCGCGGAGGTTCTCGACCTCTCGGTGAGCGAGGCACTCGACGTCTTCGCCAACCAGCCGAGGGTGGTGGCCGGGCTCCGCACCCTCTCGGAGGTGGGGCTCGGCTACGTGAAGCTCGGCCAGTCCTCCCCCACGCTCTCCGGCGGCGAGGCCCAGCGC
>CAYWGW010000400.1:0-2395 GCA_964457385.1 uncultured Spirochaetaceae bacterium
CCACGGCGAGCAGATCCAGGATCGCGAGGTTCATCGCGAGATCGAGCGGATCGGATTGGCGGGCGGGGCAGCGATCGAAGCCGCGGGCGAAGCGACGGTCGGTACGGCCAGCGGAAGCCTCAGCGAGCTTCAGGCGCTCGTGCGGGGCGGGATCGAGGAACCGCTGCTCCCTCATCTGAAGAGCCATCTCGACGCGGCCCGATTCGCGCGCTTCGCCGTCGCCTTCATTCTCCCGAGTGGCATCGATCTGCTCGGCGAGCGGCTGCGCGACCTCTGCGAGCGGGGCGGGCGGCTCCAGCTACTGACGGGCGACTATCAGGACGTGACCGATCCCGACGCCCTCGAGCGCCTCCTCGACATCCAGGCACAGTACGAGGATCGGGTCGAGCTGCGCGTCTTCGAGACCTCCGGCCGCTCGTTCCATCCGAAGACCTACATCTTCGATGGCGGCGACGAGGGCGGTGTCGCCTTTGTCGGAAGCTCGAACCTGAGCCGGACGGCGCTCAGCCACGGCATCGAATGGAACTACCGCGTCATCCCCGGCCGCGACTCGAGAGGCTTTCGGGAAATCATCGACGGCTTCGAAGCGCTCTTCGACAGCCAGGCCGTGCGCGCGCTCGACCAGGCCTGGGTGGAGGGCTATCGCCGCCGGCGCAAGACACCGGTCGTGGGTCCGATCGTTGGACCGCAGGCGGAGCCCGTCGAGGTCGACCTCGAGCCGACCGAGGCGCCGCCCGAGCCCCACGAGATCCAGAAGGAGGCGCTCGCAGCCCTCGAGCGCACACGCGCCGAGGGCGCGCGGGCCGGGCTGGTCGTGCTCGCCACCGGTCTCGGCAAGACCTGGCTCTCAGCCTTCGACAGCCAGCGGTCCGAGTTCAAGCGGGTTCTCTTCGTCGCTCATCGCGAGGAAATCCTCGGGCAGGCGATGAAGACGTTCCGGAGGATCCGGCCGACCGCGCGGCTCGGGCTCTATACGGGAAAGGAGAAGGACGAGTCGGCGGACGTCCTATTCGCCTCTGTTCAGACCCTCAGCCGGAACGACCATCTTCGCCGCTTCGATCGCCGATCCTTCGATTACCTGGTCGTCGACGAGTTCCATCACGCCGCGGCCCAGACCTACCGGCGGCTGATCGACTACTTCGAGCCCCGCTTTCTGCTCGGATTGACGGCCACGCCCGAGCGGACGGATGGCGGCGACCTGCTCTCCCTTTGTGGCGAGAATCTCGTCTACCGCTGCGACATGCGCGAAGCAGTGACGAGAGGATTCCTGTCGACTTTCCGCTACTTCGGCGTCCCGGACGCCGTCGACTACGCGAACATCCCCTGGCGGAGCCACCGCTTCGACGAGGAGCAGCTCACGGACGCCGTCGCGACCCACGCGCGGGCCGAGAACGCGCTCGAACAGCTCCAGAAGCATGGGGGTGAGCGGGTCCTGGCGTTCTGCTGCTCGACGCGCCACGCCGACTTCATGCGCGACTTCTTTGATCAGGCCGGCATCCGATCGGCGGCCGTCCACTCCGGCGAGTCGAGCGATCCACGGACAGGATCGCTCGAGAAGCTCGAGGCCGGCGAGCTCCAGGTCGTCTTCGCCGTCGACATGTTCAACGAGGGCGTCGACATCCCCCAGATCGACACCGTGCTCATGCTGCGACCCACGGAGTCCCAGCTCCTCTGGACGCAGCAATTCGGACGCGGGCTGCGCAAGGCAGAAGGCAAGCAGGATCTCGCCGTCATCGACTACATCGGGAACCACCGCTCTTTCCTGCTGAAGGTCCAGGCGCTCTTCGATCTTCTCCCCGGCGATGCGCACGTCCGCGAGCTGCTCGAGCGTTTGGAACACGGGACGGCCGGACTCCCGCCCGGATGCGAAGTCACCTACGAGCTCGAGACGATCGACATCCTGCGTTCGCTGCTCCGCGAGAACAGCGGGAGCGACGTCCTCCGAAGCTACTACGAGACTTACCGGGAGCAGCACGGTCGTCGCCCGACCGCCTCCGAGGCTTTCCACGACGGCTACTCCCCGCGCGTCGTCGCCAAGGGCTACGGGTCGTGGCTTCGATTTGTCGAGGCGATGGGGGATCTCGAAGACGGCGGGGCGCTGCTTGACTCGTCGACCACTGCAGGCGCGTTCCTGGAGCAACTCGAGACGACCCCGATGACGCGCAGCTTCAAGATGGTCCTGCTGCTCGCTTTGATCGAGATCGATCGCTTCCCGGGACGTGTTCCGATCGAGGAGCTCTGCTGGGCGGTCGAGCGGGCGGCGCGGCGCTCGCCCCAGCTCGTCGCGGACTTTGGGAACGCGCTTGAGTCGCGAGATGCGTTGCGAGCGCATCTCGAGCGAAATCCGATCGCGGCCTGGACGAGCGGCAAGGGGACCGGGGGGCGGTCGTACTTC
>CAYWGW010000401.1:0-2381 GCA_964457385.1 uncultured Spirochaetaceae bacterium
CCGGAGCCCTCGGACTCCGTCGCCTCACCGTTGCCCGAGCGGCCGCCGCGGGATCGGCGACGTCGGCTGCGCCGGCGGCTGGGCTCGTCCTGCTCGGAGGTCTCCTCCGACCGCGGACCGCGCGGGGGCACCGCGTCTCGGGCCGTGGTTTCCCGATTTCCACCCCTTCGGCGGCCACCGCGTGACTCCGGCGCCGGAGACGACTGTTCGTCGCCATCTGAGCCCTGCTCTTCCACTTCGACCGGAGCCGGCTCACGATCCGTCCCCGTCCCCCGTCCGTCCAGGCCCCGACCGCCTCGACGACGTCCCCGACGCGAGCTGCGGGCCTCGGCGCCATCGCCCCTGGAGCGAGCTACGAGATCGACTGCAGAACCGGCGCCCGAGGCAGTCCGCAGCTCGTAGGGCAGCGTGAGCGAGGCCAACACCGACTCGAGCCCGTCCACGAAGCGTTCGGCCACCAGCAGCAAGCGTGGTGATCCGAGTCGCAGCGGGGGGCCCATTCCGGCGAACAGCGTCGGACACAATGCTCCGATCGGAGCCAGCGAGACCAAGGCCGCCGCCAGGTCGCTCCAATCGAGCTCCTGTCGCACGACGACCACGACCGGATCCCCGTCGACATTCACGCCGACCGCATCGACGACGTCCACCTCCTGTCCGGGCTGGGGCCAGGCCCGCAATCCTCGAAGCTCCGTGCCCGTGGCGAGCTGGCCGACCACCCGACCGCGCAGACCCTCTTCCCCCTCTCGGACCTTGCGGTCGTTGAGTCGCCGGCGCAGCTGTCCCTCCAATCCATCGAACGCGCCCGCCAGATCCGCGGCCGCGAGCGGGACCGTCGAACGGCCCCCGATCTGGGTCTCGAGAACGACCTGATCGTTCTCGATCCTGATCTCGGCGACGCGCCGCGCCATCACGACGAACTCCAGCCGATCGGCGCCGACTCGCACGCTGCCGCCGTGCTTCGCCGAAAGCCCTTCGAGTGCGAGGGCGGCGCGACGGAAGGCCGAACGGGCCTGACTCGTGACCAGCCGGGCGGCCAATTGATCGGCGTCGATCGCGAGCCATCGGGGCTCGGCATCGGACTCGAGGCCGACGGCGGCCGGAGCGAACGTCGGCAGTGCCAGCGCCTCCACTTGAAAGGGTGTCGCCCCGATCTGCGACAGCAACCGACGAGCGGCGATGGACCATTCGGGCGCCGCAATCAGCAGCCGCCCCTTGAACTCGGACTCCACCGCGGCCCGCTGCGCCGCCGCCAGCCCGGCGAGCGTCGCATCGATCGCCGAATGAGGCGAGAAGGCGACGACCAGCGCCTGCCCTTCCCGATCCTCACCGCGCCCGATCGCCGCCAGGCTCTCAGGTGCGCCCGACTCGCTCCAGGGCTCCAGCCTCGAAGCCTCGACCGCTTCGTGCTCGAGCAACTTCGTCATCCAGGCGCCGGCGTCGATGGCGCGTGCGCCTCCGTCCCCGCCCGCGCGTCGTCGCCTCGAAAATCGCCTCATCATCTGCATCATTCCCCATGCGCCGCTTCGCCCGTCCCTGCCGGCTGGCCTTTCGGACCGAAGACCTCGGCCGACCTCTTCCCCGGAACGGGGCGGCGCGGATGGCTTCACTCGTTCCGGGCGCCTACTCGGCCCCGACGTCGACCACCGTGAGAGCCAGAGCACCGGTTTCGACGAGCGCCGAGGTCGCATCCTGGACCACGCGTTGCAGCTCTCCGAAAAGGCGGTCGTGACTCAACACGGCCGGAAGCTTTGTTTCCTGCTTCGCGAACTCCAGCACGACACCGCCGAGGAGCTTTCGATCCGTCCGCACGTGCTTGACGACGCGATTCCATCGATCGACCGGAACCTCCAGCCGAAAATCCTTGAACTCCCGCCACTCTTCCGGGAGCTCCTCCTTCTCGAGCGAGACCACGACCTCCGCCGCGGACTTGCCCCGCGTGACACGCCAGTAGCGATTCTGCGCGAGCAACATGATCGAGCTCTCCTCGTCCGGCCTCAGCCGGCTTCTACTTCGTCGGCTGCGACATTTTCGTCGGCTGCGGCTTTCGCGGTACCCCGAAGCTCTTCCAGGAAGGGCTCGAAGATCGCTTCTGCGCGCGCCTTCGCGAGCCTTGTCCAGGCCTCGCCCTCGCCCGATCCTCCCTCCGCCACCGCGTCCGCGACGGCGATCAGGGACCGCGCCTCGTCCGGCTCGTCCACCCGCCAGCGGATCCAGGCCAGCTCCTCGAGATGCCGAGCGATCAACCCGGCCTGACTGGTCTCCGCCAAAGCTGCCGACGTCTGCTCGAGCCAGGCGTCGATGGCTCTTTCCCGCGCCTCGTCCGCGAGGCCCGCCAGGCTCGCGCGTCCCTCCTCCATCCGCTCGCCAACCCAGGTCGTACC
>CAYWGW010000402.1:0-2334 GCA_964457385.1 uncultured Spirochaetaceae bacterium
CGCCACCAACGCCCTCGTGATCCAGGCCAGCAAGGAGGCCTACGAGACGCTGCTCCAGGTGATCGAGCGGCTCGACGTCTCGCGGCCCCAGGTGCTGGTGGAGGCGCTGATCGTCGAGGTCGACGTCACCAACAGCCTGAACCTCGGCTTCAACGCGGCCTATCGGCTGATCAACGGCGACACGGACCTGCTCTTCTCGACCGGCATGGCGGCCATCGCCGGCCCGGGGGCGGGCCTGCTGGCCCAGGCGGTCCGCGCGAGCTCCTTCGAAAATCCCGGCGATCTCGACAACCAGGAAGTGGCCGGAACGAACGGCCAGGGCAACTTCAGCGCCTCCGTGACTGCGGACGAGACCAACGGCGACGTCAACATCGTGTCGGCACCGCATATCCTGACCTCGGACAACGAGGAGGCCGAGATCCGGATCGGCAACAACATTCCCATCGTCACGGGCCGGACCCAGGCCGCGACGGGCGCCGCCAATCTCTCCCAGACCGTGAACGTCGAGCGCCAGGACGTGGGCGTCACCCTGCGCGTCACGCCCCAGATCAGCGAGGGCGATACCCTGCGGCTGCAGATCTTCCAGGAGCTGACGGCGGTCACCAACGACATCAACGCCGGCAACGTCGAGGACGTCGGCGTCTCGCTCCGGAGCCGGCGGGTCGAGAATACGGTGGTCGTGAACGACGGCGAGACCGTCGCGATCGGCGGCCTGATCAGCGAGCAGTTCGACGACACGGAGACCAAGGTCCCCTTCCTGGGCGACATCCCCTTCCTGGGCTGGCTCTTCAAGCAGAAGTCCGAGAGCCTCCGCAAGGTGAACCTGCTCGTCTTCCTGACGCCGCATATCGTGCGCAACGCCGACGACCTGCAGCGCGAGGCGATCCGGAAGCGGCTCGAGTTCGAGGACGCAGCGGGTGACGACGCGGTCTACCCGGAGCTCACGGATTACGAGGACCGAGCGCCCAGGGCACGCTATGCCGCGGCCCAGGAGCTGGCGAAGCTGAGCGCGCGCTATCCGATCGAGCGCATGCGCGCGATCGAGCGGGAACGTGCCGAGCGGCGCGAGCAGGCGGCGATCGAGGCCGAGCGGGCGGCGGAGGCCGAGGCCCAGCGCTACGCCGTCGAGGTTGCGACCTACCTCGACGAGACGGAGGCGACCGAGTCGCTCTCGATGCTGCTCGACGCGGGCTACGAGGGTACGCTGATCACCCGCGAGGTGGACGATCGCCCCGTCTTCACGCTCCAGGTCGGGCCCTTCGACGATCTCTGGAGCGCGGATCGCGCCGCCTCGTTGCTGGACTCGGCCTACGGCTACTCTTCCTCCGTCACGATCCTGCGCCGGGAGGAGCCATGAGCAGCGCCGCACCCCGGGAACCCACCCCGACCGAGGAGAGCCTCGAATTCGGCGAGATCCTGCTGCGCGAGACCCGGCTGACGCCGGAGCAGCTCGAGCAGGCCCGCCTGCGGCAGACCGGCAGCCAGGAGCGGCTGGCGGACGTGCTGGTCGAGGAGGGCTTCCTGAACCCGGACGAGGTGCTGCTGGCCCTCGGCCGGCAGCAGGGCCTCGAGGTGCTGTCGACCCTCGATCTGGAGCAGATCGACGAGACCCTGATGGCCCGCGTACCGATCGGCTTCGCCAAGCAGCATCGGGTGCTGCCCCTGGGCTGGAGCGCCGAAGGCGTGCTGCGGGTGGCGATCGCGGATCCCCTCGACCTGGCGCCCCTCGACGACCTCCACCTGCTCTTCGACGGCGCCGAGATCGAGCCGGTGCTCGCCCGCGAGCCGCTGATCCTGAACACCATCAACCTGGCCTACGACCGCGGCGGCGCCTCGACCGATCAGCTGGCGGAGGAGGCGAGCGACGATCTCGACGCCCTGGCCACCGAGATCTCCCACGAGCCGAAGGATCTGCTGGAGTCGACCGACGACGCGCCGATCATCCGGCTGGTCAACTCGATGCTCCAGCGGGCCGTGAAGGAGCGCGCCAGCGACATCCACATCGAGCCCTTCGAGCACGTGATCCGGATCCGCTTCCGGATCGACGACGTGCTCTACGAGCCGATGAAGCCCCTGCCCCGCAGCCTCCAGCCCGCCATCGCCTCGCGCATCAAGATCATGGGCAACCTCGACATCGCCGAGAAGCGGCTGCCCCAGGACGGCCGCATCCGGCTGAAGATCGCCGGCCGCGACTACGACGTGCGGCTCTCGACGGTGCCCGTGGCCTGGGGCGAGCGGCTGGTGCTGCGGCTGCTGCCGGATACCCAGGAGCTGCTCGACCTCGAGAAGATCGGCTTCAGCCCGACCCAGCTCGCCGCCCTCGACCGCATCATC
>CAYWGW010000403.1:0-2313 GCA_964457385.1 uncultured Spirochaetaceae bacterium
GCCTCGGCCTCGGCCGTGGCCCGACCCCCGGGCTGCGAGAGATCGTCCGCTGTCTCCAGCGCGCCCTCCGCCGGCATCGCAGACGAATCGTCGGGCTCCAAGAATCACCACTCCCTTCGAGGGACCTCCCGGCTCCGCCAGCAATGCCCTTCGAGAACTGCCTCGACCCGACAGCCCTTCTGGCGGCTCCGCATCGCAGCTTCACATCCCAGGTGCACTCCGAGGCTTCCTCCCCGGTCCGTATCGCAATTCGCATGCCCGATGCTGAGATCGACTGCTGGGATCGACGAAGCGCCTGGCGGCCGAAACATGCTGCGAGCTGGCCGGCGACTTCGTCCGGCCCACCCCCTTCCCCGGATGTCTGCCAGCAGCTTCTACAAAAAGGGGCGCCGCGCCCCGTCTCCACACGGGCGACGCCGTCCATCGCTCCCTACCCTTCCGCCCGCCGTCACAGCGGGATCCGACCGCGGGCGTCAACACCCGGAGGCGAGGCCGCGCGGCCCTTCGCTGGCAGGAGAGGAGCGAGATGATTTCGAGCTGGGACGACTTCCCGATCCATCAGACCCACGAGCCCGTGCGCTTCGTCCAGACGAGCGATCGCAACTTCTACGATCGCTACTACTTCAACCTGCACGCCTCGAGCGACGAGCTCTTCATGGTGATGGGGATGGGGCAGTATCCGAATCTCGCCGTGCAGGACGCCTTCGCCTGCGTACAGCGGGGCGAGGACTATCGCGTGGTGCGCGCCTCGCGCGAGCTCGGGGATCGCATGGATACGAGCGTCGGCCCCTTCCGGATCGAGGTCGTGAAGCCGCTCGAGGAGCTGCGCTTCGTCATCGAGGAGACCGAGCACGGCATCGCCGCGGACCTTCGCTGGCGCGGATCGATTCCCGCCGTCGAGGAGGAGCCGCAGTTCCTGCGCCGACACGGCCGGGTGTTCTTCAACACCTCCCGCTTCGCCCAGACCGGCTGCTGGGAAGGCACGCTCCGTGTCGGAGACGAGACCTTCGAGGTGACGCCCGATCGCTGGTGGGGCACCCGGGACCGCTCCTGGGGTGTGCGTCCCCACGGCGAGCCCGAACCCGAGGGCATCCACGCGGGGGGACCGGGCTCGATGTCGGGGATGTGGAACTACTTTCCGATGCAGTTCGAGGATCATACGATCCTGTACATCCTGAACGAAGAGAACGACGGCACGATCGCGCTCTACGATGCCAGGCGGATCTGGAGCGACCCGACGAAGCCGATCGAGAACCTCGGGCTGGTCCAGTACGAGCACGTCCTCGAACCCGGAACACGCATGATGAAAGGCTCGACCCTGCGCTTTCCCGACGCGCCCTCGGGTCCGCTGGAGATCCGTTGTGAGCCCCTCTGCCACGCCTTCATCGCGCTCGGAACGGGCTACACGCCGCTGGAGCCCGATTGGCGCCACGGTATGTACCAGGGGCCCCTGGTCGTCCAGGGTAAGCAGTACAAGACGGCGGAGATCGCGCCGCTCGGACAGCTCACGATCGTCGACCACGTCGGACGCTATCACTACGCCGATCGGGTCGGATACGGGCTCTACGAGCACTCCTTCATCGGCCCCTTCGAGAAGTACGGGATGAGGGATCGGGCGGACGGCGCGAGCTGATCGCCGCGGCGTCTCCCTCAACCCGGGAGATCGCCGCGGGAGATCGCATCGGCAGGTCGCCTGACGAGATCGTCGCGCGCGGTCGCGGATGGGGACGACTCCTCTGCGCGTAGGGTCTTCACGAGACCGATACAGACCACGATCAGGATGAGACAGAAGGGCAGGCCCGTGTTGATGGCCGCGGACTGCAAGGCAGCCAGGCCCCCGGTCAGCAGCAGCACCGCCGCCACGATCCCCTCGGCACTCGCCCAGAAGATCCGCTGCCAGACCGGCGGGTCCGGATGGCCGCCCGAGGTCAGGATGTCGACCACGAAAGAGCCCGAATCGGAGGAGGTCACGAAGAAGATCGCGACCACCAGCGCCGCCAGGAACGAGGAGATTCCGGCCAGGGGAAGCCGATCGAGCATGGCGTAGATGCCCGTGGCCACGTTGGAATCGACCGCCGCAAAGATCCCGGGCGCCTGGCTCTCGAGCTCGATCGCGGTCCAGCCGAAGACGGTGAACCAGGCGAAGCTCACGAAGGATGGGACCAGCAGCACCCCGAGGACGAACTCGCGCACCGTGCGCCCGCGCGAGATCCGGGCGATGAAGGTGCCGACGAAGGGCGACCAGGCGATCCACCAGGCCCAGTAGAAGAGCGTCCAGGATTTCTGCCAGTCGACGTCGCCGATCGTGCGAAG
>CAYWGW010000404.1:0-2313 GCA_964457385.1 uncultured Spirochaetaceae bacterium
GGGCAGCCAGCTCGTGGTCGCCGAGGACGGTGCCTTCGAGGGCTCCGTCTCCGCGGGTTGCGTCGAGGGGGCGGTGATCGAGACGGCGCTCGGGGTGATCGAGCAGGGCGTGCCGGCGATCGTGGAGTTTGGCGTCGCCGACGAGCAGGCCTGGGCGGTCGGGCTGGCCTGTGGCGGCCACGTGCGCATCCGGGTGGAGCCGATCGAATGAGTCCTCCTCGGTGAAGCGATCGCTGCTCGAGGCCTGGGTGGAAGCGCGCCGGGCGCGTCGGCCGAGCGTGCTGCTCACCTGGCTCGAGAGCGGAGAGCAGCGCCTGGTATTCGAACCGGGTGAGCTCGAGTCGGAGCTCGAAGCCGATGAAGAAGCGCTCCGCCGAGCGGTGGTCGAGGCGCTGTCGAGCGACCGGGCGCATCACATCGCGCTCGGTGCGCAGAACGTCTTCGTCCAGCCCGACAATCCGGCCGTCCGGCTCGTGATCGTGGGCGCGGTCCACATCGCTCAGCATCTCGCCGCATGGGCGGCGCGGCTCGGGTACGAGGTCACGGTCGTCGACCCGCGGGCCGCCTTCGCCAGTCGCGAGCGCTTTCCCGAGGCGACGCTCTGTCACGACTGGCCCGACGCGGCGCTCGATGCCATCGGTCTCGATCGGCGATCCGCCGTCGTCGTGCTGAGTCACGATCCGAAGCTCGACGATCCCGCCCTCGAGCGCGTGCTGCGCTCGGAATCTTTCTACGTCGGCGCGCTGGGAAGCCGGCGCACCCAGGCGAAGCGCCGCGAGCGTTTGCGCGAGATGGGCCTCGACGAGGCCACGATCGAACGCGTGCGTGGTCCCGTCGGACTCGATCTCGGGGCCCGGAGCGCTGCCGAGATCGCCCTCTCGATTGCCGCCGAGCTGGTCGCTTGTCTTCGCGGACGCGACGGACGCGACGGAAGCAACGGAAGCGGTGCAAGTGGCGAGCGCGACGGGGGCGTCGGACGCGACGGACGCGGTGCGCGCCGACGCGAACGCGGATCGAGTGTCCGATGAGTGCCCCGATGCGAGCCGTCGCGGGGCTCGTGCTGGCGGCAGGCGGGTCGCGGCGGATGGGGGCCGGGACGAACAAGCTGCTCGAGGAGGTCGGCGGCAGGCCACTCGTTCTCTGGCCCGTCGACGCCCTGCTCGACGCCGGCGTCGCCCCGCTCCTGGTCGTCCTGGGGCATCAGGCGTCTCGCGTCCGTGCGCTGCTCGCGGATCGCGGCGTCTCCTTCGTCGAGCATGATGACTGGGCGCGGGGGATGGCAGGCTCGATAGCCCGTGGCGCGCGCGAGTTCGAGCGTCTCGGCGTGGATTGCGAGGGCCTGGCGGTCGTGCTGGGCGATCTGCCGGCGCTTCGCGCGAGCCACGTCCTTCCCCTGGTCGAGGCCTTCGCATCAGCGCCCGCTGGCGCGATCTGCCTGCCGTTGCATGCCGGTCGCCGGGGGCATCCGGTGCTATTCGACCGAAGGTACCTGGGCGAGCTGGCAGTGCTCGAGGGCGAGGGCGGGGCGCGCCGCATCCTCGATCGTCACGCGGCGAGGGTTCTCGAGGTCGAGGTCTCGAGCGATGCGGTCCTGGCGGACGTCGACACGCCGGAGGCCTTGGCGCGTGCGCGCTCGGGGGCGTAGACGGACGCGCGGCCGGTCCTGGGTGCGGACGACACTGGCTCGGTTCCGGGCTCGGGATCGAGGTCTGCAGCGGGTCCGGATTCCCGCTCATCCCAAGTCGCCTGGCTTCGCCATGCTCCCCCAGGGCCCATGGATATTTGGAGGAATCTTGTCGTTTCGCTGCCGCCAACCGGGTCATTTTCACGCCCATGGTGCGCCACGACCGGGATGAAGACTCGAGCCATGCCCTTCAAGAGGCTGAGAGCGCTCTCGAGCACGATGATCTCCCGAGCCCGCTCCGCCAGCAGCTGCAGCTGACGGTCGCTATGTACCGCGATATGCTGGAGCGAGAGAGGCTCGAGAGGCTGCAGGAGAGGGCAGCGCCGAGAGGGATGGATATGCCTTCCAGCGGATCCGGCGGCATCAGCGGCTGGCATCTCGTCGGCCACACGCTGGCCGTCATCGCCGGGATCGGCTCATTCCTGATGCTCGGCATCACTCTGACGATCAACCGGATCGACGACCTCGCGGAGAGGACGGGTTCCGTGGAGCAGCGGATCGGTTCCGTGGATCAGCAGATGGGTTCCATGGAGCAGGCGGTGTCCTCTCTCGATCAGAGGGTGATTTCTCTGGGAGGTCGAATGGAGATCGTCCAGGGGGACGTGTCCGAGACTCGGGTCCTGGTCTCG
>CAYWGW010000405.1:0-2304 GCA_964457385.1 uncultured Spirochaetaceae bacterium
CAGCCCTCGGGCTCGAGCTCGGCCACGTTCGCCACGAAGCTGACCGTATGGTAGTTGCCGGCGAGTGCAAGAATCTCGAGCTGCTGCTCCAGGGTCCAGGTCACCTGCAGCGCGTCGCGAGTCGCCCCGTCCAACCGACCGCGCTCGCAGAGCTCGTCGATCACCCGAAGCAGGAGCTGCTCTTCTGGACTCCAACAGGGCGCGTCGGCGGCGGCCAGACGGGTCGCGACGACCTGCTCGCGGCTCAGGCCTACGTGATCGCCGAAGGCCGCGACATGAACGCCCCACTCGTACTCGCAATCGTTGCGGGCGCAGATCCGCAGGATCACGAGCTCGCGCAGGCGCATGGAAAGCGGACTCTCCCGGTCGAGCAGATTCACGGTGCCCTTGCGGAGGAAACGCAGGCTGTTCGCGAAGACGCGGAAGAGCTTCAGCACATAGCCGTCCCGCTTCGGGTAGCTCGCAAGGATGGAAGCGATCTCGGGCTCGAAGGGCTCGGGGACGGGGGCGAGTATGGGGCTCATGATGGAATTCCTCCGCTTGATGGGCGTTGAATCAGGAGCTACGGATTCCGTAGCATCTACGAGGGTAGTGGAGGGTCAGGGGTGATGCTACTCTATCCGTAGCGAAAGGCCGGCTGCCGGTCTGACCCGTCGACCGGATCCGAGAGGTCGATTCCAGGCGGAACGGACGGACGGAGAGGGAGCGGGAGAGCCATCCGATGACGAGACGACCCGGAGTCGCGGCGCGCGGAACGCGCAGCGGCCGACCGATCATGGTGCTGCTCGATGTGCTGGGGCAGCGCTGGACGTTGCGGATTCTCTGGGAGCTGCGGGAGGGGCGGCTCGTCTTCCGGGAGCTCCAGAGCCGTTGTAATGCCGTCTCGCCCACGGTCCTGAACGGCCGGCTGAAGGAGCTCCGCACGCTCGGGATCGTCGATCACGACGGCGCGGGCTACGGCCTCACCAAGAGCGGCCAGGAGCTGGGCGGGCATCTGCTCGGGCTCGATGACTGGGCGAAGAGGTGGGCGCGCTCGCTGGGGCGACGAAGGGGTAGCTGAGACCGAGGAGCCGTCTTCCGACTCAGCGGCTAACATGGCTCGACCATGACGGATCGAACCCGCGCACGGACGCTCGCTCGTGAATCGATCAAAGACGGCGATCCGGTCGGCTGGTTCGATCGCCTCTACGACGAGGCACGGCGCGGCCAGGCGATCGTGCCCTGGGCCGATCAGGTCCCGAACCCGCATGTCGTCGAGTGGCTCGACCGCGAGGCACCCGGACCCGGGCGCGTCCTCGATGTCGGATGCGGTCTCGGGGATACGGCCGAGGAGCTCGCCGGCAGGGGCTTCGAGGTGGTGGCCTTCGACGTGTCACCGACGGCGGTCGAGCAGGCCCGAAGTCGATTCCCACAGAGCCGGGTGACATATCGCGTCGCCGACCTGCTCGATCTACCCGGCGATCTGGAGGCGGGCTTCGATCTCGTCGTCGAGTGCTACACGCTGCAGGTCCTCCCGCCCGACACTCGCCTCCGCGCCGTGGCGTCGCTTGCGCGCGCGCTCGCTCCGGGCGGCTCGCTGCTCGTCGTGGCGCGCGGCCGCGAGGCCGGTGATGCGCTGGGCGAGATGCCCTGGCCGCTCACACGGAAGGAGATCGAGGCCATCGCGACGCCCGCGATTCCGCTCGTCTCCTTCGAGGATTTCGTCGATCGGGAGGATCCGCCCGTGCGGCGCCTGCGGGCCGTCTTCCAGCGCATGGCAGCCTGACGAGGCGACGCGACGCTGACTTCACGTTGACTTAAGGTCTCCGACATCTGTCTCTGACATCTGGTCGGTTCGTCCGTGCGAGCGTCGCGAGCTCGACCTCGTCGGTGTATTCCTCCTGGTCAGGGCAGCAGCCGCGCGGCGAAGCCGATCCGCTCACCGAAAAGGGTATCCTCGCCGGCCGGCAGCGAGCTACCGACGACGACGATGCGGCCCTGGGCGTCGATGGCGACTCTCGCATCGCGTTCGTCCCCGCCGAAGTCCAGGGACACGATGCCGTCGTCGCCGAAGCCCGCGTCGATCTCGCCATCCGGACGGATACGGAAGACGACGAGGTCGAGATCGTCGCCACGGTCGAGCGTCCCGGCAACGACGATCCGGCCGTCGGCCTGGACGGCCAGGTCCTGGAGGGACGCGGGCCCGCCGAGGGGATAGAGGCGAGTGCCGTCAGCGACATCGCCCTCTTCACGGCCGAAGCAGATGTCCCGCTCGAGCGAGCCCGGAGTTTCGCCGGGCTGGAAGCGGGCAACGGCCGCCGCACT
>CAYWGW010000406.1:0-2279 GCA_964457385.1 uncultured Spirochaetaceae bacterium
ACGTCGACCCGGAAGGGCTCGATCACGTCGGTGCAGGCGATCTACGTGCCCGCGGACGACCTGACGGATCCTGCGCCGGCGACCGCCTTCACGCATCTCGACGCGACGACGGTGCTCAACCGGGCGCTCACGGAGATCGGGATCTATCCGGCCGTCGATCCCCTCGACTCGACCTCCCGAATCCTGGATCCGCAGATCGTGGGCGACGAGCACTACGACGTCGCCCGCGGCGTGCAGCAGACGCTGCAGTCCTACAAGGATCTCCAGGACATCATCGCGATCCTCGGCATGGATGAGCTCTCCGAGGAGGACAAGCTCACGGTGGCCCGGGCCCGCAAGATCCAGCGCTTCCTGTCCCAGCCCTTCCATGTGGCCGAGCAGTTCACCGGCACCCCGGGCGTCTACGTCCGGCTCGAGGATACGATCCGCGGATTCAGGGAGATTCTCGAGGGCAAGCACGACGCGCTGCCTGAGCAGGCCTTCTACATGGTCGGCGACATCGAGAGCGCAAACGAGAAGGCGAAGTCCATGGCCTAGCACGGCCGAGGCGCGGTGGGGCTGCCGCCCCGCCCGCCCGGGCTGCGGCCTGGTTCGTCGATCAGGCAACGTGGACAGCCTGGAGGCGAGCTCAAAGCAGACAGACGGGAAGAGGAGAGAACGTGGCATTCGAGCTCGTCGTCGTAACACCCGAGGGCGAAGCCTTCTCGGGGCAGGTGGAGCAGGTCGTGCTCCCGGGCGCATCCGGAGAGTTCGGCGTGCTCGAGAGCCACGAGCGCTTCCTGACGCCGCTCGTGCTCGGGCCGATGCGGATCGTCCATGGTGGCCCAGGCGGCTCGGCGGAGGCCCGCAGCGAGTGGGCGGCGATCACCGGGGGCTTTGCGGAGGTGGACGGATCACACGTCGTGGTCCTCGTGGATTCCTGCGCGTTGGCGAGCGACATCGACCCGGACGCCGTGCGGGCCATTCATGCGGAGGCGAGCGATGCCCTCGCGAGTCTGCCGGGGTCCGAGGAGACCGCGGGTGAGCGCGAGCGGCTCTCGACGGTGGTCGCGCGCAGCGAGCTCGAGCTCGACGTCGCCGGGCGCTGAGAGCCGTCCGGGCGTGGGGCAAGCCGCCGACTCCCGCACGCCCGGACTGCTTCGTCTGCACCGCGACCGATTTCCCGGCCGCCCGATCTTCGACACGGCCGTTTCTCATGGGATGCTTCGGCGGGTGGCTGCGGGCGCGGCGCCTGAGAGCCTTCGGCTCTACGCACCCGACGATGCCGTGCTCTTCTCGAGTCTCGACGCGCGCCGCCCCGGCTTCAGCGAGGCCCGAAGGCGGGCCGCTGCGGCAGGCTTCGGCGAGGTGATCCGACTTGCCGGCGGCCACGCGGCCGTATTCCTTCGGCAGTCGTTGGCGTTTGCCTGGGCGATGCCTGATCCCGAGGCGAATCTCCATATCCGGGCGCGTTTCGAGCACCTGGCGGATCGCGTGGTGCGGACGCTCCGGCGACTCGGGCTCGATGCTCGGATCGGCGAGCTGCCCGGCGAGTACTGCCCCGGTGAGTTCAGCGTGAATCTCGGCGGGCAGATCAAGGTCATGGGTGTGGGACAGCGCGTGATCCGCGGCGCGGCGCACGTGGGCGGGGTCCTCACGGTTGGGCAGACGCAGGAGATGCAGGCGGTGCTGATCCCGATCTACGAGGCGCTCGGTCTCGAGCTTCGACCCGAGACGGCCGGGGGCATCGCGGACGTCGAGCCTGGCCTTGGAGTCGAGGACGTGATCGCCTCGTGGGTCGCGGTCCTCCGTGAGGATGGCTTCGAGCTCGAAGTATCGAGGTTGGACGCCCCCACCCTGCGCGCAGCCGAGGCGCTGGTGCCGATGCATGCCCCCTCGAATGGCCCGGAGTGGAACGACTCGCGCAGGAGCGCGGCCCTGCTCCGCACGGCCGACGCGAAGACCCTGCTCCAGGCTGATCGCATCGCCGCACGAGGGCCGGCGTCGCCTGGCGTCGACGCCGCGGGGGGCGGCGTTGGGGACGACGAAGGCGATGACCCCGCCAGCGAGCGGGATCCGGCGACCTGATTCCGCCGTCGATCGGGGGATGTAGGCTTTGCCCCGGCGCACCCGGCGCACCCGGCGCGGATGACATCGGATGGCATCGGGTGGCGTGTGTGCTTCTCTCTAGCGAACGTCCTGTAGCGTGTTCCCGGGGCTCATTTCGAGCCCGGCGCCCGTGTCCACTCGTGCTGAGGAGAAGAACACCGTGAACCGATCGTCCAGTCCGTCCCATCTCC
>CAYWGW010000407.1:0-2228 GCA_964457385.1 uncultured Spirochaetaceae bacterium
CCTGAACGCCGCCGGGATCGGTTCGGCGATGCGCACCGTCGATCGCGAGGGCAATCCCTTCAAGCTCGACGTCTTCGAGTTCGTGTTGCGGGTGAACCTGATCGGCACCTTCAACTGCATCCGGCTGGCGGCGGCGGCGATGGCGAAGACCGAGCCCGTCGATGCCGACGGCGAGCGGGGCGCGATCGTGAATCTGGCCTCCGTGGCGGCCTTCGATGGTCAGATCGGCCAGGCGGCCTACTCGGCCTCGAAGGGTGGCGTCGTCGGCATGACCTTGCCGATCGCCCGGGATCTCGCCTCGATCGGCGTGCGCGTGAATACCATCGCCCCCGGCCTGATCGACACGCCGATCTACGGCGAGGGCGAGGCTTCGGAGAAGTTCAAGGCCCATCTCGGCCAGAGCGTGCTCTTCCCGAAGCGCCTCGGCGTGGGCGACGAGATCGCCTCGATGGTCGTCGAGCTGCTCACGAACTCGTACATGAACGCCGAGGTGATCCGGGTCGACGGGGGCATCCGCATGCCTCCGAAATGAGGCGGCGACGGCGCCCCGCGCTGCGACAGGGAGGCCTTCGCGGATGAGGCTGCGACGGCGCAATCTGCGCAAGGGGCTCGTGCTCGTCGGATGCGTGGTGGCGGTGCCGTCCTGGCCCGCCTGGGCGATCGGGCTTCTTGCGCTGACCCTCGGCTCCGCCCTGCACGTCTGGACCAAGGGCGTGCTCGAGCAGAACCGGCGGCTCGTCACGGCGGGGCCCTACCGCTGGACCCGCAATCCCTTCTACCTGGCCAACGGGCTGATCGATCTCGGGCTCTGCCTCGTGATCGGCCGACTGTGGCTGGCGATCGTCTACCTCGTCATCTGGGCCATCGCCTATCACGGGACGATCGCGCGAGAGGAGGCGCATCTGCGCCAGCTCTTCGGCCAAGCGCTCGATCGCTACCGGGCCCGGGTGCCGAAACTGCGGCCGGCGCTGCGGCCGCTGCCCCGGGCGGAGGCGCACGGTGCCTTCTCCTGGGCGAATCCCAATCTGGCCGAGGGTCGCGAGTACGCCCGCATCGGGGGCATGTGGCTGGCCGCGGGTGCGATCGCGGCGGCCGCCGTCGCGCGGCGCCAGGGGCTCGATCTGCTGGAGCCGGAGCAGCGCGGCGAGCTCGGCCTGATCCTGCTGCTCGCGGCGGGCTGGATCCTGAAGCTGGCGCTGGCCCAGGCTTTCCGCCATCCCGAGTCGTCGCTGCTTCCCGATCGTCTCTCGCGGCGGCGGCGGCGCGGAATCGGGATCGGGGCGCTGGCGCCGGCACTGGCGGCAATCGGTCTCGAGCGAGGTTGGATCGGGATCGCGATGGTCTCGGGGCTCGTCGTGACGGGAGTACTCGCGTGGGTACCGATGCCGCTCGAGGTCTCCACGACCGACAACGAAGACCCGGCGCAGCAGAGCGGGCCGGTGCAGCGGGCTGGGCTGGTGCAGCGGACCGGGCCGGCGCAGCAGGCCGGGCCGGGTCGTCTGGCCGCCGTGCTGCCCGCGACGGTAGCTTTCGCGTCGCTGCTCGCGTGGGGCGCATTCTGGGATCTTCTCTGGCTCGCGATCCCGTCTGTACTCTGGCTGGGTCTCGCGATCCTCGATGATCTCGGCGGCCTCCGACTTGCCCGCGAAGGTCGCTCGAAGCAGGGGACCTGGCCTTATCTTCCCCGTGTCGCGGGGATGGCGGGAGCAGTCGGCCTGACTCTGGGGCTGCTCCTCGTTGCCACGCGCTGATAGACTGTCGCGGTCCGCGCCCCGCGGCCGGATGACAGCCACCCGCGACGAGCAGCAGAAGGAGACGTTTCATGCGCGATCAGAAGATTCTCGTGACCGGCCCGACGGGCCAGGTGGCCGGTCCCATCGCCACGAGCCTCGCCGGCGAGAACGAGGTCTGGGCGACCGCGCGCTTCTCGGACGCGAAGAAGAAGGCCGCCCTCGAGAGCGCGGGCATCACCTGTGTGTCCAGCGATCTCGAGGCAGGCGATTTCTCGCAGCTGCCCCGGGACTTCGACTACGTGCTGCATTTCGCGGTCGCCAAGACCTCCGACTTCGACTCCGACCTGCGCTCGAACGCGGAGGGGGTGGGCCTCCTGATGAGTCATTGCCGGCAGGCGAAGGGCTTCCTCCACTGCTCCACGACCGGTGTCTACCAGCCCGACGATCACACCCGATTCGTCGAGGAGAGCCCCCTCGGCGACAACCACCGCGTGA
>CAYWGW010000408.1:0-2201 GCA_964457385.1 uncultured Spirochaetaceae bacterium
ACCACGCGGTTCAAGTTCATCGATCGCATCCGGGCCTCGAAGCGAGCGGCTCCGGACGCGGATCCGATCGAGGTGGCCGATGGCCCCGGCCCGGAGGCACCCTGGCCGCCACGGGCTTCGATCGGGGCTGAGGCGCTGGCGATGCGAATGACGCTCGTGCGGGCCCTCGAGAACCTGCCCGAGCGGGAACGGCTCGCCGTTGCCGAGGTCCATGTGAGAGGCAGTACCTACGAGGAGGCCGCTGCGGCGACGGGGATTCCACTCGGCTCACTCAAGCGATCCCTCAGAACGGGACTCGCCCGGCTGCGGGAGGAGATCGAGGCGCGTCAGGAAGGATCGGGCGAAGAATGACACGCGGATATTTCCCTCGGGTATCAACCACGGGGCTCATCCCGGAATGGAGGCGAACGGTGATCCGATCCGGCCCGCTGCTGCGATCTCTCCATCAGGAGATCGAACATGGCGTATGCGAACAAGCAAGCCGGAATTGGAGTCGGCGATCGAAGGAGGCTGCGTTCTCGCGGCGAAGGCAGGCCTCCCGATGAGCTGTCGGCGGGCAACGGAGATCGATGCCGAGGAGTTCCTGATGGATCCGGTTGCACCCGGGCTCGAGTCATTCCGCGCCCACTACCCGACCTGCCCCGACTGCGCGGCCGCCGTGGCGCGTTGGTCCGCCTTCGATCTCGCGCTTCACGATCTCCTCGCGCCCGAAGGAGACTCTCCGTCTTCTCATCCCGAGCCCGAGCGGCTCGTGGTGTTCCTGGCCGACCCCCAGACGATGGGAGAGGAAGCGATGCAGATCGAGAGCCATCTGGAAGGCTGCGCCGCGTGCCGAACCGAGCTGAGCGTGCTGAGGCGATTCGACGCCGGAGTGCCGCTCTCGATCCCGCCGAGCGACGCGCTCGGGACGGCCGACCCACGGACGCGAAACGAACGATCGCCGACCTCGATCGAGAAGGGTTGGCGCGGTCGGCTTCGCGACTTCTTCGAATCGCTCGCTCCAGCGGAGGGCATCGGACGCGCGGCTGTGCCCGCGCTGGCGATGCTGATGCTGGCCATCGGAATCTGGTGGAGCAGTCTACCGAAGAGCGAAGCGCCGCAGTCGGCAGAGCCCCCGAGCGCGCCCCGGCTGGTCGAGGAGACGGCGCCGATGCCGCCGAGCGGCGATCCGTCGGGCGAGAGCCCCGAGCCCGCCCAGCTGGCCGGTGAGGGACTCGATCCCTCATCGCAGGCCGGGTCACCGCCTCGTGATGCGCGACAGCAGGAATCCGAGGTGCCGACCGAAGAGGCACCGGAGCGCATCGCGGACGCGGCGCAACCGGAAGGACCGCCAGAAGAGGCCGTGGCGGGGCCGGACGACGAGATCCTGATTGCCGCGCTGACCGAGCTCCCGTCTCCGACCTATCAGGCTCCCGCCGGCATGGACTCGCTGGGCTGGATGCGCCAGTTCGGGGCGGTCCGCGCCGGCCCGAGCTCGGCGACGATCGAGACGGCAGCGCCCATCGATCATACCGGTCTCACCCTGTCGACTTCGCCGCGTCTGTGGTGGAAGCTGAGCGCCGACACACCCCATCCGGTCCAGATCACGATCGTGGACGAGGTCTCGATCGATCCACTGCTCAGCGTGGAGCTGCCGGGACCCCACGAAGCCGGCTCGCACTCGATCGATCTGGAGGATCAGGACATCGAGCTCGAGCCGGGTGTCGACTATCGCTGGTTCGTCTCGCTGCTCGTGGATCCCGATCGCCCTTCCCGCAACCCCGTGTCTGCTGCCGCTCTCCGCGTGCTTCCGGAGAATGACTTACGACGGAGGGCAGCTGCACAGGCATCGCCCGCGGAGCGCGGTCATACGCTCGCTCGACTCGGGCTCTGGTACGACTCCTACGACTTCTTTGCATCGCTCGCGCAAGCGTATCCCGACCGTACGCCACTGATCCGCTATCGCGAGCAGATGATGGAAGTTGCGCGAGCGGTGCGATAGCAGAGACCTCGCAGGTCTACCTGAGACCGTGATGCGTTGGCCGGCGCCGATTCCGTAGATTCGACCCCGAGCGGATTGCCAATCGGTCTCGCCCGCCGATCTTCTCAGACAGCGAGGCGGTCGGTCGTCGCGTCGGTCGCGCGGTCGGGATGAAGCGCCCGGGCGGGGGGCTCGCGGATGTCCCAGACGATGCCGAGGGCCTGGAGACCGCGCAGGACGT
>CAYWGW010000409.1:0-2151 GCA_964457385.1 uncultured Spirochaetaceae bacterium
CTCGACGAGCCGTCCGGCCAATCGGGCCAGCGTCCGCCGCAGGGGGCCGCGGGCGACCGAGAGTCGGGCCAGGCGGGTCTCGAGACCGGGACCGCCGGGATTGGGATTGGGATTGGGATTGGGATCGGGACCAAGCACGGCCTCAAGCTCGGAGCCGCGAACCCGCAAGAAGCAGGTCGGCCTTTCGGTCGACACGACCGATCGGGCGAGCGGACCGGTCGAAGTCCTGGTCGTCTGCATTGTCGCAAGCTCGGGTTCGGCGGGGCTGGGCCTGCATCATAGGCGAACATATGACGAAAGTAAACCCTGTCTGCTGAAGGCAGGGTTCTGGAAGGGGCTTCGACTCCCAGATCCGCGACGGCTTCGCAAGCTGCCCGGATTCGCGGGCGTCCCGGACCCGTTCGCAACCCCGCGGCCCCATCCTGACCGGGGGGCACGAGCACCCGATCGCGATCGCGACCCTCGACGGCTGACGGCTGTGTCGCCGTCGACCAAACGGCTCCCTGAACGGTCCCCCGAACGGTTTCCCGCACCCGTCCGCTCGCACCCGTCGCCCACGCGGCTACCTGCACAAAATGATCTTCGAGACCCATGACCCGGCGGTCCGGCTTCGGGTACTCGAACGCCGTTTCCAACTTGAAGCCATCAGGGTTCTGGCCGTGGGTTGGAGTGGACGGCGGAAGCGGGTGCGGATTGAGCACGAGGCCAGATGGCCCTGCCGCGAACAGAGCTACCGGGGCGTGAAATTGTCAGGGGCAATGAGGCGCCCCTCTCCTCGAAGCAGCGCTCTCCGTGTCGGAGTTCCGTGTCGGAGATCCAGGCTGGCGAGAATCGGGCCTTGCTCGGTGTATATTTTCGTCTTATTTTCGCCTTCATGATTCACCCCCCGCAGTCGACACCCTCCCCCACCCCGCAACCCGATCCGCCGCGGCCGGCTCGCCTGCTCGAGGCGGAGCCCGCGGCCTACCGGCCGGCCCGTAGGGGTCGCGGCGCCCGGGTGAATCCGACTGGGCGATTCGAGCCCCGCCGGACGGTGGCGGATCTCGACGCGCTCCAACCGGCCTCCTCGCTCGATCACGATCCGGATCCCGAGCGCGATCCGGATCCCGAGCCCCATGACCCCGCATCGGCGCCGGAGCCCGCGGCGCGGACGCAGATGCTGCCCGATCCCTCCCGGACGGCGCTGACCTTCAACCGGAGCCCCGATATCCCCTTCGACGCGAGCCTGAATCCCTACCGCGGCTGCGAGCACGGCTGTGCCTACTGCTATGCGAGACCCACCCACGAGTACCTCGGATACTCGGCCGGCCTCGACTTCGAGACGAAGATCCTCGTGAAGCAGCGGGCCCCGGAGCTGCTGCGAAAGGAGCTCTCGGCGCCGCGCTGGAAGCCGCAGGTGGTGGCGATCTCCGGCGTGACCGACGCCTATCAACCGCTGGAGCGAAAACTCGAGCTGACCCGCCGCTGTGTCGAGGTCTTCGCCGATTTCCGCAATCCGATCATGATCATCACGAAGAACGCGCTGGTCGCTCGCGATCTAGATCTCTTCCGATGTCTGGCAGAGTACGACGCGATCTCCGTGTCGATCAGCCTCACGACCCTCGATCCGGAGCTGGCCCGGGTGCTCGAGCCCCGGGCGTCGGCGCCCCAGGAGCGGCTGCGCGCGATCGAACGGCTCGCCGCGGCGGGCATTCCGACGGGCGTGATGATCGCCCCGATCATTCCGGGACTCACGGACGAGGAGACGCCGGCGCTGCTGGAGGCAGCGGCCGCGGCGGGCGCGTCCCACGCGGGATCGATCGTGCTTCGCCTGCCCCACGGACTCGCGGATCTCTTCGACGACTGGCTGCTCGCCCATCGCCCGCTGCGACGCGCGAAGGTGCTCCATCGCCTCGAGTCCCTGCGAAACGGACGGCTCAACGATCCACGCTTCGGCAGCCGCATGCGCGGCGAGGGCCGCTTCGCTGAACAGATCACCGACGTCTTCCGACTCTGGGCGCGGCGGACCGGCCTCGACGCGACCCGGCCCGAACTCTCGACGGCGGCCTTCCGACGGCCCGGGGGCGTCCAGCTCACCCTCGACCTCGGCCCCGTCCCCGGCCCCTTCCCAGGGTCCACCCCCGACCCCGACCCCCCCGGACGCGGGCCCGC
>CAYWGW010000410.1:0-2131 GCA_964457385.1 uncultured Spirochaetaceae bacterium
GCACGGACGCCGGTCATGAAGCCCTGGGCGTCGACGCAGAGCGTCGGCTGTCCCCGAACGCAGAAATAGCATTGGCCACAGGACGGGAGCGGCGTCAGCATCACCGGATCACCCTTGGCGAGACGCGTGACGCCCGGCCCCACCGCCTCGACGACACCGGCCGCCTCGTGGCCCAGAATGACGGGCAGCTGCGTGCCGCCGGGATTGTCGATCATCGTGAGATCCGAGTGACAGATGCCGCAGCTCGAGATCTTCACGAGCACCTCGCGCGGTCCCGGCTCCTCGACCTCGATGTCACTCACGAAGGAAAGGGGCTCCTGGTTCGTCTCGAGCAAAGCGGCGCGCATCGGGTTCGTCCTCTCGTCGTTCGATTCGTTCAGTCGTTCGGTTCGTTCCGTCGGTCGGCTCGCGAAGGGCCTTCAGGCTGGCCGCCGCTGGGACAGCGAGAGGGCATTCGTCCGCATCACCCGCTCGATCTCCGGAGCGTCGAAGCCGACGAGCTCATGCACGAACTCGGTCGGATCCGCGAGCCCCTCGGCGTGGGGCCAGTCGGAGCCGAGCAGCATGTTCTCTGCGCCGACGAGGCCCTTCAGCTCCGAGAGACTGTCCTCGTGGAAGGGCGCGATCCAGACGTGTCGCCGGAAGGTCTCGCTCGGGTCCTCGGCGAAGGCATTCGGATTCTGACCGTAGACCCGCTCGAGGGTCTGGAGCAGCCAGGGGACCCAGAAGGCACCCATCTCGATGCTCGCGATCCGGAGGTTCGGAAACCGCTCGAAGAGGCGGTGGGAGATCAGGGCCGCCATCAGGTCGAAGGGCGGCTTGTGGGCAAGCGCGATGCTCCGCAGGGGCGAGGCGCCGAAGGCCTGGATCGTTCCGCCTTCCCCCCAATCCTCCATGTAGGCGCCGTAGCCCGCGTCGCCGCCGTGATAGACGACGGTCAGTCCCTCGTCATTCACGAGCTGCCAGAAGGCGTCGAAGCAGGGATCGGCCGGAGACCGGCTGCCGCCCTTGCCGTAGACGAAGGAGGGCCGCATCACGATGAAGCGGGCATCGTTCGAGAGCACCCACTCGAGCTCCTGCACCGCCCGCTCCGGATCCATCAACGAGAGATAGGGCGCCGCGAAGATCCGCTCTCGATAGGCAAAGCCCCAATCGTCCAGCAGCCAGCGGTTGAAGCCCTCGAAGGCCGTGTGCACGGCCTCGACGTCGTGCTTCAGGGCCTCCTCCATCCCGACGCCCAGGGTCGGGAAGAAGATCGCCTTCTCGATCCCGAGCTCGTCCATCTTCTTCAGTCGAACCTCGCGGTCGCGGTACTCCGGCCGGATCGGCTCGAGCTCGCCGAAGGCCTCGCGGATGCTCAGGCCTTCCGGGTTGATGCCCCGGTAGTACTGATCGAGACAGCCAGGGCGCGCCACCGGATCGAAGGTCGGATTCGGGATGAAGCGGTTCAGCTTGCCGCCGACCAGCAGCCGCTTGCGTCCGTTCACGACCGCCCAGTCCATGCACCGCGTCTTCATGCGCGGATCGATGTGGCGCGTAAAGGCGTCCTCGGCCTCGTAGTAATGATTGTCGGCATCAAAGAGAAGAAAGGGCAATTCGGCCATCAAGGATTTCCTCGTCGGCCCGTTGCTTGCGCGGGTCTCGAATCGTTCGATCGGATGAAGACGTCCCGTCGCTTGCAACCGGGGCCGCCCGAAGCTCTCAGGAAAGCATATCGAGTCGGGGGCGGCTGAGAATCCCCCGTTTCGCTACTCATTCCGGATGCCGAACCGGATACCGAAGGCCATCGTCCATCGATCGTGTCCCACCTGCGAGGCGAGCTGCGGGCTGCGCGTCGAGATCGATCCCGCGGCGCGCCGGGTTCTCCGCATCGAGGGCGATCCGGAGGACGCGAGAAGCCTGGGCTACCTCTGTCCCAAAGCCTACGCCATGAAGGAGATCTACGAGGATCCGGAGCGGCTGAAGAAGCCGATCCGCAAGACCCCCGACGGCGGCTGGGAGGAGATCTCCTGGGACGCAGCCTTCGATCTCGCGGCGACACGCCTGCGCGAGATCCGGGACCGACACGGCGCCGATGCCAACGGCTACTACATCGGCAATCCCACCGGACATAACGCGGGCGGCCAGCTCT
>CAYWGW010000411.1:0-366 GCA_964457385.1 uncultured Spirochaetaceae bacterium
TGGGCTCGACGGAAACGCCGACGACGGCACGGTCGTCCTCGTCGGCGACATCGCTCCCCTGTTCGGAGGCAAGAAGACAACGAGCCTGCTATTCAACACGGTGCGCAGCTTCGATGAGCTCGCGGCAAAAGACGAGCTGCGGCAGCGGCTTGCGGCGCTGCCAGAGGAGTCGGCCGAAGAACGTGCGGCGCTGAGCGCACAGATTGAAGAACCGATGTCGATGAGCGGGGCGACGATCACAATCGACCTGCCGCCGGCCTGCGCCGCCTACGACTATTATGGGAATGCCGTCGACTCCCCCAACCGTCGGCTTGCGCTTCCGCTCGACGAGCGCGGCGTCTTCCTTCGTGGCAATCCGGCCAAGCC
>CAYWGW010000411.1:376-2111 GCA_964457385.1 uncultured Spirochaetaceae bacterium
CTGCAGGCAATTCGCACGGCTGAAATCGACGGCCTCGAACCGCTGGAAACGGTTGCCTACGACATGACCGCGCCGACCGCGTCGAAGCCCGTTGTCCGGCTGCGGCTGACCAATCAGCGCAATACGCCGATCGCAGGCGCGCTGCACGTGCAACTCGGCGATCTGGAGATCGAGTGTCCGACGCGGCTGGCGTTCGCGCCCCGCGAGCGGAAGTGGGTCGACGTGAAAATCGTCGGCGGGGAAGCTGATCCGACGAACGTCTATCCGCTCCAGCTCACGTTCAACGCGGGCCGGGACGGCGTCGCACGTCACGAGGAGCCGATGCGTGTGAACTGGATCTCGCGTCGCACGATCACCGTCGACGGCGAGCTCGGCGATTGGAAAGACGTGCTGCCGCAGGCGATCGACGTCACCGGCGCCGGCGGACCAAGCTTCGAAGAGGCAATGCTCTATCCGTTCCAGCAGTTCGACGCGCAGCAAGCCGAGGGCGCCGCCGTGGGCTACGTCGCCCACGACGACGACTACTTCTACTTCGCCGCGAAGATCGCCGACAGCACGATCGACGAGGGGACATGCCGCTTCGCGAAGCGCGATGAGGATGCCGACTTCTATCCCGAAGTGTCGTACGAACCGGTCGACGACCGCGGCCGGACGGTCAAGCCGGGCGATGAGGTGAAGCTGGTTGAGCACCGCTGGCCGGAAGGGGTCCGGCGTTTCAGCTATCGCCGATGGCCCGATATCCCCAGCAGCATGCCGCAGATTTCGCGAGACTACGTCCTCATCGCGTTCAATGCGATCCCGATGGGCGAAGACGGTTGGCAGACGCATCTGCCGGGCCGCATGCCGAAGTTCGTCTGGTACAAATCGACCGATTATGAGCTCGCCCTGAACCATGTCGCCGAGCAGTACGGCGGCGGGACCGAGATCTGGCGGACCTGGCTGCCCGGCATGACCTACAAGCATTTCTATCCGCGACAACCGAAGTCCGCGGGCGAAGGCCCCGCCGAAGGCAAATTGGAGGTCCGTTACGAGCCCGGCACCCGGATCGTCGAATGCGCCATCCCCTGGAGCGAGATCCCGCATGTGAAAAAGCTCCGAGACGCGGGTCAACCCGTCAAGTTCAGCTTCCGCGTCAATCACCAGACGCCCGGGCCGGTCATGGAACTCCCCCACGGCCGCTCCGCCGCCGAAGGCCTCAGCCCCAGCTTCCACCCCAATTGGTCGCCGCATTGGCCGAATGAACTCGAGTTCGGATTCGAGTGAACCGCAACGGCTGGCGTCCAAACACGGCTCTGGCACGATCATGTTGGAAACGGCGCCCTTTCAGCAACATGGAGATCCAAGGCGATGGAAGAAACTACACGGAGTGGAGCCGCACGGAATCAGTCGCCAGACGTGCCGGCGCGCGTAGGCAAAGTGCAATTGTCGCTGGCCCCGGTCTCAAGTTTACCATCCCCGTTTTGGAGCCAATTGATGTCTCATTTTCCCGATATTCGCGTAATGGCGCGGCTGTTTTTTCTGAGTGTCTTCGCATGCTGCGGACTCGAGAGCATCGCGGTGGCAGAGAACCCGGCCGACACCATCGACGGATGGACGCTGTGGTGGAACGACGAATTCGACGGCGATCGCATCGATGCGCGCAAGTGGAAGGCTTCGGGCAGAGCCCATGTGGAGCACGGTGCGGTGCGTCTGCCTGCCTGGGTCGAAAGCGACGGGCGGCTGGGCCGGTCCCAGA
>CAYWGW010000412.1:0-2102 GCA_964457385.1 uncultured Spirochaetaceae bacterium
TGGTTCGTGTACGAGAAGGTCGTGGTCGTCGGGGTCGGGATCACGAGTCGGCGATCCCGGATCGGACCTCCCCGGACGTAGCGGACCAGGTACCCGACGACGCTGTGGCGGTGGGCATAGCGCTGCTGGAGCCGGACGTCTGTCCAGGGACACGATCTTTTCCGCGTTAAAAGGACACGATCTTTTCCGCACCTCCCCTGTTGAACTGTCCTGCGTCTCCTCAAGCCCGAGGGCTGGGGCCGTAGGGCCCAGCCCTCGGGCTGTCCCTCGTTTCCTACTCGCCCCGGCCTGCCTGGGTCGCCTGCTCGAGCTCCCGCAGCCTGTAGCTCCGACCCGTGATGTTGAGAACGTGGCTGCGATGGAGCAACCGATCCAGGATCGCCGTCGCCAACACCTCGTCGCCCGCCAGCACCTCCGGCCAGTCCCGGATCCCCTTGTTCGTCGTGATCAGGATCGAGCCCCGTCCGTAGCGGTGGCTCACCAGCCGGAAGAACCAGCTCGCCTCCTGTCGCGACATCGGCTCGAACCCGACCTCGTCGATCACGAGCAGCGCCACGTTCATGTACTTCTTGCGACGCAGTCGCGAGGGCCCCGCATCCGCGTCCCGCTTCATGGCCGCCAGCAGGTCCTCGAGCCGCAGGAACAAGACCGAGAACCCGTTCTCGACCGCTCGCACGCCCAGCGCGATCGCCAGGTGCGTCTTCCCGACACCCGGCGGCCCCTGGATCAGCAGGCTCTCCTTCGCGCGGATGAACGCACAGGTCCCGAGCGTCTCGATCCGGCTGCGCTCGACGGAGGGCTGGAACGAGAAGTCGAAGTTGCCCAGGGTCTGGCCCGTGGGCAGCCCCGAGAGCTTGAGCGACGTCTTCAGCCGCCGCTCCTCTCGATGCTGGAGCTCCGTCTCGAGCAAGCCGTCGAGGAACCGATGGGGCGCCAGATCCTCCTTCGTCGCCGTGCCCAGCGCCTCCGAGAGGACATCGCTGGCATGGCTGAGCCCCAGCCGTTCGAGCCGGTCTCGCGTGATGTCGAGATCGACCCGCGGACCCTTGCGAGCTACCGGGCTGTTCGTCTCCGTCTTCGTCGGGGTTGCACTGCTCATCGCGCCACCTCCGCCACCGCCGCATAGAGATCGATGGGCCGCTGCTCAGGCGGCAGGTCGTAGATCTCCTGCAAGCGCTTGCCCATCCGCCCGAGCGGGATCGGGGCCTCGACCTCCTCCGTACTCGGCCCCTCGTAGTGGGCCGGATCGAGCAGCAGGCGCTCGCGGCTGTGCCGCGGATGCTCGGCTACGACCGAGCTGCCGTGGACGACCTGAACCGTGCGGGCGCAGCCATGGACCTCGACCGTCTTCCCCACCAGCGCGAAGGGGACGCTGTAGGTCCGCCCCTCGAAGCGGATCGTGGCGTCCGGACCGACCCGGCGCTGCTGGACCAGGTCGAAGGGCTCGGGCCAGTGGAGCGGGAGCGGGCCGAGAAGATCCTTCTCCGCCTGCCAGGCCTCGTAGACCGAGGTCCCCGTGGCCGGGCAGATCCTCCGCTTCGCGGACGCCATCACCTGGTCGTCCGTCCAGGCCTGCAGGTCTTCGAGCGTCGACCAGTCGGGCCCCGTCGGATCGAAGCCCTGGCGATGGCCCAGGATGCGGCGCTCGACCTTGCCCTTCTCCTGAGGCTGCCTCGGGCGCGTCGCGTCGACGTGGAAGCGGAGCGCTCGGGCATAGCGTCGGTACGTCTCGTTCACCTGGCCCCAGGGACCGGCCCCGCGTCCCACGGCGGTCTTGCAGTTGTCGACGCGAAGCACGGCTGGAACGCCTCCGAGCCGCCTCAGGGCCCGGTTGTGAACATCCAGCCAGGCGAGCTCGTCTTCGCGCTCCGACCACACCACCGCCTCATGGCGCGAGTGGGAGAGCACCAGGTGGAAGGCGTGCAGCGAGCGCTCCTCGCCGCCCACGCGAACACGCGGGAACTCGCCCCAGTCGACCTGGCCCTGCGCGCCCGGCGGCGTCTCGACGCGACGTCGGGCACGCCGCCTCGGCCGCGGAAAATGGGCCCGCACGTAGCGCTGGACCGACTTGTAGCTGCCCTCGTAGCCGTAGTCCGAGACCA
>CAYWGW010000413.1:0-2087 GCA_964457385.1 uncultured Spirochaetaceae bacterium
GGGCCGCGTCGAGCGAGACTCTCGCGCGCTGGGATCTCTCGTTCGAGAAGGACAATGGGCGCGTCCTGGCGGTGACGGGCACCCCTCGAAGCCGGGCGGACGAACCCTAGAGCGATTGGCGGAGGCGGAGAGTTCGTTCAGGAACCGGTCGTGCTGTCTGGCTCGTCGTCGTCAGGAGGCAGAAGCTCGCGCAGCTTCTCCAATGTCTCGCCCGCGGTCTCGCCCGCGATCGCGCCCTCGACCCAGACCCTTCCCTCTGCGCTCGTCAGCTGAAGCCTCGGGAGCTCGGGATCTTCCCCGACCAGTCCATGGGCGTAGGGGTCGGCGAGATGATCGGGCAGGAAGAAGGCGTCCCATCCGACCGTTTTCAGCAGACGAGCCATGGGAGGATCCTTGCGCTCGCCGATCGGGAAGAGCACCGTCAGGAGACCCGGCGTCTCCCGAACGATTGGAGCGAGTCGCGCGCGAATCGTCTCGATCTCGGAGTCCGAAGCCGTGGCATCGAAGTAGACGCAGAGAAAACGATCGTAGGCCTGGATGGTACCGAAGGGCACCAACGAGAGCGGCTCGCGAGACGGATCCAGCAACCTGGGTCCGATGGCCACGATGAAGTTGGGCGCATCCTTCTCGATCTCCCCCCGCAGAGTCTTCTCCATGCGGGCGACGAGATCGGTCTTGGCGACCGGCACGACGTAGAGACCGGAGCGACCGAAGTCGATTCGGGCTCGCTCGGCATCCTCGAGTCGGATCAGCACTCCTGTCGTCCCCTCGCGCAGCGGCCGCGCCAGCCGCCCACCGTCGTCCCATGCCTCGATCAGGTCCACCCGATAGGGCCACAGATCGTCGCGCGAGAGGATGGACCCGGGGTCCAACTTTGCGGCGCGCCCGGATTCGGCGAATACTGGACTCGCGAGGGAGAGCGAGAGGGCGAGACCCAGGAGGCTTCCAAGACAGCTCGCGAGCAAGCGGATACGCGACGGAACGGCAAGGTTTGAAGCGGAAGAAGCGATCATCTCGATCTCCATAGGCCCGCTCGGAGGCGGGCTCGATCCATGCGGCGTCGACCACCGGGTGAGCGGGCAATCACACGAAAGCCACGAGAGTCCGTGCAAAAGGGGCCGCCACCCTTTCGGATGACGGCCCCGTTCAGACTCCCGTCGAATGCTACCCGTTCCAGGGAGCGGGCAGCACCGGCCGGGTTCGGATCAAGCGATCCGGCGTCGTCCCAGCGCACCGACGAGCAGAGTGCCCATGAGCAGCATGCCGGTCATGCCGGGCTCCGGCACGGCGACGTTGTCGATGATCGGCTGTCCGGCCGCATCATCGAGCGAGAGACGGACGAATCCGTTGGACCCCGGATTGGTGCCCAGCGGGAATCGGAACGTCTCCTCGTCCGTATCGAGTGCAGCCGTACCAACCGAGCTGAAGCTCGACCCGTTCGTCGAGAACTCGACGTTCACCGACGAAGTGCCGGAGAAGGTCTTTCCACCAAAGGAGACGGCCCAATCCTCTCCGGTCGGCGCGCCCGTCACCTCGAAGGTGACCGTCGACGATCCACCGCGCGTGGTCAGCGCGAGGAGCTGCTGGAAGGTCTGTCCTTCCGAATCCAGGATCGTGAGCGAGTCGAAGGGGTTCGTTCCGAAGGTCGTGAAGGATCCCGAGAGCAGATCGGCGGTCGGTGCCAACCGATTTGCCTGGAGCGATCCAGCGCAGGGCAGGATCGGTCCCGTCCAGCTGGCCGTTCCGAAGGCGGCCGACTCGGCTCCAGCGTTGAACGTGGGGTCCAGGCTGGAGTAATTGGCCGCGAGCGTGGTCGTGTTGCTCACGCCATCCGTGCTCGGGAACCCCGCTCCGCGAAACTGGGAGAAGTCCCAGCCGGCGAAGAGGGCTGCCTGCGCACCTCCCGCAACCATCACGAGGACGGCGGCGAGAGCGAAGGCGAGGAGCCTAGGCTTTCGTGTCATGATCATTTTCCTCTATCTGCCTCGTTGAAAGGATCTCCGAGATCCATTTCGGCGAGGCGTTTGCGATCTTGCGCAGTTCTGTGAACGACCCTGACTAGAGCAGTCCCGCCTGGCTCAGCACCG
>CAYWGW010000414.1:0-2084 GCA_964457385.1 uncultured Spirochaetaceae bacterium
ATGCTCCCCGGATCTCATCTTCACCCACTTTCGACACGACCTGCACCAGGACCACAGGCTCGTGAGCGAGCTGACCTGGAACACCTGGCGGAATCACCTGATCCTCGAGTACGAGATCCCGAAATACGACGGCGACCTCGGACAGCCCGGCACCTTCTTCCCGCTCACCGCCGAACAGGTCGACAGGAAGATCGAGACGATCCTCCAGGCGCATGCATCACAGGCCGACAAGCAATGGCTCGATGCCGAGACCCTGCGCGGCCTGCTGCGGCTGCGCGGCATGGAGGCGAACGCGCCGGAGCGCTACGCCGAGGCCTTCTACGGACGGAAGCTCGTCCTGCGCTCCGCCTGAGGGTCGCCGGCCGAGCGTTTCGGCGGCGCCGGGCGGCGCTCGCCCGAGCCATCCTGGCGTGGCCGAAGGGCGCGGGTCGGCTCAGGAGAGCAGTGCGCGGATACGCCGCACGAAGGGGCCGAGCAGCGTCCGCAGCGCGTACTCCAGATCCGAGACCAGCAGTCGGGCGTGGAGGAGAGACCAGCGTGCCATGTGTCCGTAGCCGCGCAGCTCTTCAGTCCACGACGGCGCCGATCGTCGGATCGCCCGCAGATACTCCAGGAGCTGTCGAAAGTACGGAAACACGAGGACGGACGATCGATCCGGATGGATCCAGGCGCTGCGCGCTTGACGCGTCCCATGCTTGCGGATCGACCTCTGTGCATGATCCCGGCGGCGGAAGAGGACGCGGGGAATCCGATGAAAGGGTCCGCGAAGACCCAGCTCCGCCAGCAGCACCCGGTCCGAGTCCGCGTACTCTCCCCGAAGAGACGTCTGCCGAAGTACATCCAATCGCATCACGCCGTAGATCGGCTCGAGTCGATAGTCCATCCGGGACAGCGCTCGAAAGCGTTCACTCGCAGTGGGGGAATCCACGGGAAGCAGCACCTCGCTCGCATCCAGCTCGCGCCCTTCTTCGTCGATGTTGACGGTGCCGCAGTAGCAGAGCACCACCTCCGGCCGCGCATCGAGCACCTCGATGCAGGCGCGCACGTAGTCGGGCTCGCGGATGTCGTCGTGGGCCGCCCACATGAAGAGCTCGCCGCGGGCGAGATCGATGACGTGGTAGTGGTTCCAGAAGCCACCCCGGTTGCGTTCCTGAAGCCGGAACACGACCCGGGGATCCCGCTCCGCATACGCCCGACAGATGTCGGTCGTCGAGTCCGTGGACGCGTTGTCCGAGAGGATCAGCTCGAAGTCCTTGAAGGACTGGGCCAGGACCGAGTCGATCGAGGCGCGGAGGTAGCGCTCGCCATTGTAGACGGGCAGGCCGATCGTCAGGCGTGGGTTGCGGATCGCTTCCGTCATCCCGTCAGCCTCCGGTCCCATCATCCCGCCACTCCGCCCTCCGAAATCGACCGAGACGCCAGTCTTCGGGAACCGGGAGTGCCGCGAGGCGCTCGGGGATCGACCCGCCGACCGTGTCGGCGATCGCGCGAGCCACCTGATGGGTGATGCCGTTCCAGTCGTGCGCCCGGGCCACCGCACGGCGGGCCTCGACGCGTGCCGGCTCGCGAGCGGCGGGCTCGAGCGCCCGATCGAGCGCACCACACCACTCTTCGATCGTTTCGGCGAGTTCGACGACGTCCCCGAAATCGCGCACCGTCCGAATCGGGGTCGAGACGATCGGGGCTCCGCCGGCGAGGTACTCGTGCAGCTTCAGCGGATAGATGTACTTCGTGTAGTCATCCATCTTGTAGGGCATGATGCAGGCATCGAAGTGGGCCGGATAGGCCAACAGCTCCTCGGTCGACCGGGCTCCGAGGAAATGGACGTTCGGGCGCTCGTCGAGCCGCTCGAGAATGCGACCCAGCTCTGGGTGGGATGCGACGGCGCCGACGAATACGAAAGAGTCTTTGGGACGGCGCGCCGAGAGCGTGTCGATGAGCTCCCAGTCGAGCTGCCGCTTGACCCAGCCGCAGTAGCCGATTCGTGGATGGGGGATGGCGGCGAGGTCAGCCGGCTCGGGTCGAAGGGCAGCGACCGCCTCGAAGTCGACGCCGTTGGGGATCTGCTCCGTCCTCGGGTTCAG
>CAYWGW010000415.1:0-2052 GCA_964457385.1 uncultured Spirochaetaceae bacterium
CGAGTCCGAGTTCATCATCCCCATCGCGCCGGGCTCGCGCGAACTGCTCATCACCCTCAGCCCCGGCGCCGCCGGCGAAGCCCAGGCCTTCGCGTCGATCCGCACCCCCATGCTCACGCTGGACGCGAAGTAAAGCAGCGGACGCCGACCTTCCGAGTCGGGCGCCCGGAAATCAACCATGATTTGAATGAATTTCGGAGGGGAAGGAACGCGGAGGAAGAGGGAGTTTTTGAGGAAAACGGAGGGGGAGAATTTGGGCAGTGCTGCGGGCGTTGCCGGCGACGATTGACCGCGCTCGTGGCAGACCAGTCTGTCAATCCGAGCCGGATTTCTATTCCGAGAAATCTTGTTTCCCTTCCGACTCCGTCTTCCTCAAAAACTCCCTCTTCCTTCTATGAAGCCGGGTCTGTCAAGTGTCGTCCGATCGTCGGTTGCATCCATCCTTCTATCCGGGCTGCCGGGGTCTTGCCCCGGGCCCACGCAGCTTTGCGGCGAGGCCCATTCTCTGTGTCGGGCTCACGGCCCATTCCACAGACCGGGCTCTTCGCCGTCACAACCGATCGACGGGATCGACGACACTCACTCCTGTCCGACATTCACTCCTGTTCGTTTTTCCTGGCCAGGCTCCTTCGCTCGCCCGACTCGTGTCGGGCATTGATCCTTCTCTTCTTCTCGCTCGCTTCTCTACGCCGCCAGCTTCAGCTCCACCGGCGGCCTCCACCGTGTTCCGTCCCGCAGCATCGCCCAGCACACCACCAGCAGCCGCCGGGCCACCGCCACGATCGCGATCTTCTTCCGCGCCGGGCTTCCACGCAGGGCCCGCTCATATACCTGCTTCATCCACGGGTTCCAGCGCCGGCCCACCCACGCCACTTCCACCAGCAGGCTCCGCAGCAGCGTGTGGCCCCGTCGGCTGATTCGTCCCTGGCGATCCATCGAGCCCGACTGCATCCGCCGCGGCGCCAGACCCACATACGCCCCCACCTCCCGTCCAGATCGGAATCGGTGGGGATCGTCGAGCACCGCCACCACCGTCTCGGCCAGACGCGGCCCCACGCCGGGGATCGTCTGCAGCAGCTCCACACGCCTGTCGCGTGACGCGATCCGATCCAGATCGCTCTCGATCCGCTTCAACGCCGCCTCGTTCGACTCCAGTTGCTCCAGCTCGACCGCCAGCATGACCCGCCACAGCGCCCCGTCCGGCGTCGAGGCCATCTCCTTCAGACGCGCGAGTTGCTTCTTCGACCAGCCTCTCTGCTCGGCCGGCAGCCGGATCCCGTGACGCGTCAGGATGGCCCGGATCGAGTTCTTCACCGCCGTGCGCCGGATCACCAGCGACTGGCGGAAGCGGATCAGCGCGCGCCACGCCCGCACCCCGGGCTCGGGCACGTGGACGGTGGGAAGCTGGTTCATCGCGCTCAGACGCGCCAGCTTCAACGCGTCACGCTCGTCGCTCTTGTGCGAAACGCCGCGCCAACGCCACGCCTCGTGGTTGGGGTTGGCGACCTCGATCTCCACCTCCAGGGCGCGGCACAGATCGCACACCCATCCCGCCGAGGGGCACACCTCGATCACCACGCGATCGGGCTCCTCCTGGACAATCAGGTCGTGCAGCTCCGCCGCCGTCGTCGCGACGGTCTGGAACCGATGCCGATCTGTCCCGACCTCGTACACGCACGCCTTGGACTTGCTCTGACCCAGATCGATCGCGAGAATCTTCATGCCGTGTCTCCTGCGCTGGGCGCGTTGTGGGCGATCCACGAGATCCGCCCGTGTCTAACTGGGACCATGATCCCGTATCACGGCCCAGCCGGGAGACCCGGCTTACATAGCTTCTCTGTGCCTCCGTGGTCATCCCGAATTTCAGGCGCTGTCGAACAACCCCGCCAGCAGGCGCACTCCGAAGCCGGTGGGTTTGTTGCCGACAAAGGGCCCCGAGTCGGAGTCGGCGTTGTGGACGCCGGCGATGTCGATGTGGGCCCAGGGGATCTGGCCGGTGACGAAGTAACTCAGGAATGCGGCGCCCTGGATGGGGTGCGCCGCGCGCACAGG
>CAYWGW010000416.1:0-2046 GCA_964457385.1 uncultured Spirochaetaceae bacterium
CGGCCACGAGGGCATGACCATCGGCCCCGAGCAGCTTCGGACGCACTGTGACCTGCGCCTCGGCCAGATACGGGTCCAGCCCTTCCGAGGTGTGGCCCGCTGCCATGCTCGCGACGTCGGGGAGAAAGCCCGATTCATCGTCCGGTCCCGGCGGAGATCAGCGATAGATCCGTGGCTCTTGCATGGCCGCCGCGACCCATTTCCGGACCTTCGACTCCGCCAGGATCGCCTCGCAGTAGGTCTCGGCAGTCGCGTCGAGCGGAACCCGGTAGCGCGTGAAGCGGAAGACGACGGGGGCGTAGTAGCAGTCCGCCGCCGTGAAAGTGCCGAAGAGGAAGGGGCCGCCGACCCCGAAGTCTTCGCGGCAGTCGCGCCAGATCGTTTGGATCCGTGCGGCATCCGCCAACGCCCCGGCCGTATGGCCCCGACCCGCCTCGTCCGCCTGGATATCCATGGGCATGTCGGCGCGAAGCGCCGCGAAACCCGAGTGCATCTCGGCCACGACGCTGCGCGCGGCGGCCCGGGCCCGGGCGCCGGCGGGCCAGAGTCCCGCCTGCGGAAAGCGCTCGTTCAGGGTCTCGATGATCGCGAGCGAGTCACTGATCCGGAAGCCGTCTTCGACCAGGATCGGCACCTTCCCGCTCGGCGAGATGCACGCGATCCGTTCATGCCAATCTGGATCCGCGGTCGAGATGAGCGTTTCTTGATAGGCGGCGCCGGTCTGCTCAAGGGCCAGCCAGGCACGCAGCGACCAGGATGAGTAGTTCTTCGATGCGATCACGAGCTCGAACGCCATCGGACCGACGCCTCCATCTCCGTGCGGTCTTCGGCCGACACCCCGTTTCGCGTCCGATCCGGGCCTCAATCCTCCCGGTCGAAGACGAGCCCGGCGTTCTCGCGGAGCCGCCCGATCAGCGCGTCGCCGAAAGCGGCCGCCGGGGTGTAGATGCCGCCCTTTGTCACGCCCTCGTCCTTCGCCAGGCAGACGGCGGCCTCGGCGATCATCCGCGAGGTCGAGCCGTAGCCGGGGTCGAGATCGCCCTTCACGGCGACGCGGATCGACTCGCGGCTCGACTGGCTCTTATTCGGTGTGTCCTGCCCCTCCCCGATGAAGAGGACGTCGTAGTGGCCGGCCTCGCGCTCGGCCTTCGTCGGTCCCTCTCCCGGCTTCGGCGTGTCGCCGCCGAGCGTGCTCGTGTTGGCGAGGGCCTTCGCGGCCTTCTCTCCCCGCTCGCCTGGCCCCACGACCATCATCTCGTCGTAGACGAAGCCCTCGCCATAGGGATGGCCCATCAGGAAGTTGGAGCGGTGGATGTTGCGCGTGTTGATCGGCGCCATGATGAAGGGCACGACCCAGGCGCCCAGGGCGGGATCCTCCGCGGGTTGCATGCCGTCGGGCTGCTGCGGCCCCTCGAAGCCCGGGGTCAGCGCGAAGAAGTCCTGGAGCACGGCGCGCACGGACGGATCCTTCCCCGCCGCCGCCATCGTCGCCGCCAGGCTGGCCGCCGTTCCGCCCGAGAATTTCCCCTGCATCGCGCGGACGCGGCCCTTCACACGGGAGACGGGCCCGCCGAACTCTTCCTTCGCCCGCTCCTGAAGGAAGAAGACGCCGAGGTCGAAGGGGATCGAGTCGAAGCCGCAGGAGAAGACGATCCGGCTGCCGGTCTGTCGCGCGCGTTCGTGGTAGCGCGCGATCATCTCGGCCATCCAGGCAGGCTCGCCGCAGAGATCGACGTAGCCGGTTCCGGCCTCGGCGCAGGCTGCGACCAGCGGCTCACCGTAGAGCTGGTAGGGCCCGACCGTCGTGCAGACGACCTTCGTGGACCCGACCATCGCCGTGAGCGCCTCCGCGTCGCTCGCGTCCGCCACGACAAGAGGCGTCTCCGCCGGCGCCCCGATCTCGTCGCGCACGGCCTCGAGCTTCTTCCGACTCCGCCCGGCCATCGCCCATCGGACGTCGCCGCCCGGCCCGTACTGCTTCGCCATGAACTCGGCAACCAATCGGCCCGTATAGCCGGTGGCTCCGTAGATCACGACGTCGAGGTC
>CAYWGW010000417.1:0-2043 GCA_964457385.1 uncultured Spirochaetaceae bacterium
TCGACGATCCGCCGATCGGACCCGTCCAGCGACTGCAGCTTCTTCGTGAGCGCGTCCAGGTACAGGCTGTCGTCGACACCCTCGAGATCCTGGACGTTGCCCCTGCCTGCGAGGAGATTGCGCATATCGGTCGGTCCCAGGGCTCCGCTCGATTCAAGCTCCCGGCCGAGGCGGGCCCAGTACTCCACCTGAGCACCCACCGTCCGGTGCACGACCTTGCTCTCGGCCCGAGCGACCTCGATGAACTCTTCCGAGATCTTGACGGCTTTCGTTCCCATTGGGTCGTCTCCACTCAGTCCTCGATCGAATCGATGAGTAACCATCGGTTACCAAGGACTCCAAACCTTAGCCCAGCAATCGCTCTCTGACACGGTAGAAGGCTCCCTGAGGCGATCTGAAGACACCCCGCCCCTTGCCTCTGGTCAATCACTCCTGGATGAGTGCCCCTCGGGTCAATAGTCGGACGCAGGGTGCGCACTTGGCCAGACCGTCGATCCCCGAGCGAGTCTGAGCCTTCCGGTCTTCGTGATCGATCACGCCCCCCGCCCCTTCGTCGCGCTCCGCTGGGCTTCGGAGATGGGAGCACGCCGAACGCGCCCACCGGCAAGCGCCCCCACCCCGACCAACAGGCCCCAGGCGAAGCTCGGCTCCGGCACCGGAAAGGGCCCGCAGTTCTCGGTGTAGGTCGCGCCCGTCCCGGGCACGTAGACACTCGGGACCATCGAGGGATCTGCGGGCGTGGCGGAGAAGTTCGGCCGTCCGTTAGGCGCCCATTGAAAGACCGGGTTGCAGCTTGCGGCGAGCCACTCGAAGGTCACGATCGCCTCGACACTGCCGTCGTCGCCGATGTCCACTTCCGCGTGCGTACGAAGATCATTGCCGTCGTAGGCGTAGGTCTTCCGGTAGTCGAAGCCCGGGAACTCAGAGAAGAGAGAGCCGATCGTTCCCGTCTCGGTCCAGACCTCGTGCTCGAGCTGTCCGCTCGGAGCGGGGAGATACGTCATCGTGGCCGAACCCGAGCCGAACGCACCCGCCGACGAATCGATGGCTGTCACGTTTCCGCCGTCGTCGACGGTAAAGATGTTCGAGAAGTCGACGCCGAGGGAGAGCAGATCCGACTGCTGGGGCAGCCCTTCCGCGTCGTAGCTGATGCCCAGGGTGAAAATCAGGGACTCGTCAGTGTTGTCCCGGTTCAGGACTTCGGTCAGATTTCCGCCCGTATATCCGAAATCGAATCGGACATCGTTGACCACCCCGCCCGATCCGTCCCGCTCGACCAGAAAGACCTGATCGAATCGATCGCCCACAAAGAAAGTTTCCGTCTCGAACAACTCGAATCCCCGATCGACGTTGCCCGACGTCAGCCTCCCACTCGCGTCATAGCCGAAAAGGCTGTCCTCTTGGCTGATCTCATCGTCGACGGTGTTGAAAAGGTCCGGTGTCCCGTCTCCGAAGTAGGTGTAGTCGGAGGAGACCACACGTCCAGCCGGGTCGTACACGAGGTTCGAGTCCGCGTCCGCGACGCCGTTCGCGTCGAAATCGTAGACGACACGAGTCAGCCGATGCGTGTACTGCGCGACGGCGGGCGTGGAGGTGAACGCCACCACCAGAACCCCCGAAAGAAGCGCGAGCGAAAGTCTGGACGGGGAGAGCTGGAACATGTCGACTCCGAAGTGAGGCCTGCGTAGCGCCTGCCGATCTTTGCACAAAGATACCTGAGTAGTACCGGAACGGCACTGGAAATAGCAAGAACCGATGATCTCTCGTGGTGCCGCGCCGTTACACGCGCCCGCCCGCGCCCGTCCATTCCCCCTGCTCAAACTCGGCTATCGGTTGCTCCCGCGAGATCGGCGTGCAGGATCGAGATAGCCCGACACTCCGCTCGCCAGTCAGTAGATGCGCAGATCTGTCTACGTCTACTCCGCCTTCGCTGCTGCCGACGCCAGCCGCTCCAGGTTGGCACGGTCGCCGACGGCGATTACCCGATCTTCGCCGCGCAGCACGTCGTCCCCCTGTGGATGGAGTCTCAGCTTCTCGTCGCCG
>CAYWGW010000418.1:0-2034 GCA_964457385.1 uncultured Spirochaetaceae bacterium
ACTTCACGATCGAGTTCATGGGCTACGTCGATCCGCTGCTCCGGATCGAGGAGGTCGCTCGGGCTGCGGGCGTCGCGGAGCACGTTCGGATCCACCCTGCCGGTCCCCGTCACGAGGCGGCGGCCTTTCTCGCCCGCGCGAGCATGCTGCTGAACCTGCCCCAGGACAGCCACATGGCGATCCCCTCGAAGATCTTCGAGTACATGCGCCTGTCGGCGTTCCTGCTCGCCCTCGCGGAGCCGGGGAGCGCCACCGAGCGACTTCTTCGCGAGACGAATGCCGACGTCGTCTCACCCCGCGACGAGGCGGGGCTGGCCCGCGTGCTGCAGACACGCTATGCGAGCTGGCGCCGGGGCGAGCGACCGCAGCCGATCGCCGACGACCCGCGCTTCGGGCGGGCCGCCCGCGCGAGCGAGCTGTTTCGCCTCCTCGACGAAGTCGCCGCGGAGGGCCTGCCGATCGTGCCGAGCCAGGGAGCACCGCCCACATGAAGCTGACCGAGACCGCGATTGCAGGCGCCTGGCGGATCGAGATCGTGCCGCATTCGGACGAGCGCGGGTTCTTCGCCCGCAGCTTCTGCCAGCGGGAGTTCGCGAGCGTCGGTCTGAACGATCGCGTCGCCCAGTGCAACATCTCCTTCAACGAGCGGGCCGGCACCCTGCGTGGCATGCACTACCAGCGGGCGCCCTCCGCAGAGGCCAAGCTGGTTCGCTGCACCCGGGGTCGACTGTGGGACGTGATCGTCGACCTCCGGAGGGACTCGCCGAGCTTCCTGCAATGGATCGGCGTCGAGCTCACGGCGCAGGAGCGAAACGCGCTCTACGTGCCCGAAGGCTGTGCCCACGGCTTCCAGACGCTGGAGGACGAGACGGAGGTCTTCTATCAGATGAGCGAGTTCTACGCGCCGGAGCTCGCTCGGGGCTTCCGCTGGGACGATCCGCGCGTCGGGATCGAGTGGCCCCGCGAGCCGACGTGTCTCTCGGATCAGGACCGCTCTCTTCCTGCGTACCGCCCGGAGTCCGACGATGACTGATGAGACGAAGACGGGTCTGGCGGACTCCCTCTACGGGCTGATGGAGGAGCTCTATCCCCTCTGCCGGAGCATCACGGGCGACGGGGTGCGCGAGACGCTTCGGGTGATCGGGCGACGGCTTCCGATCGAGGTTCACGAGGTGTCGAGCGGGACACCGGTCCTCGACTGGACGGTGCCCCGGGAATGGAACATTCGCGACGCCTACGTGAAGAACGCCGCCGGCGAGCGCGTGATCGACTTTCGAGCCCACAACCTCCACGTCCTGAACTACAGCGTGCCCGTCCACACCCGGATGTCCCTCGAGGCCCTTCGCGAGCATCTCCATACCCTCCCCGAGCAGCCCGACTGGATTCCCTATCGGACTTCCTACTATGCGGAAAACTGGGGCTTCTGCCTGTCCGAGAATCAGCTTCGGAGCCTGCCGGAGGGCGAGTACGAGGTCATGATCGATTCCAGCCTCGAGCCGGGAAGCCTGACCTACGGCGAGCTCTTCCTCCCGGGCGAGCGGGACGAGGAGATCCTGTTCTCGACCCACGTCTGCCATCCCTCGCTCTGCAACGACAACCTCTCCGGCATCAGCCTCGCCGTCCATCTCGCCCAGGCCCTGTCGAACTCCCGGCGACGCTACTCCTACCGCTTCCTCTTCATTCCAGGGACGATCGGCTCGATCACCTGGCTCGCCCGGAATCGGGAGATCGTCCCGCGCGTCGCCCATGGCCTCACGCTCGTCTGTCTGGGCGACCGCTCGAAGCTGACCTACAAGAAGACCTTCGAAGGCGATCAGGCGATCGATCGCGTCGTCCCCCACGTGCTGGGCGAGCGTGGCGAGGACTTCGACGTCATCGATTTCTTTCCCTACGGCTACGATGAGCGACAATTCAACTCGCCCGGCTTCCGGATGGCCGTCGGCTCCCTGATGCGCGGTCGCCACGGCGAGTTCCCCGAATACCATACCTCCGCGGACGATCTCGCCTTCGTCTCCAGGGAGAAGCTCGCGGACT
>CAYWGW010000419.1:0-2011 GCA_964457385.1 uncultured Spirochaetaceae bacterium
GAGGATGAGCAGTGGCTCGAGCAGCGACGTGAGCCGCTCGATGGTGGTGTCGACCTGCTGGTCGTAGGTTTCCGCGACACGGGTCAGCATCTTGTCGAGCTCGCCGGCGCGCTCGCCCACCTCCACCATCGTGACGACCATCGAGGGGAACTGGCCGCTCTGCCGCAGGGGCTTCGCCAGCGCGGCGCCCTCGAGGATGCTCTCCCGGGCGTCGTCGGCGACCGCCGCGAAGACCGAGTTGTTGGCGACGTGGCGGGCGATGTTGAGGGCCTGGACGATGTTCACGCTGCTGGCGAGCAGGGAGCCCAGGGTGCGGGTGAAGCGCGCGATGGCCAGGAAACGGATCACCCGACCGATCACCGGCACCCGCAGCCAGAAATGATCGAGCACGTTGCGCCCCCGGGCCGTGCGGCCGATGGCGCGATAGGCCAGGACGAGTCCGATGAAGCCGAGCAGCAGCAGCCACCAATAGCCCCGCAACAGATCCGACGAGCCGATCACTGCCACCGTGTACCAGGGCAGCTCGAGGTTCTGGGAGATGAGCAGCTCCGTGATCTGGGGCAGCACCAGGGTCACCATGATCCCGACCACCACGACCGCGAAGAGCAGCATGAAGAGCGGATAGGTCAGGATCGAGAGCACCCGGTTGTTCAGGCGCACCTGATCCTCGAGGTAGTCGGCGATCCGGGCGAGCACGGCGTCGAGGGCACCGCTGGCCTCACCGGCCCGCACCATCGAGACATAGAGATTGTCGAAGCGGCCCGTCGAGACGAGCGCGTCCGCCAGCGCCGCACCTTCGTTCACCTTGTCCCGCACGCGGGAGAAGACACCCTTCAGCGCCTTGTGTTCCGTCTGCTCGACCAGCGCCCCGAGGGCCTCGACGAGCGGAACGCCGGCCGAGACGAGCGTCGCGAGCTGGCGCGTCGACATCGCCATCTCCATCGCGGGGATCCGCGTCGGCAGCTTGATCTCGAAGTTGAGGCCGCGGCCGGCCACGGTCGGGCCGGCGGTTCCGGTGCGGGAGGCGGCTCCGGCTCGGGTCGGGGCGGCGCCCTGGGACTCTCCGATCTCGGTCAGGAATACGCCGTTGGCGCGCATCTTGGAGCGCGCCGCCCGCAGGCCGTCGGCGCTCACCGTGCCCCGTGTCGACTTGCCCGACTGGGTGACTCCCTTGTACGCATACACCGGCAAGCGTCGTCTCCGTTCGAATCCCGGACCGCCACAGGGCCCCCGTCAGACCTGGGCCGCGCTGCCTTCCTCTTCGGTCGCCCGCACCACCTCGGCGATCGAGGTCAGGCCCGAGATCACCTTGCGGGCGCCGTCGGCCCGCAGCGTCCCCATGCCCTTGGAGGTTGCGGCCTTCTTGATCGTCTTCGAGTCGACGTTCTGGCTCACCAGCTGGCGGATCTCGTCGTCGATCGTCATCAGCTCGAAGATGCCCATCCGGCCGCGGTAGCCGGTCTGGCTGCAGGCCGGGCAGGCGGTCGCCCGGTAGAGCGTGATCGGGCGGCCAGGGGGACGGATGCCGATCTCCTGAAGCTCCAGATCGGTCGGGTTGTAGCCCTCCTTGCAGTGGGGGCAGAGCACGCGCACCAGCCGCTGGGCCAGCACCGCCACCAGGGACGACCCGACCAGGAAGGGCTCGACGCCCATGTCGACGAGGCGGGTCAGGGCGCTGGCCGCGTCGTTCGTATGCAGGGTCGAGAGCACCAGATGGCCGGTGAGCGAGGCCTGGATCGCGATCTCCGCGGTCTCGACGTCGCGGATCTCGCCGACCAGCACGACGTTCGGGTCCTGGCGCAGGACCGCTCGCAGGCCCTTGGCGAAGGTGAGGTCGATTTTGGGGTTCACCTCGATCTGGCCGACGCCCTGCTGGGTGATCTCGACCGGATCCTCGATCGTGATGATGTTCTTGTCGGGGCCGTTGATCTTCGCCAGCGCCGCGTGCAGGGTCGTCGTCTTGCCGCTGCCCGTCGGGCCCGTGACGAGGAAGATGCCGTTGGGTCGGCGG
>CAYWGW010000420.1:0-2007 GCA_964457385.1 uncultured Spirochaetaceae bacterium
ACCGCGAGCCGCCATCGGCGGGTCGGCGGGTCGATGGGCGGGGTCACGGTAGGTCGCGGAGCTGCACGACCTCCAGGCCGGGGACGCTCGGCAGCCTGCGATCGTTCGTGACCAACGTCGTCGATCGTGTCGCCAGTCCCGCGGCAAGCTGGAGTGCATCGGGCGTTCGAACTCCGTGAACCGCCCGAAGCTGGGCCGCGGCGCGGAGTTGCTGTCGATCGACGTCGACCAGGCGGAGGTGTGCTGCGCGGGTGAGCAGCTGCTCGCATCGCTCCGCCAACGCGACCTTGCCGGCTCGATAGGGAACGACGAGCACCTCGAGCAGCGTGATCGCAGAGGTCACGATCTCGATTTCACCCCGGTCGACCGCGTGGAAGAGCGGTTCGATTTGCGACAGGTACGTTGGGCTCTCTTCGATCCAGTAGATGAAGATCACGGTGTCGAGTGCGATCGGCCCTTCGCCGAGCGCTTCGATCAATCCCACGCGCGCCGTTCCGTCGCGACGTGCTCCGCGGCGTCCGCGTCGGCCCAGATCTCCTTCCCGAGTCCCTGTAACTCGAGCAGGGAGACAGGCTCTGGCTTCTCCAGCACCTCGCTCAGGATGTGCGTGACCTCCTGAGCGATCGATCGGTGGTTCGCTCGGGCACGCTCGCGCAGCCGGTCATAGAGCGGATCGGGGAGGCTCTTGATGTTGAGCGTGGCCATTTTCCTCCAGATAGGTGGAATATTGGAGGATGTTCTGGTCGAGTGCAAGCCGACCCGCGATCCACTGCCGGATATCATTGCTCACCATCAATTCTCCGTTTCTCCCGATGATGAGGCCACCTGAGGTCGGTCCATCCACGATCTCGAGGTTTACCCCCCGTGATGACCCGCAGCGGGCCCACTCTGCTCGCCGACTCCGTTCCTCTCGAGAAACGGAGCCTCCGGCGAAACCGGGGCGGTTCACTCTGGCCCATGCGTCGTATCCGGTCAGTATGAACCTGTTCATCGTGCGGCTCCCTCTCGATCGAAGTCCTCGCGCCGACGTTGAGCCGCAGCCTGTCACGAGCGGAGTCGCGCGCGGTGGGTCGCGGTGGGTGATTCAGACCGCGGTAAGCCCGGTCTGTCCATCGAACCGTCGGGCGGGCTGCCCGGCGTGACCCCGAGCATTTTCGGCCCGATTCGAGGGCTATCCCGGGGGTAAAGCTACCAGCAACGCTACTTTCTCGAATCGTCCCCGGAACGGGGCTCGCAGTTCCAGCGCGTAAGTATCTGGTTTATATGGTGACCCGGGCGCGATTCGAACGCGCGTCCGGTCGCAGAGCGAAGGCCTGGCGGCCTTCCCTCTGCTCCTACTCGCGGCCTCCTCATCGTCGGCCGCTCCCCCCCAGCTTCTGCTCCGAAGCTGGCCTCTCAGATCGGCGGCTCTGCGACGGACGGAGGAAATGTGGTGACCCGGGCGCGATTCGAACGCGCGTCCGGTCGCAGAGCGAAGGCCTGGCGGCCTTCCCTCTGCTCCTACTCGCGGCCTCCTCATCGTCGGCCGCTCCCCCCCAGCTTCTGCTCCGAAGCTGGCCTCTCAGATCGGCGGCTCTGCGACGGACGGAGGGAAAATGGTGACCCGGGCGCGATTCGAACGCGCGACCCCCAGCTTCGGAGGCTGGTGCTCTATCCAGCTGAGCTACCGGGCCACGATCGTCGACCCGGGGGCCGACGGTCTGGATGCATGGTGGGGCGTAGTGGATTCGAACCACCGACCTCCGCGGTGTGAACACGGCGCTCTAACCAACTGAGCTAACGCCCCACGAGAAAGCAGGTTTTAGCGGACCCGGGACGGGGATGACAAGGGCAACGATCCCGCCGCTGGCCCCGGCTCGCCTCAGCCCGTGACCTTGGGGCCATCTCCGGTCGGCGGTGGCGCCGGCGCCGCGGGCCGCGCGTGTGTGGCCTGGCGCAGGCTGGCGGCGCGCACGAAGGCTTCGAAGAGGGGGTGGGGGGCGAAGGGCTTCGACTTGAACTCGGGAT
>CAYWGW010000421.1:0-1995 GCA_964457385.1 uncultured Spirochaetaceae bacterium
CATTGGAAATGCTGCCGAGACCCGCGAAGTCGAGGTTGCTCGTGCCGAAGCTCTGGGCGGAGGCGGTCGCGCTCGCCAACATCCCCATCAACAGCATCAGTAAGGATCCGGCCAGCGTGAGGTTGGCGGCGAGTGTCGCCCGATAGGGATGCCAGCGGGTTCGGGTCGAAATCACTTCAAAGCTCCTCGAAGGCGGTGGCCAGGAATATCAGGTCGCTCCTGGCCCACCGACGGACCCCGGTCCCAACGTTTGGCGCACGGGCTTGAGGGCGATCGGGGGGATCGATCCAGGAGCTTCCCTGATCAGTGTGACATAGATCGTGGTGACCGATGAACTTTGTTTGGGGGTCGACTAAGTCCATGAAGATTCAGTGTCGGGGGCCTGGGGCCGAGGGCCGGTCCGGGAAGCCAGATCCCGGTCCCCTGTCTCTGAATAACCAAGGCGAATGGGATGTTTAGCTGCACTGCCTGCAGCTGGAGGTCCTGCACTCGAGGACACGGTCCGGAGAACTAAGGTGTGCGGCGAGCGGAACAGCAATGATTATTTCGATTGATCCCGGCAGCGCGTTGGTGTAGAACCAGAAGGTTCTTACCTGGGAGGGAACGTCATGCGGACGTGGATTTCGTGCTTGGCCTCGTTGTTTCTGATCGCCCTGGCCGCCCCCGTGCAGGCCACCGTCCTCTACCGGGTGAACGTAGGCGGTCCACAGCTGGCTGCGGCGGACGCCTCCAGCCCGGATTGGACGGCGGACACCGGGGCGGCGCCCTCGCCCTTCCTCGCCAACCCGGGATCCGGGGGGCTCTTCTCGCAGACTCGCGCCATCGACATCAGCGATCCCTCTCTCACCCCGGCCGTTCCCGCGGCGCTCTTCCAGACCGAACGCTGGGATGACGGCGCCCTCGGGGACGCTCTGGCGGACGAGATGCAGTGGGCCTTCGGCGGGATCACGGCCGGGACGACCGTCGAGGTGAGGCTCTACCTGGCCGAGATCTTCACTGGCGTCACGGCGATCGGGGACCGCCTCTTCGACGTGGCCGTAGAGGGAACGGTCCCCACGGCCTTCTCGGGCATCGACCAGTTCGCGCTCGCCGGCGCGGCGTTGGATCGAGGGATCATGATCTCGACGATCGTCACGGTCGCGGACGGCACCTTGAATCTCGATTTCCTCCACAGCGTGGAGAACCCCGCGGTCAAGGGCATCGAGATCGTCGTCGTTCCCGAGCCGACCTTCGCCGCCCTGATGGGCCTTGGGCTGGCCGGGCTGGCCCTACGAGGTCGCGCGGGGAACGCCTGAGCTGAGCCACGCCACGGGCCAAGGGCGAGCGGCCCCGACGCCCCGACGACATAGAGGGGTCACCGACGACGAGTCGGGGGACCGGGCTCGTCTCGCGAATCCCCAGCGCATGCAGTAGCCGTCTGCCCGCGAGCAGACTCGGTCCCGGTGCTGCCCGCTTTCGCCCGCGCATCAGTCAGATCGGATTTGCCTCGCAGAAGCCGATGACTATGCCCGCCAGGGTCTCGCCGGCATCCTCCTGGAGAAAGTGGCCGGCCCCGTGGAGCGTCACGTGGCATTGGCCTCGCGCGCCGGGCACGGACTCCCGGAAGCGCTTCCAGCCGCCCGCCGTGACGGGGTCGGCATCGCTGAAGGCGGTGAGCAGCGGCCGCTCGAAGCCCTCGAGCACCCGCCAGGCCCGGCGGTTGTCCTCCACCGCCGGATCGTCGGGGAAGATCGGCACCAGCGACGGGAACTGCCGCGCGCCCTGCATGTAGGACTCGTCCGGGAAGGGGGCGTCGTAGGCCGCGAGCTCCGCCTCGCCGAGTCGTCCGCCGGAGCTCAGCTGCATCACGTCGCGAATCCGAAATTCCGGGTAGTCGGCGCAGTGGCGGATCCAGTACATGAATCCGGCACCGGACTCGTTGGCCGCCATCTTCCGCACCATCTCTGCGGGCGGTAGGGCCGGGATCGTCTCGTAGAGCTTCCGCATGGGCGCCGC
>CAYWGW010000422.1:0-1968 GCA_964457385.1 uncultured Spirochaetaceae bacterium
GCTCCTCGTAGGCGCCGCCCGAGGTCGAGCGCATCTCGGTCATGTGCAGCCGGCTGGCCTTGCGCAGGTAGAGCGCGACGTTCAGGAAGATCCCAATGAAGATGGCGTACTGGAGCGGTGCCAACAGCGTGCAGACGAGTGTCGTCAGGCAGACGACCCCGTCGCCCGGAACGCTCCGCAGCAGACGCAGGATGAAGCGGAGATCCACCAGGCGATAGGCCACCGCCAGCAGCAGGCCGGCCAGCCCCGCCAGCGGGATGGAGCCCGCCAGAGGCGCCAGCAATAGCAGGATCGCCGCCACACCGACGGCCGAGAGCATGCTCGCGATGCGGGTCGCGCCGCCCGTCTCGAAGTTGAGCGCCGTGCGCGTGAAGCTTCCGGATCCGGGGAGGTTCTGGAAGAACGCCCCGACGCTGTTGGCCAGCCCCTGGGCCAGCAGCTCCCGGTCGGCGCGGATGCGCTCCCCGGTCCGGGCCGCCAGGGATTTCCCGATCGAGACCGTCTCGATCGTACCGAGGGTGGCGAGGGCCAGGGCGCCACCCATCAGCCATTCGACCTCGCGCAAGCCGATCTGCGGCAGCGCGAAGCCGGGCAGACGCGCGGGCAGATCCCCGACCACCGCCAGCCCCGCCGCATCCCAGCCCGCGAGTCGGGTGACGGCAGCGACGACGACGAGCGCGATCAGCGCCTCCGGCAGCCGCGGCGCCAGCCGACGCAGCCCGAACAGGATCACCAGCGTGCCAATCCCGATCCCCGCCGCCCTCGGATCGATCTGCCCGAGGCCAGCCGCGAGCTCGCGAAGCGGCCCGATCACTCCCGGCATCATCCCCGGGAAGGCCGCCCCTGCCCGAGGCGGCAGCCCGAGGAAGGCCCCGGCCTGTCCCACGGCGATCAGGATCCCGGCGCCCGCCGTGAAGCCGACGACGACCCCGTGGCTCACATAACGAAGCAGCGTCCCCATGCCGGCCGCCGCGAAGGAGAGCTGACACAGGCCCTTCAACAGCGTGAGGCCGAAGACCAGCTGGAGGTAGAGCTCCGGGTCGGTCGCTCCCGGGCGCTCGGCGACGACGCGCGAGACGACCGCGGCGACGAGCAGGCTCTGGGTATTCGTCGGTCCCGTGGCGAGCCGCTCGTTCGAGCTGAACAGCGCCGCCACGAATCCCTGGACGATCGAGGTGTAGAGGCCGATCTGCGGCGGCACGCCCGCGACGAGCGCGTAGGCCATCGACTGGGGCACCTCGACGACGGCCACCGTCAGCCCCGCCGTCGCATCCCGGCGCAGCTTCACGAGATCGTAGCCCCGAAGCGTCCCCGACAGGGGCCGGAACGGCCACTGGACCCAGTCGAGCCAGCGAGGCGTGCTCATCCGTCAAGGCTCCTGCCCCGGTTCCAGTCCCGGCTCCAACCCCGATCCGGCGCGGCCCGGCGCGGCCCTGAGTGGCGCGCCCCGCTCTGACCCCGCTCTGACCCCGCCCCGACTCGGCCGCCTAACCCTCGTCCTTCTCGAGACGCAGGGAAGCCGAGTTCATGCAGTAGCGCAGCCCCGTCGGCTTCGGCCCGTCCGGAAAGACGTGACCGAGATGGGCGTCGCAGCGCGCGCAGACCGACTCGATCCGGACCATGCCGTGGGACGCGTCGCGCTTCTCGGCCACCGCCGCCGAATTGATCGGCTCGAAGAAGCTCGGCCAGCCCGTGCCGGAGTCGTACTTCGCCTCGGAGCGGAAGAGCGGTGCATCACAGCAGATGCAATGATAGGTGCCCGCCGCCTTCTCGTTCCAGTAGCGGCCCGAGAAGGCGGGCTCCGTCGCCGAGCAGCGGGCGACCTGGTACTCCGCCTCCGTCAGCTTCTCCCGCCACTCTTGATCACTTCGCTCGATCTTCCCGGTCTGCGACATGCTCTCGCCCTCCTCGTTTCTGGCCTGCTTCCGTTCGCAGGATCCCCGCCGATCCTTTTCCTGCTTCGCGGGT
>CAYWGW010000423.1:0-1968 GCA_964457385.1 uncultured Spirochaetaceae bacterium
AGCATCACGATATCCGCTTCCTGCTCGAGGCCTCGGAGTCCGTCCCGATCCGGCGTCAGCGCTCCGAGTCCAAGGCGATGGCCTGGTTCCGGGGCGAGACGCTCGATCCGATCCTGCAGGAGGAGAGTCTGGCGCGGATGGCCCGAAAGGCATCCGACTGGCTCGCCCGGTCTCCGATCGGACCGCCCTGAACCCGCGCTGATCCCCAGGGACGGAAGCTGCATTCCCTTTTCGTGCCCACGCGCAGCCGCCGACCGACGCGTTATGCGGTGCGAAGTGCGGGCCCGCTGCCTTCCCTCCGCCGATCCGGTCGGATGTTGTCGGTCTGGGCGCTCCAGAGAGCGCCATCGGCACGTTCCGCCGAGCAAGGCGCGACTCTTGCAGTCACAGTCTGGGACTCGGAGGCAAAGGCCCGAACCCGGAGGGGTGGAGGCTGGGGAATGCGGCGACAGCGACGGACTCGGATATCGGATTCCGAGAGGGCGGCAGCGACCGTGCTCTGCCGGCCCCTGACCTGGCCGCAGCCGCTCGGCTCCGATGCTCTCGCTCTCCTCACGCTGCTGCTCCTCACGCTTTCGCTCCTCGCGAGTCTGCCCCTGGCAGCGCGCAGCGAGCCGGGAACCGCGCCTGCCTCACCGCTTCCCGACGTTTCTGCGCCACCGCCCACGATGCGCGTGGTCTCGCTCGAGAGCCTGACACTGCTGCCCAGCTCTCGAGACGCCGAGGCGCCGAATGCGAGCCACGCCGCGGCGGCGGATCGGGCGATCGCCGCGGCGGTCGACGCGGGCTCGGATCCCTCCCTCGAGGCCCTGAATCCGTTTCGAAAACGCGACTTCGATCTGATTCGCGGAGAGCGGGACGTGGAGATCGGCGGGCGGGAGATGGAGCTGCGCTGGCGCGTACGCCCGAAGACCAAGGAGACGATCTCTCTCGAGCTGCGATTCTAGACGGTGCTCCGATCGAGGCGGCGCGCCCCGGACCGGCGGCCTCCGACCCGCTCGAGATCGATCGGGCTATCCTCCGTCGCCATGCAAGACCGTGTCGACGACCTCCTCCGCTTCATCGATCGTTCCCCGACTCCCTATCACGCCGTGGCCGAAGCTTGCGCGCGACTGGAGGCCACCGGCTCGACCCGTCTCGACGAACGCGAGACCTGGTCGTTGTCGCCGGGTTCCCGACATCATGTCGTGCGTGCGGGAGGGAGCCTGGTCGCCTTCGAGGTCGGAAGCGCGCCTGCCGCCGAGGCGGGCTTTCGGGTGGTCGGAGCCCACACGGACTCTCCGAATCTGCGTCTCAAGCCCTCTCCAGAGGTCGCGGGCCATGGCTATCGCCAGCTCGCGGTGGAGCCCTACGGTGGGGTGCTGCTGCATACCTGGCTCGACCGCGATCTCTCCCTCGCCGGGCGGGTGACGCTGCGCGACGAGGCGGGGCTCCGCACCTGCCTGATCCGCTTCGACGAGCCGCTCCTTCGGGTGCCGAGCCTCGCGATCCACCTCTACCGGGAGCTGAACGAGCAGGGGCTCAAGCTGAATCCCCAGCAGCATCTCGTCCCGATCCTCGGGCTCGAAGGAACCCGGGAGCTTCGGGAGCTGATCTGCGACCGGCTGATGTCGACTTCCTCTCCAGAGGAGGGTGTCCGTCCGACGCCCGAAGACCTGCTCGCCTGGGATCTGATGGCGCACGACGTTCAGCCTTCGACCCGCTCCGGGGCCGGGGGCGAGTTCATTCACGCCCCGCGACTGGACAACCTGGCGTCGAGCCATGCGGCCCTCTCGGCCCTGCTCGATGCCGCCGCGGGCGGAAAGACCTCGGCGACACGCCTCATGGTGCTCTACGACCACGAAGAGGTGGGCAGCCGAAGCGCTCAGGGTGCCGGGGGGCCCTTCCTGCTCGAGACACTCGGTCGGATCGTCGACGCGACCGGGCGCGGTGGCGGTGGCTTCCAGGATCTCTCCCGCGCGATCGCGC
>CAYWGW010000424.1:0-1957 GCA_964457385.1 uncultured Spirochaetaceae bacterium
GCGGGTGGGTCGCCCAGCACGACCGTCCCGGCCCGGGTCGGCTCCCCCCCCCAATCGCAGAGATCCTTGATCATCATCGGAACGCCGAAGAGCGGCGGAAGCGCCGAGCCCGGATGGCTGGACCGCTCGCGATCGAGGGCGACGGCGCGCTCGAGCGCACGTTCGGCCCGCAGCATCGAGCAGGCCTTCAGCTTCGGATCGTGGCGGGCGATCCGCTCGAGGAAGGCCTCGACCACCTCGGCTGCCTTCCGCTCGCCCCTCTCGAAGACCCGCTGCAGGCCGCCGATGCCGCCGGCGCCGATCTCCCCTGCCTCCGCTGCCTCCGCTGCTCGCATGCGCGGTCCCTCCAGATCGCACTATGCCACAGCCGGCAGGTCCTCCGGGTTCGGAGTCGGGCTCGCGACTGGAGCGTCGGAGTCGCCGAAATCCGCCGATCCGTCCCGTCCCGACGACGCGACGGGCCCGGAGCGCGGAAGCCAGAGCGTGAAGATCGCGCCGCCCTCTTCGTGATTGCCGGCCTGGAGCCGGCCACCGATCTGTTGAGCCAGGTCGTAGCTCAGGGAAAGCCCGAGGCCGGTACCGGTCGGCTTGGTCGTGAAGAAGGGATCGAAGATCCGGGGCAGCACGTTCGCCGGAACGCCCGGCCCGCGATCGATCACATCGATCGCCACGCCCTCACCCTGCGAGCGCAGACAGACGCGGATCGAAGCCGACTCGGGCGCGGCTTGGACCGCATTCAGCAGCAGGTTCACGAGGATCTGGAAGACCGCGCTCTCGAGCGTGTCCACTCCCTGCAGCTCGGACTCCGCCTCGATCCGGATGGAGCTACGGTCGCGCCCCACCATCGCCACCGCCGCAGCCTGGCGGACGGTCTCGGCGAGATCGACGTCGGGCGTGCGCGCCGAGAGATCGGGGGCGCGGCTGAAGGTCTTCAGGCGCTGGACCAGCAGCCGAATGCGTTCCAGACCCTCGTGGGTCTCCGCCACGAGCGTGCTCATTTCAGAGACGGCCTCCTGGAGTGGCTCGGGCAGACGCGCTCGAAGGGCCGGATCGGCGAGCTGCTCGGCCGTCGAGCCCAGCCAGGAGAGATTCGACTGGACGTACGCGAGGGGATTGTTCACCTCGTGAGCGATGCCGGCGGTGAGCGAGCCGAGCGCCTCGAGACGCCCGGCGAGCTCGAGGCGACGTCTCGAGATCTCCGCCTCGGTCCGGTCCGTGAGGATCAGGGCATGGCCCGCCACGCCCATCGGGCCCTGGAGCGCGAGGGCGCGAGACTCGACCGAGCGGTCGGGACGTTGCTCCGCGGCCGCGAGCACGTCGCTCAGGGCCCGTCCGCGCAGGCCGCCTGCGAGGGGTGCAAGCCGACGAGCTGCCGGATTCGCGCTGAGGACGCGGCTCGCCGTATCCGCCACGACCACGCCCACGTCGAGCTGCTCGATCAGCCGACTGCGATCGATCGGCAGATTCGCGATCAGGCCCGTCTCGACGATCGCGAGCCAGAACAGGATCGCGGCAGGGCCGAGCACGACGCCCGTCCAATCCGTCGAGGCCATGCCCGTCTGAAACGCGACGGTCACGGACAGCGGCAGGAAGACCGCGAATAGCAGCCCCGACATCACGATCGGACTCGTGCGCCGGAGTCGGATCGCCGTGAGAGCGAAGTAGATCGTCCCGAGCAGGACGACGATGAGCTGATGGATCAGGAAGGGCTGGAACCAGGGGCCTCGGTGGGGGAGGCGGGTTGCGCTGCGCCAGTCGAGAAAGAGCCCGGACTCGTCCCAGAACAGCGCGCTGTAGAGGAAGAGGGGCAGCGCAAAGGCGAACGCGATCCAGCCCGGACGGGCGACGAACCAGGCGGGGCGGTAGGTCTTGACCGACAGCCACAGCCAGACGGGCGCCAGGCCCGCGGTGCCCATGAGGAAGACCCGACCGGCCAAGACGAAGTCCGCTTCACTCT
>CAYWGW010000425.1:0-1923 GCA_964457385.1 uncultured Spirochaetaceae bacterium
TGATGGTATTCGGGAAGGTCGGGGAGACGGTCGAGACCGCCGAAACCCGCACCGGATTCTGGATCCCCTTCTTGCGAGCGTACTCGAGGGAGCAGAGCACCAGCGCGGCGCCGCCATCGCTCGTCGCGCAGATTTCGAAGAGCCGCAGGGGCTCGGCCACCAGCGGCGACGCCAGGACCTCCTCCTCGGTGAAGAGCTTCCGGTAACGGGCGTTGGGGTTCGTCAGGCCGTGCCGGCTGTTCTTCACCTTGACGTGGGCGAAGTCCTGCTCCGTCGCGCCGTAGAGATCCATCCGACGCTGGGCGTAGAGCCCGAAGTAGGTCGGGTTGGTCGCGCCGAGCAGTCGGAAACGCAGCCAGTCCGGGTCGACGCTGCGCTCGCCCTTGTTGGGGGCGAGGAAGCCCTTGGGCGTGGTGTCGGCCCCGACGACGACCGCGACCTGGCACATGCCGGCCAGGATGCGGGTCCGGGCGATCTCGATCGCCTGGGCGCCGGTGGCACAGGCCGCATAGCAGCTCGCGATCGGGATGCCGGTCCAGCCCATGGCCTTCGCGAAGGTTGCGCCGGCCACGTATCCGGGATAGCCGTTGCGCATGGTGTCGCCCCCGGCCACGAACTCGACGTCGCGCCAGTCGACGTCCGCGTCCTTCAAGGCCTGCTGGATCGCGTGAACGCCGTACTCGACGAAGTTGCGGCCCCATTTGCCCCAGGGATGCATTCCAGCCCCCAGGATCGCGACGTCATTCCTGCCCATTTCGATCTCCTCGCTCGCTCGTTTGCTCGGCTTTGCACGAGCCGATTCCGTGACGTGCCGCGGCGCCTCCGCGCTAGGCGGCGACGGGCTTCCACTTCCAGACGACGTACTCGTTCTCGTCGTCCTCGTAGAGAGTGCCGAGCACGAGCTGCATCTCCTGTCCTACCTCGAGGCTGCGGGGATCCACGCCCTCCGCCAGCTGCCCCAGGACGACCATCCGTTCCGCGGTGAGTTCGACCGCCGCCACCGTGTAGGGCTCGAAGGGGTCGGGCGAGACGTAGGGCTCCGGTGGCTGGTAGTGGTTCGTCGTGTACGACCAGAGCCGACCGCGGTTCGAGAGCTCGATCTCCTTCAGCTCGGCCTCGGCATGGCCCGGCGCATGACTCACGGCGACGTCCTTCGGAAAGAAGTAGGTGCCGCTCGACTCGTCCTTCAATCCGATCAGTCGCGGATCGCTCTCATCCATCGTGAGCCAGCCCTCCATGGCCGGAATCCGCTTCTTGCTGCTCATGCGTTCGCTCCCTCGGCGGCCTTGGACGCCGCGCTGTCTGCGATGATATCAGTCCCGGGGCGCCCGTCTGCCGGGCGCGGGCGGAAGCCGAAGCTCCGGGCGGGCAGGGCGTCTTCGAAGAGCGCCGCCGAGACCCGCTCGTGATGCCAGGCGGTCGTGCCCCAGGCGAGGTCGAGGGTCCAGGCCCGGCGCATCCAGACGTGCAGATCCTGCTCCCAGGTGTAGCCGAGAGCGCCGTGGACCTGCAGCGAGACGCGAGCGGCCTCGAGCGCCGCCTCACCCGCGTGGACCTTCGCCATCGAGACGTCGATCGAGCGGGTGCTGGCGTCTCGGGCCACCGAGTCCGCTGCGCGCTCGACGTGGCTGCGAGCGTACTCGAGGGCGACCTTCAGATCGGCCACCTGATGCTTTACGGCCTGGAAGCTGCCGATCGGCACGCCGAACTGCTTGCGCTGCGTCGTGTAGTCGACGGACATCGCGATCAGCTGCTCGCAGACGCCGATCTGCTGCGCCGCGCTGGCGAGAGCGCCCCGATCGAGGGCGGCCGCCTCGAGACGGTCGGCGTCGGCGCCGCGGGCGATCCTGCGATCTGCCTGGGGATCGAAGCCGACGGTGAAGAGCTTCTGCGAGGGGTCGTTCGAGGGCTGCGCCTGCAGTC
>CAYWGW010000426.1:0-1917 GCA_964457385.1 uncultured Spirochaetaceae bacterium
GACTGACCTCGAGGGGCTTCCCGGAGCAGCGCTGGTCCGCCGGGGTCTCGAGGATCTCGCGCGGGCGAAGCTCTCCGCCGAGGCGCTCACGCTGGCGGCCGCCTCGACCCGATTGCGTCGCCTCGGGCTCGAGCTTCCAGACGAGGAGACGCTGCCAGCGGATCGCGAGCTCGCGCTCTACGCGCTGCTCTGCGAGCGCGGCGAGCAGGATCCCTACCTCCGCTTCAACAGTCTGCGACGCGAGCTCGACAGCTTCCTCGAAGCGCTCGAGGCGCGTCAGCGTCGCAGGCAGCCCGGCCGGGCCGCCCACTGAGCCGTCGTCGGTCGTCGGTCCCCGGCCTCCCGCCCCCCCGGCTCGCCCAGCAGCCCGCGGATGCTCCGATTGCCTCCACTTTGCTCGCGATCTGCCGATGAGAGAGAAGGGCCCTCCCGCGTCCCGGGGCGCGGGAGGACGCCGACCCGGGAGACGGAGAAGAGGGGGAGAGACGAGCGGCATGCTGCAGCCGACCCAATCGCTGGGAGCCGGGTCCGGCCCGGGCAATCGCTTCATCGCGACGACCCTGCTCGAGCGGCTGGCGGTGCAGGGTCGCTCGGCTGAGGGTACCCGCGCGCTGCGGGCGGTCGGGCTCGACGAGGAGGCGCTCGCGAACGCGTCGGCCTGGCTGCCCGAGGATGCGATCGGACGCATGTTCGAGGCGGCGCGGGTCGAGCCGACGCTGGCCCGCACGATCGGACACCGGCTGGTGGAGCCCGATGCGACCGGGTTGCTGCTCTACGGCCTCGGGCTCGCGACCCCAGAGAAGGCCTATCGCCGGATTCATGCGCTGCTGCCGCGTGAGGGGCGCACGGCGCGCTGGTCGATCGAGGAAATCTGCGACGGCAGGGCCCGGCTCGGCTTCCGTGCCTCGCGCGCCGCGACCAGCCAGGGGCCAGGCGCCGAGGCGCTCTGCGCCCTTCGGATCGGCATGCTCGAAGGCATTCCCGGCCTCTACGGGTTGTTGCCTGCACGAGTGCACGAAGTTCGTTGTCAGGCGAAAGGCGCGGAGCGCTGCGACTACGAGGTCGTCTGGCGACGCGAGCGGCGCAGCGGACTCCTGGGCGGTCTGGCAATCGGGACGGGGGCCGCAGTCGGATGGCTGGTCGCGAGCGCGCTGCTCGCCCCGGATCTCGTGTCGTCCTTTTGGCCGTTGTCGAAGGGGCTCGGGGCGCTCGGTCTCGTCGTCGTCGGGGGCTCCGTGGGGCGTTGCATCGATCTCACGCGGCAGCTTCAAGCCGTGGCCGGCGCCCGTCGCGGGCAGCTCGCGCTGCTCGATCAGGCCGACGATCTGCTCGCCTCGAAGATCGATGCGATCGCCCGGGTGGAGGCCAAGATCGACGCGGGACCGCCGTGGCGGGGGGGCTTCGCTCTGGATGGGCGCGCTGACGGTGTACTCGAGTCCGGGCGTGCCGGGTCCGGGTCCGGGGGCGGAGGCGGAGAAACCGCCTACGCCGCTGCGATCGAGATCTTCATGGCGGCAGGCGAGCTCGAGCGGACCTTCGCTGATGAGACTGATCCGGCAGGCGAGGCCGAGAAGGCAGGCGAGGCCGAGGCTCCGCGGGCGAGGCTCCATCAGATTCGCGATTGGGCCGGGCGCATCGCCGACGCGTCGAGGCCCGCCGAGGGCGGCACCCGGGTGCTGGATCTCGGGGCGCTGGTGGCCCGCGCGGTGGCGGCGTCGAAGGCGGACTTCGGCTCGCAGGCGGAGATCGAGGTCGCGGTCGCGGCGGCGCTTCCGCCGGTGGCCGGCGAGCCGGTGTCGCTGGAGGGTGTGGTCGGCGAGCTGCTGCGGGGCGCCGTCGAGTCGTCGGTGGTGCTAGGCGACCGCCCGCGCGTGATCCTGAGACTCGAGCCCGCCCCGGGCGGTGTCGAGCTCTCGG
>CAYWGW010000427.1:0-1917 GCA_964457385.1 uncultured Spirochaetaceae bacterium
AGTGCGACTTCGTGTCGGATCTCGCTGCTCCGCTTCCACTGAAGGTAATCTGCCGTCTGCTCGGCGTTCCGGAGGCCGACCAGGCGCGCCTGGGGGCTGCCGCGGACGAGATGGCGGCTGCGGACGACCCGGAGCTCGCGCCAGAGCGGCAGGGGCAGGCGCGGAATCAGGCCGCGCTCGAACTCGGCGTCTACGGCCTGGAGCTGGGGGAACGGCTCGAAAAGGAAGCGGACGGGCCCGCGACGGATCTCGTCGCCCTGATCAAGCGCAGCACCATCGGAGGCGAGACTGTGGATGCCGCCACCTTCAGCGGCCTGTTCGTGCAGGTCCTGATCGGGGGCAACGAGACCACTCGGTCGCTCCTCTGCGGAGGCGTGAAGGCGTTGCTGGAACGCCCGGAGAGCTATTCGGCCCTGGCGGCCGACCCGAGCGGCATTCCAATGGCTGTCGAGGAAATGCTGCGTTGGGTCACACCCGTGCACTACTTCCGACGCACGCCCCTGCGCGACGTCGAGCTCGGAGGTGTGAATCTGCGGGCTGGAGACTCGGTCGTGATGCTCTACGCGGCGGCGAATCGCGACCCGGAGGCCTTCCCCGATCCGGATCGCTTCGATATCCGTCGCAGTCCCAACCCGCATGTCGCCTTCGGGTTCGGCGAGCACTTCTGTCTCGGGGCACGCATCGCGCGCATGGAGGCGCGCGTATTCCTGGAGGAGTTCTTTCGGCGCTTCTCGGGGATCGAGCTCACGGGGCCCGTGGAGCGCGTCCGCTCGAATCAGTTGAACTCGACGAAACGCATGCCGGTCCGTCTCTTCAACCGCTGAGAGCACACGGACGCCCACTAACCCGATTCGCGGCGGACCCGGGTTGCGAGGGGACCGCCGGATGCATCGAGGCCATTCCCTCGAGTGCATGAATCTCTCGGGAGCCGGGCGGATCGCCCCGTCTCGCTCTCGGCCATCCAGTGCAGCAGCGCTCCTGCGGAAACGTCGGCTGCCCTTGGGTCTTCCAGCTCCAGGGCCGGGCAGATCACGTAACGATTACGGCGCCCGATCTTCTCGATCTGAAGGTAGGCGCCCGCACGGAGCTCCCGCACGATTCTCTGTGTTGCCCGCTCGGTGAGCTCGAGGCGAGTCGCCGCTTCGCGGAGAAGCAGGTCGGGATGTTCGGCGAGCAGCAGCAGGACGCGCGCGTGATTGGTCAGGAAGCGCACAGAAGGACCCTGCTCGCTGTCCGTCGTCTCCTCGCGAGACGGGGCCCGACTCCGATCCCGACAGTCCGTCTGGTTTCGGGGCCGGGCCTCGATCGCTTCACTTGCGGTCGACTCGTCTGTCTCTCGAAGCACGGAAGATCAGCTCCGGGTCTCGGTCCATCGGAGGCCGCCCGCGTAGCGGTGCGAGGGGAGACCGTTCTCGTCGAGCGCGAAGAGGTGGAGCCAGCCGTTGTCGACGAGTTCCCTCACCGCGTCGTGCTTCTCGATGACGCTGTTCATCGCCTCGATGGGTGCTTCGATCATCACATTCAGCCGTGTCGGCTCATGGATCAGCCGCTCCCCGTCGTGCACCGACTGCCAGGGGAGACCGACCCGGAGGTCCCCGCCATTACCCTCGAGTACGCCGAGGGATCCGACGACGTTGTGGAGCACCTTGTTTCCGCTCCCGAACACGCGATTGTCGACGCTCGACCCGAAGTACTGCATGCTGATCCAGCTCGCGACCACCATCGGCGCAGTCATGATCAGCTCGAGTACGCCGAAGCCTTCGTCGAGCTGCCAATCGTAGGAGTGCAGGAACGACCGACCGCCGAGATCGACCCCCTGCGTACGCTGTCGGGGGGCGGCGATGAACACCGCGCAGCCCGCCAGACCCCACTCCGGACGGACCTGAGACCAGTCCCGACTTCGCGCAGAGATCGAGC
>CAYWGW010000428.1:0-1889 GCA_964457385.1 uncultured Spirochaetaceae bacterium
GCCGGCGAACTCGGGCTCCTCGGTGGGGATCTCACGGGCCGACACCCACGAAGAGCTGGTCGCCGCCCTCGCCCTCGCGCTGCGCTACGACCGCAAGGTCGTGGTCGAGACCGCCGTCGACGGGCGGGAGGTCGAGGTGGCCGTGCTCGGCAACGACGAGCCCCGGGCCTCGGTGGCGGGCGAGATTCGGGCCGCCCAGGCCTTCTACGACTACGATGCGAAGTACCGCGACGACTCGACCCAGCTGATCATTCCCGCCGAGCTCGACGACGCCCTGATGGAGGCGCTGCGGGAGACCGCGATCGCCGCCTATCGCACCCTCGACGCCTCGGGCCTGGCGCGTGTCGACTTCCTGGTCGAGCGCGAGACGGGGACCTTCATGATCAACGAGCTCAACAGCCTGCCGGGCTTCACCGACGTCTCGATGTATCCCAAGCTCTGGGAGGCCTCGGGCCTGCCCTACCCCGCCCTGCTCGATCGACTGATCGAGCTCGCCCTCGAGCGCCATGGCGAGCGCTCGAAGCTCGAGACCCACGGCCCGCCGCCGCTGCGAGGCGACGCTTGAAGTCCGACGCCGAAATGCGACGGGAGTGCCACCAGCAATCCGAGCCGAATCCCGACGTGCCGCCCGTCCGGATCGCCGGCCTCGATCACGTCGTGCTGCGCGTGCAGGATCTCGAGCGCTCGATCGGTTTCTACGAGCAGGTGCTGGGTTGTCGGGAGGAGCGTCGGATCGAAGAGCTCGGCCTCGTCCAGCTCCGCGCGGGCCAGAGCCTGATCGATCTCGTCGACATCGCCTCGCCGCTCGGCCGGGCCGGCGGCGGCGGTCGCAGCGCCGACGGTCCGAACATCGACCACTTCGCCCTGCGCCTCGAGACCCTCGACGAGCCCGCCCTCCGCACTCATCTCGATCGCTTCGGCGTCGAGGCGGGTGAGACCGCCGAGCGCTACGGCGCCGAGGGCTTCGGTCCCTCGATCTACCTGCGCGATCCGGACGGCAATACCGTCGAGCTGAAGGGGCCGTCCTCCCGGCCGGCCTCCCGATCCGACCCTCGACCCGACTCCGGCGCGCGCACCGCGGAACCCCGCGATCGATGAAGCCGGGCGGTGGGCGCGAGAGCGAGGCGCTGCAGGCGACGCGACGGGCCGTCCTCGAGGCCGCGCGTGCGATGGATCGCGCCGGGCTCGTCGAAGGAACGGCCGGCAACCTCTCGGCCCGAACGCCGACAGACGAGGTCGTCCTGACGCCGACGGCGATGGCCTACGCCGAGATGGAGCTCGAGGATCTCGTCGTCAGCGATCTCGACGGACGGATCCTCGCGGGCCATCGGGATCCGACCACCGAGATCGATCTCCATCTCGCCTGTCTGCGCCGCCACCGGGACATCGCCGCGGTCGTACACAGTCATGCCCTGCACGCGAGCATGTTCGCGGTGGTGCAGGAGCCCATTCCCTGCGTGGTCGAGGAGCTCGAGCTCTACGTTGGCGGCGACGTCCTGGTCGCGCCCTATCATCGCACCGGCAGCGCGGCTCTCGCCGAGGCCGTGGCCGAGCGGCTGGGGGATCGCGCGGCGGTGTTGCTCGCCAATCACGGACTGGTCACGGTGGCCGCGACGCCCTCCGAGGCGCTCACCCTCACGAGGCTCGTCGAGCGGACGGCTCGCATCGTCGCCGGGGCGCGCGGTCTCGGACCACTCGTCCCGATTCCCGCCGAGGATCGCGCCGTCTTCGCGGCCTACTATCGAGACTCCAGGAAGCGAGACTCCAGGAAGCGAGACTCCAGGAAGCGAACTACGGAAACGCCGGACGCGCAAAAACGAGGCGGGCGGGCCGGGGACCCGCCGCAAGCCCCGCGGCGATCCTGAGCCGATTCAGCCGAGCTCGGCCTC
>CAYWGW010000429.1:0-1884 GCA_964457385.1 uncultured Spirochaetaceae bacterium
CCGCAGCCCCAAACGAGTTCCGGGCCATGATCGCGATGTCCGTCGCGGAGCAGATGCAGGAGCTGCTTGCGGCACTCTCCATCAACAAATCCCAGCTCGCCGAGATTCTGCGGGTGACGCGGCCAACGATCTATGACTGGTTCCAAGGCGCGGAGCCCAATGCTGCGAACAGCGATCGGCTCCACGCGCTGCTTCGTACTCTCAATCGAGCATCGATTTCTGGCGCCGCTCCGCTCGACGCCCGCTTCGTGCGAAAGCCGATGGAGCTGGATTCACTGTCCATCTTCGAGCTTTTGGCGGCGGAGCATCTCGATGAGAAGCGCATCGCACGAGCTCTCCGGCAGGCGCGATCCCTTTCAGAGGCAGCGTCCAACAGGAGAACGCGTCGTGAGGACCGATTGCGAGCGCTCGGCTTCGAAGAACCCACGGACGACGAACGTCGAGAACGACTCGCACGGAACGCGGTTCTCAAGGATTGGCCCGAGCGGTAGGAAATGAGACCGCCCTTCGACAGCGACGGGATTGCGAAGCTGGGCTGGCGTCAGGGTGCCGTCCTCGGCGCCGAGCTGGCCGCGCATGCGCGAAGCCATGCTCCGGCGATGGTGACCGTCGATGACGGCGACTGGCTCATCGTCACGAGCCACGACTGCGACATCGTCAACTTCAGTCTCGCCAAGGAACCCAATTTCGAGGTGATGCGTGCGCGGGTCGCGCCCGTAGAGAAAATGGACAGGCAGAAGTCGTCGGGCAGGAACCCCCGCACGATTCAACTGGCCGTCGATGACGGCGACGAATCGGTCGTACTCGCCGTCTCGGTCCATGAGCGGTGGTTCGTCCCGCGAGACTTGCTTCTTCGGGAAGCCCCCGCGCGTCACCTGCCCGACAAAGAGCGGCGGTTGGTCGCGGAGTGGCTCGCGAAGCGATACATCCGCGCGGCCTTCCCGACAGCCTTCGATCTTCGTTGGCGCGACGAGTTGAAGGACTGGCAGAAGCTCCTGAAGAAGCACAGCGAGTGGATTCAGGGCATCTACCTTCGACTGTCGACGCTCGATGAGCTCCCGGAGGGAAGGCCGTACAAATGCCACCTTCTCGTTGCCGTCCCGCATCAGAAACGAGGCGGCGCAGCCTGGACCAGGAAGCGGGAGGATCTGGAGCACTCGATCAAGGCATTCTGGGATCGGTTCGAGCCCGGCATCGAGTGCGCCGGCGTCGAGCCTCTTGGCACGGACGAGATTTCGCTTGCGGACATCGAACCCTACCAGCGGTTCGATGCAGACTGGGTCAGCTTCGAAGACGATACGCCAGCTACGCCTGCGCACGCCGACATGACCTCGTAGGCGGGCGACCAGGCTCTTCGGGTCGCCAGCGGAGCCATTGGCGGCTCTACGACTCCGACTCCGACTCCGACATGGGCTCGTGGTCGAGCAAGACGCGATGGGCGCCGATGCCGAGGGCCGTTGCGAAGGCGATGGCCGAGAAGCCGGCGCCTGTGGCGAAGGCGAGGGCGAAGGCGTGGGGCTCGTTCACGCCGCCGTAGGCGAGGGAGAGGGCGGTGATCCCGAAGGCGGCGCCGCCCTGGCCGAGCAGTCGGTTGGCGGCGGCGGCGATGCCCAGATCCGATTCGTCGACGGAGCGGGAGATGGCGGCGGTGATGGAGGGCTGGCTCAGGCCGTGGCCGATCCCCTGGCCGACGAGTCCGATCGCGAAGACGACGATCCGGGCGGAGGCCGCCGACCAGGCGATCAGGCCCAGCGACGCCGTCATCAGGAGACAGCCCAGCAACGAGGCCCGCCGCTCGCCCAGGCGCTCGCCGAGATGGCCGCCGACGGGGGAGCTCAGCGTGAGCGACGCGGTGCGGATCAGCATGATGAAGGCCACGACCGT
>CAYWGW010000430.1:0-1883 GCA_964457385.1 uncultured Spirochaetaceae bacterium
GCGACGGCATCCCGGTGCCAAGGCGCCAGGGTTATGGCGCACTACGGCGATGTGGCGATGCCGCGCGACCGCGTTACGGCGCTGCCGTGAGGTTCGCGGCAGCGCGAACCGTCCCGAGCGAGATCGGTGCTCGCCCGGACCGCGGCCAAGGCCGCGATCGCGGCTGTGACCGCGACCGACAGCGAGACCAGGGCCGTGCCCGGGGTCGCGACTGCGCCGCGGGGCGTGACGGTGTGGTGCGCGTGCCTTCTAGATGCGAAGGACGACGGATGCGAGGATGCGTGCGCGGCCCGAGAAGGATGGGTCGGGCGTCCGGGCCCCCGAGACGCGTTCGTCCCGGACGATGGGCGGGACCAGAGCCGCGGGGAGCGGCAAGGCGGGCGGGAGCTTGGCCGAGGAGCCGCTCGGAAGACCGTCCCCACTCGCGATCTGCACATGGGTGCAGGGTCCACAGCAGGGCGGGGCCTCAGCGTGCTCGAGGTGGTCCGGGTGCTCCGGATGGGCTTGCGGTGCCTCGTGCGCCTCGTGCTTCTGTCCGACCTCGTCGCGGCATCTCTCGATGGCCCGCAGCTCGAGGTTCACGTGGCCATCGGCCCCGATGCACAAGGTGCCCCAGCCCGAGCTGACCGACGGCAGGAGCAGAAGGAGAAGGAAGAACCCGAGCAGCGGGCCGCTCGCCCCCCGCCTCCGAAGTCTCTTCGTCGTGCCCTGCGCCCGCTGCATCCCGGCCGTCCCTTCGGCTCATCCCGCGCCCGGGCTGAACCTCTATCGAGAGTCGCCTGCCGCTGTGAGCCCGTCAACCTCCATCGGGGATCCCGCGCGGCGCGATGACAGGAGTCGATCTCATGACCAGGCCCCGACGCTACGAAGCCGTCCTGGACGAGGACCTACAGGATCCCGCCGAGGCGGTCGGTTATCTGGATGCCTGCCTCGAAGACGGAGATCCCGAGGTCTTTTTGCTGGCGCTGCGGGACGTGGCCCGTGCCCGAGGTGGGGTGGCGAAGCTCGCCGAAGCGACCGAGCTGAATCGCGAGCATCTCTACCGGATGCTCTCCGAGAACGGAAACCCCGAGCTGCGCAGTCTCGAAGCGCTGCTCGGCGCGCTCGGGTTCCGGCTCTCGGTCACGCTCGAGGAAGCGAGCTGAGTCGGCACCTCGACGGCATCCTCATCGCGACCGGAAGCGTGATCGCGGGGGGGCGCCTACCCCTCGATTTCGCGCCGCCAACGGCCTTCCTTGAACTGGTCGAGGATCTTGCGAACCCGGTCTGCCGTCTCGTGGGTGGCGATGTCGGCGTGGGCGAGATCCGAACTCAGGAAATCGTTCAAGCCCGCCATCGATTGGCGCAACTCCTGCGTCGCCTTCACGAAACCCATCGTCCAGTCTCCGAATGCACGGACGTCATCTTCCACTCGAAGAAGGACGCGGGTGTCGTGATGGCGTCGGTCCTCCTCGATCTTGTCGTAGAGGGACTCGACCACTTCGGAGTCGCCCTCGAGGACCTGGAGAAAGGTCCCGTCCGCGTAGAGCAGTATGCCCGACACGTTCGCGCGTAGATTGTTCTCGCGAGCCGTTTCGAGCAGGCGGAGCAGGGACTCGGAGTCGAAGCCCTGCGTGGCCCTGCTCGAATAGACGATGCGTAGAATGGGTGCGCCCTGATCAGGGTCTTCCAGCTCGGGACCTTCCATGACAGTCGCATCGATCCGCTCAATCCGGAACTTGAGCCTGTTGCCGCCGAGGACCGGGTGCTGGGCGATCCATTTCCAGCAGCGGTGACGAGAACGAGAGTGGGGTTCAGTGTCGCCGGGAGTGCCTACGAGCGGTGGAGCGGAGTCGCGAGCGCCGTTCCTGCGGCCCGATTGATCAGGGACCGAGCAACACGGC
>CAYWGW010000431.1:0-1840 GCA_964457385.1 uncultured Spirochaetaceae bacterium
CCGACGTGGATCGGAGGACGGGGCTGCTGCACGGGCTTCGGCCAGCTCCAGCACGCGTCGACCCGCGCGTGCCGACCCTCGTAGGAGCTCACCTCGTGCGCCCAGATCTCCGCCATCAGCGCGATGTGATCCCGCATGATCGCCGGCGCATCGGCCAGCGCGACACCGTGGCTGGCGTATTCCTCGGCGTTCCAGCCGTAGCCGACCCCGAACTCGAAACGACCTTCCGACAGCCAGTCCAGACTCGCCACGGCCTTCGCCAGGATGACCGGATCGTGGACGGGCACCAGGCTGATACCGGTACCGAGGCGCAGCCGCGAAGTGACGGCGGCCGCCGCCGCCAGGGTGACCAGGGGATCGGAGGTGCGCTTGTACCACTCTGGCAGCTCACCGCCTGGCCAAGGTGTGCGCCGACTCGTCGGCAGATGGGTCTTCTCGGGAATCCAGAGCGACTCGAAGCCGCGCGCCTCCAGCTCCGGAGCCAGTCGGGTCACCCTGATGGCCTGGTCAGTGGCAAAGATCATGGCGCCGATCTTCACGAGGCGGGTCCTCGACGGGTCGAGGTCAGTTCTCGACGGGCCAGCTTCGAGGCGCCGGCGGCGTAGGCTGCCGGGGATCCGAGCACATAGCGTTCCCCCGCCAGCCACCGGATCACATCGATCACGTCGAATCCGACACAGATCAGCGTCGACCAGAAGAGCCCATGCAGCCATAGATGGAAGAAAGCGCCATCGGCCATCGAGGACGCCGGCCCGAGCACGTCCGTGAACAGCCGCAGACCGAGATAGCCGGTAAACGGCACCCAGGGCAGATGAATCAATCCCGTCAATCGGGTCAGACCGCGCTGCCACCAGACCATGGGCACGAGGATCGGTCCCACGGCGACGTAGGAGATCGCGGCCCAGAAGGCCTCGGGGTGACCGGACTGAAAGAACGCCACCCAGTAGAGAACGTTCAGATACCAGAGCCAGATCATCACCCCGGTCTTCATCGAAAGCCACGAGTGGAACGCCCTCGAGGCGACGGATTGAGGCGCCGCAGTGGTCTCGGCGGCATCGGGGCTCTCGGTGCCGAGACCGGTTCCGGGGCCGGGACCGGTGCCGAGGTCGTCGACCGACTCCGCGCCGTCGACTACGGCTCGATAGGCCATGAACGTTCTCCTTCTTTCACCGAGGCCGGGGGACCGGGGACTGGGGGCCGGTCGGACCGTCCCGCAAGCGAGCAGCCCGATCCATGACTTTCGACGTCATGGCGGTTGACATCGGGGGCGGATTCATGAGAAAAAGACCGAGGCGCGTGTCCCGGTCCTCGGTCAGCGCCTACCCGGAGGTCGTTTCATGCTGCCGTACCTGCGTCGGGCCGTGCTCGCCGCGTTCCTGCTCCCGTTGCTGCTGGGCGTCGTCCCTTCGCCAGCGCGGGCGATCGGCCTGGTCACCACGCTCGACCCGGCCCAGAGCTCGATCACGTCGGGGGCGGGCTCGACCGCGCTCGGCGGCAGCCTGGGGCTCGAAGTGGGCGAGCTTCCAGTGATTGGCTCGACGACCTCCTTCGACGTCTCCCAGATCGCGGTGCAGGGCGGAGGCCTCGACGTGACGCTGGATCCGAGCCTCTCCAATCCGGGGCTTGGACTGCTGCGCGCGGACGGAACCTTCCTGATTCCGTCGCTCTTCCTCAGCGTCGGGGGGCTGGACGGATTCAGCTCGGCGGTCGCGCTCACGGTGCTCGACGTCGAGGGCACCTTCGGGCTCTCCAGCGCCTGTGATGTCGGGCTGCTCTGTCTCGAGACGAGCTTCCAGATCGACACGCTGGGACCCGAAGGCATTCTCGACGTCGCGATCGT
>CAYWGW010000432.1:0-1808 GCA_964457385.1 uncultured Spirochaetaceae bacterium
TGGTCATCGCGGCCTGGGCCGATCATGATCCGGAGGCAGCGACGGCCTGGGCGATCCGAAGAGAGCGAGGCCACTCACAGGAGCCGGCGATCACGGACGCAGCTCGCGAGTGGGCGCGCCGAGATCCCGAGGCCGTGATTCGCGAGTACGACATCAACCTGCTCAGTCCGAAGCATCCCGGTCTGCTGGTCGGGCTGATCGAAGGCTGGTTCGAAACGGGGGACGCGGCCCTTCTGGAGGCCTACGTGCAGGATCTGGGCGACTCGGATTCGCGTCAGCGGGCCGTGACGGCGTTGGCGCGGCTTCGCGTCTCGCGAGACGGATCCGAGGCGGCGATCCGCTGGGCGGAGTCGATTCCGCCGACGCAGGCGCGCTTCAAGACATCCGCCTATCGCCGCGTCGGGCGTGAGATCGCGCGAGTCCAGCCTCGCCTCGCGGCCGAATGGTGCGATCGGATCTGCGACTCGGCCTACGGTGATTCCGTGGCGGAGCTGATCGTGGGGCAATGGGCCAAGAAAGATGGCGCGTCCGCGATGGAGTGGCTGCTGACCCGACCCGACGACTTGGATACCCAGGTGGCGGTGCGAGAGGCCTATCGCGCCTTCATGATCGCGGACATGAACGCTGCGCTCGCCTGGGTCGAGGGGACGACCGAGGAGCAACGTCGCGGTGACCGACTCCAGGGAGCGATCGGCATGTACGTGAACAAGCGCTCCTGGGAGCCCGGTCAGGCCGAGGTCGCCATCGAGTGGGCAGACTATTTGAAGAATGAAGCCGAGCGCGAGCTGGCCCTGATCTCGATCGTACGGCGCTGGCGAGATCGCGACGAGGCAGCGGCGGAAGCCTGGCTGGCCGATTCACCGCTCTCCGAGGAGGCTCGGGTGAAGGCCCGAGAGCCGCTTCAGAGGATCGGCGGCGGGCGTCGGGGTTAGGTTCCGTCGGTCTGGGGCCCGTTCGGTCTGCTGGCTGGGTCCCGAAGCTCGATGAAAGCGAGTCGATCAGCGCGAGGAGCGCGGCCGTCGATCGCTTCGCCGGACCTCGGGGCGCGAATCCCCACGTCCCAGCCAGCCGGGCCGGAATCCCTGCCAGCGGACGCGCAAACCGACCGAGCCGTGGAAGATCCAGGGATCGACCTCGGAGCTGAAGGTGGCCCGGAAGGTGTCGGACAGGCCCGTGCTGGAGTTGGGTACGTCCCTCGTGTCCGAGAAGGATACGTCCCGATCGCCCAGGATGCGGTAGGCGCCGCCGCCCACGAAGAGCGAAGCTGCGACGTCGTCCCACCAACGCGCGACGTCGATCTCGAGCTCGAGGGAGGGACCCAGCGCGTCGATGTCGAGCTCATCGTCTGCGGACAGGAAGATCTGCTGCGTGTCTTCGGGGGGATCGGTCACGTTGAAGCGCCTGGCTGCGATGACGCGGCCGTCGAACTCCATCGTTCGACGCAGGTAACGCGCCCCGGGCTTCAGCGCGAGATGCCAATCGCCGATCTCGAAAGGGATGAAGAGCCCCACGGCGGCTCCGTACTGGCGATTCCGGATGTCGGCGTTCGTTACGCTGCCGGTTCCGGTGATCTGCGACTCCTGGAAATCGAAGTCTCCAGCCGTATTAGGTCCCGGCTGAACGATGCCAGTCGGGGTTCCTTCGCGCGCCACCCTGCGTTTCTGGTTGGAGACGGCGGCGATCTCGCCCTCGAAGAAGAGGCGCGGCTGCAGGGGGATCGGGAGGCTCGGGCTGAGCAGACCGAGGCGTCCACCGGCGATCGGTGATCGGGCGACCTTGTCGTTGTCGGCGGTCGGTCGCAGATCGCC
>CAYWGW010000433.1:0-1794 GCA_964457385.1 uncultured Spirochaetaceae bacterium
TACAGGTCGGGGGATGTGCTGATGGGAACTTGACGACGGCGACAGGGCGACACGGGTAGTTCACCGTCCGGCGCGAAGCTCACCCGCAATCCTCCGCGCCTGCCCGCCCGACCCACCCCGCCCGAGGATCACCGTGAGTCCTTTGAGACCATGAGGGGGGCGAGGGAGGCGAGAACGGTGGCGTAGAAATGGACGAGACGGACGAGTCAGAGGAAGCGGAAGAACCGTATGTTGAACGGTATTGGTCTTATCAGGGCCGTCGAGAGTGCAGGCAGAGGCGAGCTGCAGCTGCGCGCCCGCCGTCAGGCGAGCCGTAGTGTGTACCGAGGAGTTCCGGCTTCGGGCGGGCGCGATTGCGCGGTAATTACGGCGCCGGATCGGCGGGAGGATAAGAGAGCGGATTAAGAGGAAGGATCGAAGAGGTAGAGAGGCGAAGTAGAGAGCCCGGTCAGCGCTCGAGATACGTGATCGGTCGCAGCAGATCGCTCGCCGAGAAGGCGAGCTCGCGGTAGAGGCGGGCGGCGAGGATGACGACGTGGCTGGCCTTGTGGAGGGCGGTGCTCATCGGGGGCTCCTGTCTGTTTTATTTGCGGCTGCGGCTGCGGTTTGCTGGATCTCGAACTGCTCGGCTTCGACGGACCTGCATGGCTGACTCCCGGCGGCCTCCCATGGCGGGCCAACCGGGCTCTCACGAGCAGGAAGTAGGACCGGGGTCGGCCCGGGTGGCAGGAAAAACCATGGGTTCTGATACATTCGGGCGCGTGACGACGACGCGAGAATCCCACGACGCGGGCACGAGCCAGGCGACCGGATCCGGCCGGGACCCCGGCGCCGCACCCGTGCGCCGGATCTGGATCGATGGGGCGTGGAGGCCGTGGTCCGAGGCGACGGTGCACATCCTCTCCCACGCGGTCCAGCGCGGCTCGCTGGTCTTCGATTACATGAGCGTGCACGAGACGCCCCGCGGACCCGCGGTCTTCCGGCTGCCGGAGCATGTCGATCGATTCCTGCATTCGTGCGAGCTGATGGGACTGCCGATCGAGCAGTCCGCCAGGCAGATCGCCGACGCGATCCGGGCGACGGTCGCCGCGAATCCGGGGGCGCGGGCGGTGAAGGTGAGTGCCTACTTCGCGTCGGTGGAGATCGACGTGCTGCCCGTCGACGATCGCGTGACTCTCGCGATCGCCGCCTATGATCCGGTTCGGGACATCAGCGAGCGGCTGGCGCGCCCTTCGCCGCCGCGGGTAGCGCATCTCAAGCTCTGGATCGAGAAGCAGACCGCCAACCGACGCGAGGACATCGTCTCGCCCCAGGCGAAGGTCTCCGCCAACTACGCCTCGCCGATGACCGCCAAGCGGCGCGCCCGGGCGCAGGGCTACGACGAGATCGTGCTGGTCGACGAGGACGGCCATCTCGCCGAGGGTCCGACCACGAATTTCTTCCTGGTCGACGCCTCGGGCGAGCTGCTCACGCCGCCGAGCGCGAAGGTGCTGCACGGGGTGACCCGCAGCTCGGTGATCGAGCTGGCGAAGGCCGAGGGGATCCCGTTTCGCGAGGCGCCGTTGCGGCCGGAGGCGCTGGTCGAGGCGGCGGAGGTCTTCCTCACGGGCACGAGTGCCGGCGTTTGGCCCGTCGAGTCCGTGGACGGTCGGCGGATCGGAACCCGTTGCCCGGGGCCGGTCTCGATCGCCCTGCGCGAGCGCTTCCAGCGCGTCTCCCGCGGCGAAGATCCCGACTTCGAGCATTGGCTCACGCTGGTCGAAGGCTGAGGGGCGAAGCGAGTCGATGACCAGC
>CAYWGW010000434.1:0-1786 GCA_964457385.1 uncultured Spirochaetaceae bacterium
CGCACGATCGGCTGGATCGCAGGAGTGCCAGTCGGGGCTTCTGTTGGCGGGGATTCCCTAGGGGCCGAGGCGCCTGGGGCCTCCCGGCCCGTCGCAGGCGATTTTTCTTTGAGAGGCCCCGCCGGCGCCCGCTCCGCCGGCGCCAGCCCCGGCAGAGATGATCCGGTCCTCGGAGGAACCCGGATTCCTACCCCGGCAGAGCAGCGATTCATGATAGGTTGGCACTAGGCCTGACAGATCGGGCCCGGAGCGGAAGCTCCACCTGGGAAGCAATAATCCACGGTTCCTGATCAAGGATCCAAGGGCTAAGGGAGAGGCAGATGAAAGCAGGAACGATCATGCGACAGACCGCGGTCGCGTGGACCGCAGCGCTGGGTCTGGCAGCGGGAACGGCACAGGCACTTCCGATCACATGGACGATCGACGACTCCGCGAGTTCGTTCGTCGTCGCGATTCCGGCCCTCGGCGCCACGAGTAACGCGGCGAGCGTGGGCGGGACGATCGGCGGTGACGTAGACGCCTCAAGCATCAGTGCAAACTCGGGTGCAATCGACGTGCTGGAGGACGTGAATCTCACCATCCTTGGGGGCCCGGCCACGGGATCGGGTCTGAGCGGGACGCTCACCGGAGCGTCGACTCCAATCGACGGGGGAGGCGTGGCCGACCTCGACGGCTGGTTGCTGACCCTCAACCAGGGATCCCTGGTCGCGGCGGGCCTGGGACTGAACATCGATCTGTCGGTGGATCCCTTCGAGTTTGTGCTGCCGACGACTTTGTCGACGATCAGCGATCTCGGCGCCGGCCTGCTCGAGTGGGTCATCCCGCTCAGCGCGTCGACGACGATCTCTGGAATCGGGGTCGACCTGTCCGGCGCGATCGTCGCTACCGGAACGCCGGTCCCGGAGCCGGGCACGGCCACGCTGATGCTGCTCGGGCTTGCGGGCCTCGCGGCTCGCCGACGGGCGAGCTGAAGACGGCCTTCACGGCTGGGCTGCACAGCCCGGCTTCGCGGCCCGCGGTCGGCACCGATCGAACGCGGCGAGGCCCCCTCCGGCGCTCTTCCGGAGGGGGCTTCCTTCGGCGAGCCCTTCTTCGTCGCATCGGATCGCCGCGTCGACCAATCGCCATGCCTTCCCGGAAACGGACGCTGTCGACGCCCCACGGAGACGAGTACCCTCGCTGCGGCGCAACGATCGGGGGTCGGCCCCCCGATCCACTTCGTGCGCGAACGACGCAGACCGGACCCGGTCCGGCGAGGAGAGGCCGTGATCCGCACGATCGCGCTCATCAAGCGACTGCCACAGCTCGATCGGGACGCCTTCCGCGACCACTACGAGACCCGTCACGCCCCGCTCGCGCTCCCCCATCTCACGGGGCTCGAGCGCTACCTGCGCAACCACGTCGAACGCGAGCTCTACGGAGATTTCGGCTTCGACGTCGTCTCGGCCTTCTGGTACCGGGATCAGGCGGCGATCGATCGGATCCTGGCGCTGCTCGAGAGCGAGGAGGGCGCCGCCATCCGGGCCGACGAGCTGCGCTTCATGGACACGAAGGCGAACCGATTCTTTCCGGTCAGTGAGCGACTGCTTCTCCCCGGTGCCGAGGGCGATCGTCATCTCTTCGTCGTGGTCGCGCGTCCCGAAGCGATGAGCCGCTTCGAATGCTCCAAGATCTTCGTCCGGGACCATTGGCCGCGGCTGCGCGACGTCCTCGACGCGCCGGGCTTCGCGCTGCTTCGCGACGCGTTTCCGATGGCGGGATCCCGGCCGCCCTGCGACCTCCTGCT
>CAYWGW010000435.1:0-1783 GCA_964457385.1 uncultured Spirochaetaceae bacterium
GGCGGGCTTTGAGCAGCGTGACGACGCCAGACCCCTAGCGTTCGGCGATGGGGCCGCTGGAGACGGCCTGCAGCGCGGGCTGCTCGTGATCCCGGATCTGCGGTCCGAGGCGGACGTCGGGGGCGCCGAGGCGGGCGGCGTCGGCGGTGTGATCGTCGGGCTGGGTCTGGCTCTCGCGTTCGGCGCGGACGCGGGCGTCGTAGTGCTCGATCTCCCGGGCGATCGTCTGCTCGTCCCAGCCGAGGATCGTGGCGAGGATGCGCGCGGTCGGACGAGCGGCGACGACGCCGCGGTCGAAGGTCTCGATCGAGATCCGGGTGCGGCGGGTGAGCACGTCGTCGAGATGCAGCGCGCCTTCGTGGGAGGCGGCGTAGTGGATCTCGGCGGCGAGATGGCCGGGCGCGCCTTCCAGGGGCTCGGCCAGCTCCGGCGATCGCTCGATCAGCTCGATCAACTCGCCGACCCGCGAGCCATAGCGGCGGAGCAGGCGCTCCATCCGACTGACGGGCAGCCCGGCGCGTTCGGCCAGGATTGCGCGACGGTTCCACTCGGCCTGGAAGCCCTCGGCGCCGACGAGCGGCGTCTCGGCGGTACAGGACGCGGGCAACGGCTGCTCCAGCTCCTGCGCCGGGCCCCGCGCACGCTCCTGTCCCTGCGCCAGCCCCTGCTCGAGACCGCGCACGGCCATGTCGATCACGTCCTTCGCCATCACGCGATAGGTGGTGTACTTGCCGCCGGCGACGGTGATCAGGCCCGAGACCGACTGGCTGACGGCATGCTCGCGGGAGAGCTGGCTGGTCGTATCGTCCTCGCCCTGGAGCAGCGGACGCAGCCCGGCGTAGACGCCTTCGATGTCCTCGTGGCGCAGCGGCTGGGCCAGCACCGCGTTCACGCGTTCGAGCAGATAGTCGATGTCGCGGCGGCTGGCCGCCGGATGGGCGAGGTCGAGATTCCAGTCGGTGTCGGTCGTCCCGACGATCCAATGGTCGTCCCAGGGAATCACGAAGAGCACGCTCTTCTCGGTCCGCAGGATCAGCCCGGCGTCGCCGTGGATGCGATCGCGCGGGACGACGAGATGGATGCCCTTCGAGGCGCGCACGTGGACGCGGCCTCGGCCCGCATGTTTCTGGACCTCGTCGGTCCAGACGCCCGTCGCGTTCACGATCTGCCGGCCCTGGATCTCGAGCGTGCGGCCGGTCTCGAGACAGAGCGCCTCGACCCCGGAGATCCGGGCCCCCGATTGGACGAAGCCCTGGGCACGGACACTGGAGAGCGTCACGGCGCCGTAGCGTCGCGCCGTACGCACCAGCGCCAGGGTATGCCGCGCGTCGTCGACCTGGGCGTCCCAGTACTGGATGCCGCCGACCATGCGGTCCCCGCGCAGCCCCGGGAAGCGTTGCAGCATGCCGCGGCGGGAGAGATGCCGATGGCGGGGCAGGGCGCGGCGGCCGGCGAGCGTGTCGTAGAGCAGCGTGCCCGCCCCGATGTAGACGCGCTCCCAGGCGCGATGGGTCAGCGGATAGAGGAAGGGCACGGGTCGCACCAGATGCGGACATAGCCGCTCGAGCATCAGGGTCTGCTCCCGGAGCGCTTCCCGGACGAGGCGGAAGTCGAGCTGCTCGAGGTAGCGGAGGCCGCCGTGGATCAGCTTGCTCGATCGGCTGGAGGTCCCCGACGCCCAATCCCGTTGCTCGATCAGCGCGACCGAGAACCCGCGAGTCGCCGCATCGAGGGCAGTGCCGGCGCCGACCACCCCGCCACCGATCACGACCACGTCGAAGAT
>CAYWGW010000436.1:0-1768 GCA_964457385.1 uncultured Spirochaetaceae bacterium
CGGGGTGCCCGGGTCTCGCCGACGGAGTGCCCGGGATCGCGGGAGCGTACCGGAATCAGCGGGGGTCGGGGGCGCCCGCGGCGGGATCCTGCGTCGAGACGGCCGCGTCGTGGTCGTCCGATCTCGGCTAGCATTCGCCCGCCTCCTCGGCCGAGAGACGCCGCGGAAGGGCGTTGATTGGCTCGGGTCGGTGCGCCTCGTTTCCGGGCCGGTCAGCAGGAAGGTGGACCATGTCGAGCCCGATCCGTCGGATCGCTCCTCCCCTGATCGAGTTCGCCCTCGGAGAAGACGTACGCCTCGGCGTGCGGCGCTTGAGAGAGCTCGGGCGACGGCTTCGGCGCGAGCCCCATCGCCTCTTCTACTTCCATCAGGTCGACGATCCCTACAGCCATCTGGTGGCGCAGATTCTTCCGCGCCTGCTCGATCGCTACGACGTCGTGCTCGAGTCGCGTCTGGTGGGACCCCCGTCCGAGGAGGCCGCACCGGAACGCGCGCTGCTCGAGGCCTACGCGCGCAAGGACGCCGCGGACATCGCGCCGGGCTACGGACTCGACTTTCCAGGGAGCGGCGATGCCCACTCGGGCGATGCGGCGAGGATCGATGCGCCGAAGCCCGCGACCGTGGCCCTGGCTCGACGGCTGCTGGCGGGTGCGATCCGGGCGGGCAGCTTCGCGCAGTGGGCCGGGCCGGTCGGTGAGGCGCTGTGGGCAGGGGATGTGAGGCAGCTCGAGGCGTGGGCGGACGAGATTCCGGCGGCGCGGGAGAGCGAGACCGCGGAGATGCTGCACGCGGGCAACCAGGAACGTACTCGCCGGGGTCATTATCTCGGTGCGATGCTCCACTACGAGGGAGGCTGGTACTGGGGCGTGGATCGCCTCGAGCACCTCGAGGCGCGCTGGCAGGCGCTCGGGCTGGGGCGGCCGGGTCGCGAGGGTCCGCCGCTGATCGAGCGGCCGGATTATCGCGGTCGGGACGCCGAGGTCCGGGCCGATCCCCGCTTTCGTCTCGAGTTCTACGCGTCGTTGCGCAGCCCCTACTCGGCCATCGTGATGGATCGCGTGAACGAGCTGCCCTCGCGGCTGCCCGTCGACGTGATCCAGCGGCCGGTGCTGCCGATGGTGATGCGGGGTCTGCCCGTGCCGAGCGCGAAGCGGCTCTACATCCTGTTCGACACGAAGCGTGAGGCCGAGGCGGCAGGCGTCGACTTCGGGCGCATCTGCGATCCGGTCGGACGTCCGGTCGAGCGGGGCTTCTCGCTCTTTCCACTGGCACAGCGCCGGGGGGTGGCCGCCGAGTATCTGGCGAGCTTCGCCCGGGCCGCCTTCGCCGAGGGCATCGACACCGGCGACGACGAGGGTCTGCGGATCGTCTGTGAGCGCGCGGGGCTCGATTGGGCGGAGGCCGAGGAGATGCTCGATCGGCCCGGCTGGGAGGCGGAGCTCGAGGCGAACCGGACGCAGATGTTCGCGCTCGGGCTCTGGGGCGTGCCGAGCTTCCGGCTGCTGGGCGACGCCCGCGGTCCCGACTTCTGTACCTGGGGCCAGGATCGTCTCTGGCGGATCGAGCAGGAGATCCGGCGGCGTGTGGGGGCACCGACGCGATGAGGTTGTTGAAGGCCTTGCGGAGACGAGAGAAGCGTCTTCACGGCCGTATCCGGCTGCTAAGCTAGCGCGGTTGTGTCTCGGCTCTGCGTCGATGAGCCCTTCCCGGATGCGTTCCCTGCTGGAGGAGTCCGATGGTCCGCAAGCTGATCCTGGCCGGGGTAGCG
>CAYWGW010000437.1:0-1766 GCA_964457385.1 uncultured Spirochaetaceae bacterium
TCCGAGGGAGGCCGTGTCCCATGAGCAGCATCACGATCCGCAATCTCGATGAAGGGCTGAAGAAGAGGCTCCGCATCCGCGCGGCCGAGCATGGCCGGTCGATGGAGGAAGAGGTCAGGGAGATCCTGCGCCAGGCCATGGCCGAGCGGGCACCGCCGAAGAACCTCGCGGCGGCGATTCGTGCGCGCGTGGCCGATCTGGGAGGGGTCGAACTCGAACTCCCGCCGCGCGAGCCCATGCGCGAACCGCCTTCGTTCGAAGATCACTGACGGGTGATCCTTCTCGATACGAACATCGTCTCGGAGTTGCTGAAACCGGCACCGGCTGCGCGCGTAGAAGAGTGGCTCGCTGCCCAGGACAGCGCCAACGTGTACCTGAGTGCGATCAGCGAAGCGGAATTGCGCTACGGAGCCGCAGTTCTGCCTTCGGGAAGTCGTCGAGAGCGGCTGGTCGATGCGATCGAGAGCGTGATCCGCGACGACTTCGCGGAGCGCATCCTCCCGTTCGACAGCAAGGCCGCGCGGTACTACGCCTGGATCGCCGCCGAGCGTCGACGGATGGGGCGACCCATCAGCCAGGCTGACTGCCAGATCGCGGCGGTCGCGCGTGCCCATGGTGCGGTGCTCGCCTCGCGCAACGTCCGGGATTTCGAGGGCTGCGACGTCCCGGTCATCGATCCCTGGGAGGCGGGCGTCTAGCGGGAACGCATCGGGTCCGCGAAGGCCGGCGCGGCTGGACATCCATGCAGGACGGCGTGGTAAGTCATTGCTCTAATCGATAATTCGGTGTGGCTGTCCACGTGTCCTGCTTCTGGCTGTCCACCCGTCCTGCTTCCACGCATCCTTGTGCTGGCTGTCGCGGGTGCGTCTGGGATCGACCCCTGCGGGAGCAGCTGCAGCCGCTGCACGCCAACCCGTCGCACGCTGGACACCGCCAAGGAAGCCGACATTTTTCGCTTCAAGAAGCATGGTTTCTATGGGGCGAGCGGTCAGAAGTCTCTTCTTTTCAGGAATTTGGGAGATAATCGGCAGGCAGGAACCCGACAGAAAACCCGTCAAGTCTGCCGACGTCGGGCAGGAGCGCAGGACGAATCCGATGACCAACGCAGACGCAGAGGACGGAGACGCCAAGGTGCCAGATCGTGGCGAGACCGTCGGGCTCATGGAGCCGATGGTCGTGCGGGCCGAGGCGCCGAAGCGCGCCGATCTTGCGGACCTGGTCATGGATCTCACCCAGCGGTCAACCGCCCTCAGTGCGGGCCTCGCGCCCTCGATCCGAGACTCGCTGGCCGAGCTCGTCCGATCCATGAACTGCTACTACTCGAACCTCATCGAAGGACACGACACGCATCCCGTAGACATCGAGCGCGCCCTGGCGGAGGACTACAGCGCCGATCCGATGCAGCGAGACCTCCAGCTGGAGGCCAGGGCGCACATCGCCGTTCAGCGCTGGATCGACGAAGGTGGGCTCGAGGAAGGACGTGCGCTCAGCACAGAAGGCATCCTCGAGATCCACAAGCGATTCTGTGAATTGCTTCCCGAGGACCTGCTCTGGGTCGAGGATCCCGACTCCGGGGTTCGGGAGGCGGTCATTCCCGGTGCTCTCAGGACGACCGACGTCCAGGTCGGCAGGCTCGTGGCGATCAGCCCCGGCGCACTGCCTCGATTTCTGAGGCGCTTCGAAGAGGCCTGCTCGGGGCTCGGGAAGGTCGACGGAGTCCTCGCGGCTGCAGCAGCGCATCACCGTCTGCTGTGGCTCCATCCGTT
>CAYWGW010000438.1:0-1749 GCA_964457385.1 uncultured Spirochaetaceae bacterium
CCAGCAGGTCGAAGGTCTCCCGGCCCTCGAAGATCGTGAAGCGGCCTCCGTTCCCATCCCCTCGCCCGGCCTCATCTCGATCGTCGTCATCGTCGTCGGGGAGCAGGTCGATGCGCGTCACCGTGACGAAGACCTGGATGAAGTCGTCCGTCGGCGCGTCGGTCAGTACCACGGCGACGCTGCCGGTCGCCGCCGCCGACGAGGTCGCACCGCCGCCCGAGCCGCCGCCCCCGCCGCAGCCGAAGGACACCAGACCGACGAGCGCCGCCAGCACCGTGAACCGGACGCCCAGCGAATCCGAACGCCCTCCACTCCTCTTCGGAGCGAAGACACGCCGGGACGCGGCAGGTCGGACGGAGAAGAAACGGTTCCACATCAGAATCAGCCCATTCGAAGTCGGCATGATGCGCATCTTCATCTCCCACGATCGATCGATCGATCGGGCTCGGCCGCGTCGTCCGCACCGGCCCTGACATCTTTCCCCCCGACATTCCTTCAAAGACTCTCACTCCATCCGTCGCCGACGACAACCCTGGCGCCCCATCCGCGATTGCCCCGACGGGAGGCCAACGGCCAACCCAGGTCGAGTTCCTGTCGGAGAGACGATTGGCCTGCAGGGGCCCCTTGGGCCGTCGGGGCTCCCACGCCGCCTGCACGGCGTCGTCGGGGACGTCTGCCAGTCACACCCCAGAGCTCAGCGAACCCCGGGCGTCTTGCGGGGGCACCGCACCGCCCTATCGTCGGGCGTCTCGTCGTGCGTCGATCGCTGCGCATACGGAAGCGGCGATCGGGCCTGGTCCCGACGTCGATCCGCGGCGCTCCCGACCCTGTCCTTCAAGCCCTGGAGAGAGACCCCATGCCCCAGATCTCCCGCGCCCAGGCCGCCTGGAACGAATTCGCCGACTCGCTCAAGCGCATCGGAGAGAAGATCGTCGCCCCGACCGGCGCACGGGGGGAGCGGGAGCGGGCCGAGGGCTACCGCTATCTGCTGCGGCTGATCTCGGCCGGCCACGAACTCGAGATGGAGGCCGATCGGCGCCATCCCGAGCTGCGACGCATGATGACGCCGATCCGGAAGTTCAAGGGCGATGGGACGGATACGCTCTACCGCGAGGCCAAGCTCGACGAGAATCTCGTCTACGAGATCTCGCTTCGCCGCGGTGACGATCTCTTCTTCTCGGCCACCGTCTACGCCTACGACGAGTCCGACGCCTACTATATCGTCGACCATCTGATCGACGACGACATCGAGTGGGAGAACGTCTTCGGCGAGCGGATCGCTCGCATCATCCTGAGCGAGAAGCGCCCCGAGAACGCCCGCAACTGGATCCGCCTCGCCGGCCGCCGCCCGATCCTCTTCACCCGGGAGTATTTCGAGGAGTTCGTCCACGGCGTCGACGCGGGCCGACTGCGCGCCGCCGCGATGTCGATCGAATGTCTCTCCGACGCCCCGCGACCGGAGCCCTACGACGAGGCCGAGCTCGACAGGGGCCTCCAGCGGGTCACCGACTTCATCGAGGACGCGACCGACGTCTCCCTGGGCCTTTCGATCTTCATCGCCCTGAACCGCATCGAATTCGAAGGCCCCGGCGAGGGCGGAACCGGCGAGCGCCGGGGCAGCATGACCCGGATCCAGGAGGGAGAGCTGGTACTCGATGAAACCTCCTCCGAGGCGTACACGCCCGAGGAGCTGGCGGCCATGATCGATCCCCGACTGATCAAGAACAACCTCCCGGGCCCCGGCATCCA
>CAYWGW010000439.1:0-1710 GCA_964457385.1 uncultured Spirochaetaceae bacterium
GGTATGCGTCAACCGGGGCGCCAACGGCATTGACGGCACGCTGACCACGGCGCTTCCGCGAGCGAGGGGGAGCTCGTGCTCGACGAGGCCTCCTCCGAGGAGTACACGCCCGAAGAGCTCGCCGCGATGATCGACCCCCGGCTGATCAAGAACAATCTGCCGGGTCCCGGCATCCAGTACATCGGCGGCAGCTTCGTGCTCGCCCCGGACGAGACGATCGTCGTGAAGGGCGTCGACGTGCCCTGTCGCTACTGGAACCTCCAGATCCTCACCCGCTACCTCGAGAGCGGCGACTTCCGACATCACAAGGTCGGCATCAGCAATCGCGACGTCGTGAAGGACGCCGACGGCGGCTTCCGGATCTATGCGGGCGCCGAAGATCCGGGCACCCGGAACTGGATCAGCACCCAGGGCTACGAGCACGGCCAGATCCTGATCCGTACGCTGCTCGCGGATCCGCCGATGGAGGCCGGATTCAGGGTCATCAAGAGCCGCGACATTCCCGCACGCGACCGACGCGAGGCGAACGCCTGACCCGGGCGGGACGCCGACGCGGTCCGACTAACGAGGTCCGACTAACGCGGTCCGAACGCCGGACGGAAGAAGGGCAGCGTGATCTCCTCGGACATCGGACGGAAGACGACCTCCAGCGGCATCCCGATCTCGATGGTCCCGGGCGCACAGTCCACGAGATTCGAGAGCATGGTCCAACCCTCCTCGAGCTCGACCAGGGCGACCGTGTAGGGCACCTCGAAGGCCGGTTGCTGGGGCCGGTGGACGACCGTGTAGCTGTAGAGCGTGCCCCGGCCGCTGCTCTCGACCCACTCGAGCCCGTCCCCGAAACAGCCGGTGCAGCAGGGCTGCGGGATGAAGACGCAGGCCCCGCAATCCCGACAGCGCTGGAAGCGGAGCACGCGCTCTCGGCAGCCCTCCCAATGGGGCCGCGAGAGCGCGGTCGGCCGCGGCAGCGGAATCCCCGGACTTCCCGGACGTCCGCCGTTCACGACGAATCCCCCTGTCGGTCGACGACGGACCTCATACGGCCTCCGTCCCGAGCAGCATCACGTCGCAGAAGAGCGCCCCCGATCCGCCGCAGCTCGCGAGGGCGACCTGCGCATCGGGCACCGAGATCGCCGCCGGCAGCTTCCCCTGCAGCTGGAGCACGGCGTTGATCGGCTTCTGCAGCATCTGAACCACCCCCGCATGGCTGTAGGAGAGCAGCCCGCCGTTGGTCGCGACCGGCAGCGCCCCATCGATCCGGATCCGCCCCCCCATCACGAAGTCGCCGCCCTCCCCCTCGCCGCAGAAGCCGAAGGTCTCGAGCTGCCGGATCACCTCGAAGGAAAACGGATCGTAGAGCTCGGCCACATCGACGTCGGCCGCGCCGAGACCACATTGCTCGAAGGCGAGCCTCGCGGCGCGCTCACCGACCCGGCCGAAGCGATCCCAGACCGGCGCCGTCACATAGGCCATCCCCTGACGGTCGAGGGCTCCACCGAGCACGAAGATCGGTGTCGCGTCGAGGTCCCGGGCCCGTTCCTCGCTGGTGAGCACGATGCCCGCGCCGCCCTCGGAGGTGATGCAGCAATCGAGCAGATGGAAGGGGTCGGCGATCAGGCGGGAGGCGACGACATCATCCGGTGTCACCTCGCGACCCGCCATCACCGCGGCCGGATTGCGGGCCCCGTTCATCCGGATCGCGGCCGCCAC
>CAYWGW010000440.1:0-1699 GCA_964457385.1 uncultured Spirochaetaceae bacterium
CGCGCGGGCGATGGCTATCGCGGCTGGCCCGAGGAGGCCCCCTTCGACGCCGTGCTCGTGACGGCGGCGGCCCCCCGGATTCCGCAGCCGCTACTGGATCAGCTCCGGGTGGGCGGTCGTCTGGTGATTCCAGTGGGCGACCATTGGCAGGTGCTCGAGGTCCATCGCCGTACGGAGAAGGGGTTCGAGCGAGAGAAGGTCAGCGACGTTCGCTTCGTGCCGATGACGGGTGAGATCCGGAGTTCGTCACAACGGTAGGCCCGGCTCGGTAGTCCGCCGCGATGGCCGGCCTCAGTAGCCCAGGTTCGATTGGAGCCAGCGCTCCGCCTCCTCGACGGAGATCCCGATCCGCGCGGCGTAGTCCTCGATCTGATCGCGTCCGAGGCGGCCGACCGTGAAGTAGCGCGCGTCGGGATGCGCGAAGTAGATCCCCGAGACGCTGGCCGCCGGCCTCATGGAGCAGGTCTCCGTCAGCTCCATGCCGATCTCCGGCGCGTCGAGCAGGTCGAAGAGTGTGCGCTTCGGGAGGTGGTCGGGGCAGGCCGGGTAGCCGAAGGCCGGTCGGATTCCACGGTACTTCTCGGCGATCAGCTCCTCGTTGGAGAGGGCTTCGCCGGCGCCGTAGCCCCAATCCGCGCGCGCCCGGGCGTGCAGGCACTCGGCGAAGGCCTCCGCCAGTCGATCGGCAAGCGCCTTCACCAGAATGGCGCGATAGTCGTCGAGATCCTTCTCGAAGCGTGCGGCGAGGTCCTCGGCCTGCCCCCCACTCGTGACGGCGAAGGCGCCCAGGTAGTCGGGTACTCCGGCATCCCGGGGCGCTACGAAGTCGGCGAGCGAGCGATTCGGCTTGCCCCTGGGCTGGACCGACTGCTGGCGCAGCATTGGAAGGCGCGCGATCTCCCGGGTGAGCTCCTCGTCGGCATAGAGAACGATGTCGTCGCCCTCGCTCCGCGCCGGCCAGAATCCGTAGACGCCGCGCGGCTCGAGCCACTTCTTCTCGATGATTTCGTTCAGCAGCGCCTGCCCGTTCTCGAAGAGGTCCCTGGCCGCGGCCCCCACCGTCGGATCGTCCAGGATCTTCGGGTATTTCCCCTTCAGCTCCCAGGCCGAGAAGAAGAAGGTCCAGTCGATGTAGGGCACGAGATCCGCCGCCGTCACGTCGTCGACGACCCGCCTACCCAGGAACGCAGGTCGGGAGGTCGTCGCCTGCGTGAACTCGAGCCGGCTGGCGTTCGCGCGGGCCTCGACGAGTGGAACCAGGGGCTTTTCCTTCTTTCCCTCGTAGACGGCGCGCAGCTTCTCCTGCTCCGCGCGATTATCTTCCCCGAACGCTTCCCTGCGCCCCTCCGAGAGCAGGTCGGAGACGACGTTCACGGACCGCGAGGCGTCGAGCACGTGTACCACGGGCTGTGAATAATGCGGCGCAATCTTCACGGCCGTGTGCTGGCGGCTGGTCGTGGCTCCGCCGATCAGGAGCGGCAGCTCGAGGCCGCGCCGCTCCATCTCCTTGGCGACCGACGCCATCTCGTCGAGAGAGGGCGTGATCAGCCCAGAGAGCCCGACCATGTCGGCCTTCTCGGCGATCGCCGTGTCGAGAATCTTGTTCGCTGGCACCATCACGCCGAGATCGACGACGTCATAGTTGTTGCAGCCGAGCACGACGCCGACGATGTTCTTGCCGATGTCGTGGACGTCGCCC
>CAYWGW010000441.1:0-1680 GCA_964457385.1 uncultured Spirochaetaceae bacterium
TCGTCTACGTGCTGGCGCGCGCGTTCGCCGGCCGGGTGGACGAGGCGACCCGGGCCGAGACGCTGCTTTCCCTCGACGATGCGTGCCTCGCAGCCGGGGCCCGGACGCGGCTGCAGGAGGCGATGCTCGACGTACTGGCCGAGGGCCTCGGGGTCGGAATGGTGTCGGAGGAGACCGGATGATCGACGCGGTCGGCGACGGGCTCGATCTCGGCGACGGCCCGGGCGGCTTCGAGGGTCTGGTGCGGCTCCATCAGAGCCTCGGCCGCAATCCGGAGCGACGGACGATCGACTCGCCCCGCGCGCGGACGGCGGACTCGCTCGTCTCGGACCCGACGGGCGTGGAATCGCCGGCCGTGGACTCGCCGGCCGTGGGCTCGCCGGCCGTGGGCTCGCGCCGGGTGCGGTCGACGCTGCGGCCACCCTCCGGCAAGAGACCGACCTGGGTGCCCACGTTCGGGCTGATCCCGTATCGGGCCGTCGACCCTGCCACTCTCGTTCGCGTCCTCGCCGCCGACGGCATCGAGAGCTTCCACGATCTCGAGCAGGATCGCCTCGATGCCGCCATCCGCCGAGTCGTCGAGGTCGAAGGCCCCGTCCACTACCGCGTGTTGGCCGAGCGGCTGCTCGATGCGGCCGAGGTCGGCCGGCTGGGCGCGCGCATCCGCGAGCGCATCCAGGAGCGTCTGGACGCGCTGGAACAGGCCGGCGAGCTCGTCCAGCGCGGCCCCTTCATCGGCCACGCGGAGCAGTTCCGCGTACCCCGGCTTCGGGACTGGAGCGAGCTTCCCGACAAGCTCCGCGAGCTCGATCACGTCCCGGATACGGAGCTGATGCTGGCGATCTTTCACGCCGTGCTCGACGAGGACGAAGAGGGCATCCCGGCGGAGCGGGCGATGAACGACGGTATCTACCGGATGGGCTTCATCCGGCTGACCCAGAACGCCCGCGCGCGCCTCGAGGCGCCGCTCGACGCGTTGCTTCACGAGGGCATGCTGCGGGTGGAGGACGGCGTGCTCCGCCTGGGCTGGGAAGCATTCCTGCGCGAGCCGGAGCCGGAGCAGGAGCAGGATCTGTTCTAGGGTTCCGGAGAGCGGCCCGGATGGTTCTGCCGAGAGCGGAGGACGGAGATCGCGACCGGCGTCGTGAACATCCATCTCCGGGAGCCAGAGGCGACGGCCTGCGCGCGGTGACGAGGCGCACGCGCACACTGGGCTAGGCTCCGGCTCACGATGATCCATCCCTACTCGAACGAGACACAGACACGCTGGGACGGCGGGGACTTCAAGGTCCAGCTGATCCAGCCCGAGAGCTCGCGGCCGATCGGCTTCTGCGACGGCTCGAAGGCGGACCTGGCCGAGCTGCGGGAGCTCGCCGAGAGCGAGGGCGCCGACGAGATGCGGATCGAGAAGAAGGTCCTGAAGTCCGGCCGCGAGATCTGGACGCTGCACGGCGGCGGCTGAGGGCAGGCCCTGGCCCGCTCGCTCTACCCGTTACCCATTATTCGAGGGAGACGAGGCCGCCGGGAAGTCCTGGCCCGAAGCACGAGCGCCCCGCCGCAGCCGCACGATCCCGCCCAATGTGGCGAGGGCCGCCAGCGCGAGCGCCGAGGAGCCCGGCTCGGGAACGCAGATCGGGCGCTCGGTGATCGTCAGCAGATCCGTGAAGGAGGGGGTGCGAT
>CAYWGW010000442.1:0-1662 GCA_964457385.1 uncultured Spirochaetaceae bacterium
CGCCATCAGCGCTGGTGGCTACAGCAGCCAGACGGGTCTCGCCGCTTACTGGATCCTGTTGCTCTGCGCGGGACTTTATGATGCTGATCGAGATGTTTCTGGTTCAGCCCTGGCGACGGCATCGCACGCTGCGCGCGAAAAGGAGGGATGCCGGGTATTCCGGAGACCGGATGGTTTGAGCCAGCGTGCAACGCCTGCGCCATGCTGCGGGCAATGAGGCGCGTGTCTCCGGGAGACCGCGATTCCATGGGATGGGCAGTCGGCAGTTGGTGGCGCGCGCATGCTCGACGGCGCAGATCGTCCGGCGTGTGTATGGTTCCCTCGTTGCCGACGGCTGGCTCATCCGGGACCCGAAACGGCGCCGTCCATCCCTGCTGGTCGGTAAATGCCGGAACGCCGCCCGAAAAGAGTCGCGTAGCGATACGTGAACGTCTGGCGCTTCGCTTCGATCTCCAGCGTAGCAGTCATGAACAGACTGAAGACGGCGCTCAACGCAAAGGCCGCGGCCAGCAGCCAGGTGGAATTCTGGGTTCGACACTCTCTCCATCGGGGACATCGCGATCACCGGAGTGCACATGGCCGTCCCCGAGCCGGGGACCCTCCTGCTGCTGGGCTCGCGCCTGATGGGTCTGGTCCTCTCGGTATCGGCTCGAGACCCGTACCGCGACGGTACGACGGCCATCGTGTTCGAGCCCCTGAACTTCATCGCTCGGCTCGGTGATCTCGTTCATCTCGCGCGGCGGAACGAAACTTCGGAACGAAGGTCCCCTCTGCACCTGACTCGTCCGACGCGCCTCGCTCAGCGTTGTCGGCGGCGCCGCGTGCGAACCGTCGCCAGGCCGGCGAGGCCGAGTAGAGCCGCCGCCTGCAGCGCCGCCAGCCGGGGCTCCGGGACCAACTTCAGCACCACGCCGGTCGGCGCACCGCCAGGGCCCGCGAACGGCGTCCCGGTCTCGTTGGCCAGGACGTAGACGTCCCCCGCCCCGTCCTGGCCGAACCCCAGCACCGAGCGCTGGGCGAGCAGTCCGCCGAGATCGAGTTCCTCGATGGCATCGCTCTCGTCGAGCGCGAAGACGCGCCCGGCGGCACCTCCGAACGCGCCGAAGTCGCTGAATACGTAGCGCCCGAGCAGTGCCGGCGCCGCATCGCCGCGCGCGACGAAGCCGCCGACGACGGCGATCCCCTCGTCGCGATCGTAGTTCGCGATCGGATCGACCAGGCCGGCCGGCACGCCTGGGTCCACCGAGATCACGAAGCTCTCGGACCCGTTGCCGACGAAGAAGAAGCTGCCCTCCTTGCGCGGCCAACCGTAGTTGGCGCCGATCGTGCCCCGGTTGATCTCTTCGATATCGCCCTGCCCCACGTCGGCGATGTAGAGCGTACCGTCGAGCGTGTCGAACGAGATCCGGAACGGGTTGCGCAGCCCCCACGCGAAGAGTTCGTCGACCCCCGCGATCCCGACCAACGGGTTCTCGAGCGGAATCCCGTACGCGCCGTTTGCCGCGTCGCTGCCGTCGACGTCGATGCGTAGCACGCTGCCGAGCACGTTGCCGATGTCCTGTCCGTTTCCGCCCGGGCTGTGGCCGTTGCCCACGTCGTCCCGATTGCCGCCGTCTCCGACGGAGAGGTAGAGGTAGACGCGAGCCCGAGCAGGCCGCGCTC
>CAYWGW010000443.1:0-1650 GCA_964457385.1 uncultured Spirochaetaceae bacterium
GCGGTGCTCCCAGGGAGAGGGTGGCCATACGGGCAGCTCGACCGCGGATCCCAGCACGGCATGGCGTGCGACTCGATGCAGGCCGGGAGGGCCCGAACGGGCCGCGTTTCTCCAGCCCGCCCCCGAATCGGCGCCGACCGGGTCGACGTTCGAGAGCCCGGCGATCAGGCCGAGGCCGGCCGCAATCGCGATCTGGACGATGGAGCGGTGGCCGCGAGCCGAGAAGATCCCGCCGCGGGATCTCCTGCTCCCAGGCCTCTTCCGAGCGGCTCGAAGGGCTTGTGCATCATTCGTGGACACGAGAAGCGGATCGGTCTTCGTGGTCGGCATAGCTCGACCCTATCATGCTCGGGTCGAGCGGCTCAAGCGGTTTCGAGCGCCTACCTCCAGCTGAGACGGGCGCCAGGGCTCGTTCAGGAACAAGACGCTCTCGGCGCTCGTCTCGGCGCCGGTGGCCGGGTCGAAGTCCCGGAGCGTCTGGACGCCCGTCCCCAGGGCGAGGCCGCTCGTCAGGCTGACCTGCGGGAGCTCGATGTCTTCCAGCACCTGGCCGCTCGCGATCCGGAAGATCCAGCTTCGCAGGCCAACGTCGACGAAGTCGATCGTTTCGACCGACTGACGACCGGCGAACTGCTCGTCCTGAGACCAGAGTCGGTCGAAGCTCACGTCGATCAAATCCGACTCGGTGATGGCGCGCAGGGCGCAGGCATTGGCCGGCTTGCGGGTTAGGAGAAGACGGGCGGTGCGGGGGGCGGCGCGAGCGTGAGGCGATGGGTAGACTCGATCTCACCCGCCTGGAGCTGGGTCGCGGCGTTGCCGGCGAGATCGACGTGGGCCTCGTTGCTGGTGCTGGAGCTGCACCCCGAACCCGTGATCGCCGTATTCGTCGATCGATTCCAGCCCCAGCCCGTGCCGCCCCACTCGAGCGTCACGGTCTCGAAGCCGAGCTCGATCGCGATCCGACCCGGGAGCGTCGCGTCCTCGACCTTCTGGAGCACGGCGTTCTGGAGGACCAGGACCTCGAGCGGCGGAGGATCGCGTGGAGAATCGACGTCCGGCACGAACACGCGCACCGTCTGCGGCGCCTCCGACAGGAGCCGAGCCGAGAGCAGGGCGCCGCTCGCGCTCTGGGGCACGGTGACCTGCACGGGACCGAAGTCGAGGCTCGAGCTCCCGCTTCCACCAATGCCCCCGATGGAGACGATCGTCTGCACGGGCAGCGCGAGGTCGACGAGATCGAGTCGCAGATCCGTTGCGGAGCCTCCACCGACGGTCGTGAAGAGGATCTCACCCGCGGTCGCCGGCGGTGCGGGCGAGACCAGTCCGTCGACGGCTGCCTGCAGATCGAGCAGCGAGGGCCGCTGGGCCAGCGCCGGGCTCGCCGCCAGCAAGCTGAACCCGATCAGCCCGATCAACCCCATCAGCAGGGAGCCAGGGCGGCGCGACGGCGGGGAAGAACCGGACAACAGGGAAAGGGAAAAGGTGGAGAGGCGCGGCATCAGGCTCCCTTTCTGGGGTCGGGTCTGGGGTCGGATCGGCGACGACCGAGCAGAAGGAGGAAGGCGCTGCCCGGGAGCAGCCCGCTCGCGGCGCCCGGTTCGGGAACCGGGATCCGCAGGTCGTGTGCCACAAAATCATACATCGTGGGGC
>CAYWGW010000444.1:0-1649 GCA_964457385.1 uncultured Spirochaetaceae bacterium
TTGTCCTTCTCGAACGAGAGATCCCAGCGCGCGAGAGTCTCGCTCGACGCGGCCCAGGCCTGGAACTGGCGCACGAAACCGTAGTGGTGTCCGAGGAAGAGGACGTCCGCATCGTCCTGTGGAAAAGCATCGGGACCGCTCTCGACGAGGAAGCTCTCGAACCACCGAAAGAGCCAGGTGGGCGTTTCGCGGACCCAGATGGCGTCGGGCTCGCGATAACGATCCCGGAAATACAGCTTGCGGTAGACGTCGGCTGCCAGCCGGAAGGCTTTCCGGTCCTCCTCCGCCTCCGGGAAGCGCTCCCGGAAGGAGGCGAGCTCAAGATAGGCCCGATCGAGATCTCCGGCGACGACCGTCGCCTCGATTTCGGCGAAGACCATTCCCGAGGTCGGCTCCTGCGGCCCCGGCGCCCACGTCGCGCAACCGAATGCGACCAGACAGAAGATCAGCAGGCAGCCCGAGATCGTCTCGAACGGGCGACGCGCGGAGGGGGCGGACTCGGGATGCCGACCCATCCGCTCTCGACGTGAGACGCGGAGCTCAGTGTGACGGAATCCTTGGGACCACAGGCCCCTTCGTTGGTCGGGCATTCGTTCATCTCTCCTGGAAAATAATGATTCGAGAAGCTAGCCGAACGAGTCTTTCGGCTTTCTATCGGGAGTGTTCTTCTCCGAGAATTCACATATGGCCGAAACCCGGTCGTGTCTGGCGGGTGCGCGGGTGTCAGCGGCCCCCGGATCCCTTTCGATCGGTTCCGCGTTCGTGTGCGGCCGGCGCCGGAAGGGGAACGATCAGGATTCCGAGCCCAGTCGCTTCAGCTCCGTCTCCACGATCCGCGACAGCTCGTCGGCGTCCCGGGCGCCCTTGAGCGGAATCCCGTTCACGAAAAAGGCCGGAGTGCCGGTGACTCCGGCGGCCTCGCCGGCGCGGATGTCCTGCTCGACAAAGGCCGCGTAGCGGCGCTCCCCGACGCAGCGATCGAAGGCCTCGCGGTCCAGACCGAGCTCGTCGGCGATCTCGCCGAGGGTCCCGTCCTCGAGCCGTCCGCTACGGGTGAAGATCGCATCGTGGTAGGCCCAGAACTTCCCCTGCTCGTCTGCGCACATCGCCGCCTCCGCGGCGGGACGGGCGAAGGGATGGATGTTCTCGAGCGGGAAGTGGCGATGAACGAGGCGGAGCTTCTCGGGAAATCTCGAGAGCACCTCGGCCAGCACCGGCTCGGAGCGGATGCAGAAGGGACATTGGTAGTCGCTGAAGGCCATCAGGGTGACGGGCGCGTCGACGGGACCCCGGACCAGGCGGGTCGCTTCGAGGTCCTTGCGCGGTGGAGCCATGACCATCTCGTAGGAGAGGGCGTCGAGTCGCGGCTCGATGAAGGCTCGCCAGGCCTCGCGCCGCCGCTGCTCGAGCAGGAACTGGCCGATCTGGGGGGCGACCTGCTCGAGGGCGGCTCCTTGCAGGCGGCTCTGGTTCTCCTGGTACCAGCTCGCGATCTCCTCTTCCGTGGGTTTCTGGGCGCTGGCGGTGATCTGCTCGAATAGCTCGTCCGCCGTGAGGTTGCGGGCCCGGGCCTCGCGCTCGACGACGCGCTGCTGGACCAGCTCCCGGATTCCGCGTTCGCGGGCCTCGAAGATCTCGTCTTCGGGCTG
>CAYWGW010000445.1:0-1637 GCA_964457385.1 uncultured Spirochaetaceae bacterium
ACGCGAAGGCGAGCCGAAGCTGCGGGGTCGGGCCGACCGGAAGCGTCCGGGTCCGGCCCACCGCCGAGCGCTCTCCCAGCGCTGAAAAGCGGTAGTAGTAGGTGGTCGCCGGGGCGAGGCCCACGGCGTCGACCTTGACCGTGAAGTCCCGGGCGGCCGGCGCCGGTGCACTGCCCCTCAGCACCACGTCCCGAAGCCCGGGATCCCGGGCCAGCATCCAGTCCACGACGACGAAACCTCCGGGAGCTTCGTCGGAGATCGCGTCGCGGGCAGCGTTGGAGGCAGCGCCGGAGACGGTGTTGAAACCGGGGTCGAAGTCCAGAGCCGCATGGCTCTCCTGCGCCGTGGGCGTGACCCGGGTCCAGAGGATCACCTGATCCGCGAGCGGGTCGCCGCTCGCCACGCCGTGGCGGAAGACTCCATTTCTGTGTTCGTCGTCTCGCGCCCAGGCGGGCCGCAGCGTGCCGCAGCCCGAGAGTCCCAGCCCGGCCAGGGGCAGCAGCGCTCCGGTGCCCAGGGCCCCCTGCAGAAAACGTCGCCTGTCGATCTCGCGTCCAGCCATCCGCAGAGCATGGCGCACGGGCGGTCGCCGAGGCGGCCTTCATGCACATTCCTTGTACTTTTCATGCGGATCGGGAAACCTGTCGCCGAGGCGGGCATTTTCTCGACTGTGCGCGGAAGTCGCTTCGTCCAGTGTCTCGAGAGCCGGTTCGTCCCGCGTCCCGAGAACGTCCGGCAAGCGTCCCGAGCAGGGGAGGTCCGATCGTGCCCTGGAAGCCACCGAGTCCCGGAGAGACCCGCGCCGATCTCGCGGCCCTCGCGCAGGACGGCTACGTCGTGATCGAGGGGCTGCTGGGGAAGGCCGATCTCGACGAGATGCGCCGGATCCTGGAGCCCTTTCTCGGCGGGAATCCGCGAGGCCGGAACGACTTCGAGGGCCATCGGACGCAACGCGTCTACGCCCTCGTCGCCCGGGGCGCGATCTTCTGGGAGGTCGTCCGGCATCCGCGGGTGTTGGCGATCTGTGATGCGCTGCTCGCCGAGAACTACCTGCTCACGGCCTCCCAGGCGATCTGCATCCACCCGGGCGAGACGCCCCAGCCCCTGCACGCCGACGACGTCTTCTACCCGATTCCGCGCCCGCGCAAGGCCGTCAGCATCAGCACGATCTGGTCGATCGACCCGTTCACCCGCGAGAACGGTGCCACCCAGGTGATTCCCGGGAGCCATCGCTGGTCGGACGCCGAGCTGGCGGATCTCTTCCAGACGATCGACTTCCGCACCGATCGCGCGGGTCAGCCCCAGCCCGAGAGCGAGCATGCCGCCGATCTCGCCTACGCCGATCGCCTCGTGACCGTCGAGATGCCGCCGGGCTCGGTCGTCGTCTTCGCCGGCACCCTCGTCCATCGGGGCGGCCGCGCCCGGGGCAGCGAGAGCCGCCTCGCCTTCTCGAACCAGTACTGCGAGCCCTGGGCCCGGCAGCAGGAGAACTTCACGCTCGGGATTCCGCGGGAGCGACTCCGGGAGATGCCCGTCGAGGTCCGGCGGCTGCTGGGCTTCAGCATCCACCCCCCGTTCATGGGCCACTTCGGAGGACTCCATCCCGAGCGCCTCCTCGACGCCGAGGACGGGCAGCC
>CAYWGW010000446.1:0-1637 GCA_964457385.1 uncultured Spirochaetaceae bacterium
TCGCGCAGGGCGACGTAGAGCCCGAGCCCGGCGCCGAGCCACAGACTCCCGAGACCACCGTGGACGGGCTGCAGGAAGATCGCCTCCTGGCCCAGACGAATGGCCGTCCCCGTCGCCACGGTCTCCCCCCCCAAGAGGCTGACCATGCCGGCCGCCGATCCCGCGAGTGTCGTTTCGAGTCTGGGCGACCCCAGCAGATGAAGTGACGTGGGCGGCACCGCCAGCCAGACGGCGAGCGTCGCGAAGCGGAGCCGGGGAACACCGGTGAGAAGCGCCAGAGCGAAAACCGCGATCGGAACGCCCGCTCGCGCCAGAAAGACCACGTTCGAGATCGCACCGAGCACCGCGATTCCGATTCCGACGAGGAGCAGCGCCCCGCCACCCCCTGCTCGCGTCGTCGTCGTTCGTCGGGTTCCCGCCCGCGCGGCCGCCCACTCGCCGCGAAGGATCAGGAGCGGCCAGAGTAGCGACAGCGCGTGATAGGGTACCGTCTGTCCTTCTCGGAGCGTGAAGACCACGGCCGGGGAGAGGGCGAAGGCGGCGGCCAGCCAGAGGCCGACCGCATGGAGCGCGGTCGACACGACGGGACGCGGCTGGTGGGCTCGCTGATCCAGGGCTCTGGTCCTTCCAGGATCGATGGACGGCTACACACCCGATCTCCATCCTCCATCCCGTTCCCGCCGTCGCAGTCTCGCGGTGTCGTGGCGCTCGTCGCGTCGATCGCTCGGTCGGTCTGGTAGCGTAACCCTGGGAGGTCTGCTCCGGACGAAGATCGAGCGGCCTGCGAGGGTCTCCCGAGTGAGTACCCCGGCGTCGTCGTGTGTGACGCGATCAGCGACACGCCCCTGCGGAGCCGCCCGCCGTCACCTTCTCGGGGGGTCGGTGACTCATCCACGGGCAGGTGCACGGGCAGGAGTTCCACGGGCAGGGTGGGCTCGCGCGGAGAGGCGCGCCCAAACCGGGGCTCTGTGCCCCGATTTCCGCTCGGATCCGTCGTCGGGGGGATGCCGAAGGGGATGCAACGCCTGGCGAGGCAACGTTCGGAGGAGTCCATGAGCCTCGAGAGCCTCCGGGAAGGCCTCGTTTCCCGCGCCCCCGCGTGGCTGCGCCGATCGGCCCAGCTGGCCTTCCGCCCTCGTCACCGGGAGAACCAGCTGCACGAATGGCGACGCGCCCGGTCCGGAATGCCCCGACTCGACCTTCAGACCAGCCGGGTCGTGGTGCTCTGCTATGGGAATATCTGCCGCAGCCCCTTTGCAGCGCGTCTGCTGGCTCGGCGGGTTCCCGGATTGACCGTACGATCGGCGGGGCTCGAGGCCCGCGACGGCAAGGCCGTCCATCCGCTGTCGCTGCGGACGGCCGCTTCCTTCGATCTCGACCTCTCGGACCACACCGCGCATCGTCTGCAGGCGGACGACGTGGCGTGGGCGGATCTTCTGCTCGGGATGGAGGGCTGGCATCGCGCGGAGGGGCTGAAACGCTGGCCGGAGGCGACCGGGAAGGTGCATCTGCTCGGCGACTTCCTTTCGAGCGGCCCCTTCGGCATCGAGGATCCCTTCGGCGAGGATGAGATCTTCTTCGAGCGGGTCTTCGCCCGCCTCGCGGAGGGGGTCGGAGCCCTCGCTCAACGACTCGAC
>CAYWGW010000447.1:0-1614 GCA_964457385.1 uncultured Spirochaetaceae bacterium
AGAGAAAGCCGCGATTGGCACGAGCGAGCAGCCCCGGCTCGAAGGCCTTCTCGCCCGCGCCGAGCGCGCGCTCGAGATCGAGGGCACCCACTATCCGATCCTCGGTCGCACCGAGCGGAAGATCGACGACCGGCACCGGCATTCGCCGACTCTTCGGCGCGCCCTTCGCCGTCCCCTTCCCATGATTCCCCTGCTTCCCGCTGCTTCCGGACGCCCGCGACGCGCGACAGTCGTCGCAGAGATCGGAGCCTCCGTCGGGGTCACAATGATAGGGACAGCCGACGACCGCACGCATAGGAGGCAGCAGACCGGCCAATCCGCGCACGGCCGTGGACTTCCCGGTGCCGCGATCCCCGAAGACGAGCACGCCGCCGATCGATGGATCGATGGCGGCGACCATCAGGGCCAGCTTCATCTCGTCCTGACCGACGATCGCGGAGAAGGGAAAGACAGGGCGCATGGAAGAACCTTAGAAGATCACGCAGACGGGTCGGAGCCCTCCGCGCGACGATGACAATCAGGGCGCAACGATCGGATCGGATCGTCGTCCGGTCGAGCCGGACCTCGTTCGAAGCATAGTGCGTCAGCGATCGGGCGGGACCGTTTCGCGGCCAGAGGATGGGGTCTCCGATCGCGAACCCAGTAGCTCGCGATGGAGGAGCCCGAGCGTGGCCAGATGGGAAACGAGACTTCCGAGCAAGGCGGCTGCGATCCAGATGTGGGCGGCGTCGGCGAGGGCCGCGCGCAGGGCGAGCATCAAAAACGCCCCGGACGCGAGAAAGAGCAGCAGCGGAGCGATCCAGCGCCCCGCGGAGCGCCGCACCAGGCCTGCCGCGAGCAGCCCCGACTCGATCCCGATCCCGACCAGGATCGCATCGATCAATCCCGGTGTGATCGGAACGAACACGCCCCACTCCCGCTTCGACCCCGATTCGGCTCGCGAACCGACTTGCGGCCCGACGAGCGACCCGACTTCCGACCCGCCTTCCGACCCGACGGCCGCGCTGCCGGACGACGGCAGGAGAGTTCGTCGCATCTACTCGATGGCAAGTCGCTCGCCGGCGGGCATCGCCGGCAACCTCATGTCGTCCGCGCCCGTCCGCCCGACCCGCCCGGCAAGCCAGGCCGAAACCAGGAAAGCCAGGCCCTCAGCGGCGAAGACGATCGCGAACGCCATCGAAGGCTCACCGAGAGTCGCTCGGGTGACATCGATCGCCGCCGCTCCCAGGAATCCACCGAGGCCGAAGGCGATCGCCTGGGAGGCCCCCCAGAGACCCATCCGCAGGCCCTCTCGACCGGGACGACCGACGCTCGCAAGGGTCATCATCGAGCCGATCGCCGCCACGGCGAAAGCGCCGTTGGCCACGCCGAGGGAGAAGACCGAGATCGAAAGTGGCCAGGCCGGACCCACCAGAGCTCCGAAGGCGAGCGCGGCCAGCGCAGCCGCCGAGGCCACGCAGCCCCCCATCGTCCAGAGCCGCATGAACCACGCCCGCGAGCGACCGATCGTCGTCCCGACCACGGCCGTGAGGATCATGCCCAGCAGAACGCCCCCGTGCTGGACCCCCGCCAGGGACGTCGACTCCCCCGGTGTGTAGCCGTGGATCAGTCCTG
>CAYWGW010000448.1:0-1610 GCA_964457385.1 uncultured Spirochaetaceae bacterium
GCATGGACGACTCGCTGGCCGATCTGGCCGCCGGCAGCGAACACGTGCCGCCGATCGGTCCGCCCCCCGAGAAAGTCGCTCCCCATCGTCCCGACTTCTCGCTCGACGTCATGCCGGGCTTCATCCGCGCCGTCGACATCCGGATCGACCGACCAAAGGAAACGGGCCTGCCCTCCCAGGTCTGGGCCCGGCTGCGCTGCCGCTTCGTCGAAGGCGAGCCGACCTCACCGATCGTGCAGCTCGCGACCCTGGTCGACTTCACGAGCGGAACCGGAAACATCCTCGATTACACCCGAAATACCTCGATCAATCCGGATCTCAGCATCCACGTGCTGCGCGAGCCCCGATCCGATTGGGTCGGCATGCGGGGCGTCACGCTGCGCGCCGCGGATGGAGTCGGCCTCTCCTCGGCCGAGCTCTTCGACCTCGAGGGACCGATCGGCCGCGCCCAGGCGTCGTTGCTGCTCGATCGGCGCTGACGATCTCGACCCGATCGCGCCCACTCGCCCACTCGCCCACTCGCCCACTTGCCCGTCGTTCGTCGTTCGTCGTTCGTCGCTCGTCGGGCTGCCCGGGCGTACTGCGGAGACGACCCGGCCGTCCCCGCGCCGTTCGGGCAGCGAGCCCCGGCAGACTCGGTAAGCTCCCGGCCCGACCCGGGCCGATCCTACGATCGCTCGGGATGATTTCTGCAGGGACCGGCAAGCTTCAGCAAGGAGAGAGGAAGAGATGAACAAGCTCGAGGGACGCGTCGCCGTCATCACGGGAGCGGGCCGGGGGATCGGCGCCGAGGTCGCGCGGACATTCGCAGCGGAAGGCGCCTCGGTCGTCGTGAACGATCTCGGGGCCAGCATGGACGGGAGCCAGAGCGAGGGCACCCCCGCCGACGAGGTCGCCGAGGAGATCCGGAAGGCCGGGGGCCGGGCCGTCTCGAACAACTGCGACGTCACCGACTTCGAAGCGACCGGTGAGCTGATCGCCCAGGCGACCCGCGAGTTCGGGAAGCTCGACATCGTCGTGAACGTCGCGGGCATCATCCGCGACGGCATGATCTTCAAGATGGACGAGAAGCAATGGGACTCGGTGATCGCCGTCCACCTGAAGGGTAGCTTCAACACCACCCGACACGCCTCCGTGTACTGGCGGGAGCACCGCGGCGGCGAGTACCGGCTGATCCACTTCATCTCGGGCTCGGGCATCTTCGGCTCGCCCACCCAGCCGAACTACGCCGCGGCGAAGATGGGCATCGTCGGCCTCTCCAACAGCTGCGCCAGCGCCCTCGCCGGCTACGGCGTGACGAGCAACTGCATCGCCCCCGTCGCCTACACGCGCATGACCGCCAGCCTCGAGGGCAAGGCCACCGTCATGAACTACAGCCCGGACAACGAGAAGATCTCGACGAAGAACGTGGTCCCCCCGGTCGTCTGGCTGGCCAGCGAGCAGAGCGCCTGGATGAACGGCCGCATCCTGCAGGCCGGCAACGGCCGCATCGGCCTCTTCAACAGCCCCGCCATCGAACGCGAGGTGACGACCCCGGGCGTCTGGGATCTCGACCAGGCCTTCGAGGAGATGGAGACCGCCTTCAAGGAGGCCGTCGTCTATCCGAATCC
>CAYWGW010000449.1:0-1608 GCA_964457385.1 uncultured Spirochaetaceae bacterium
TGCGTCATGCCTCGGACGCGACGGGAACGCCGATGCGGGTGTCGGTCTACCTGCCACCGGCGGCCGAATCGGGCCGGGTGCCCGTGCTCTACTTCCTCTCCGGTCTGACCTGCAGCGAGCAGAACTTCACCGAGAAGGCCGGCGCCCAGCGCGCGGCCGCGCAGCTCGGGCTCGCTCTGGTGGCGCCCGATACCAGCCCGCGCGGACTCGATCTGCCGGGGGAGCACGACGACTGGGACTTCGGGAGCGGAGCCGGCTTCTACGTCGATGCGACGGAGCCTCCCTGGAAAAACCACTACCGGATGTTCGAGTACGTGACCGAGGAGCTGCCGCGCTGCATCGGAGCGAGTCAGCCGATCGAAGTCGAGCGCGCCTCGATCACGGGCCACTCGATGGGTGGACACGGCGCGCTCGTGATCGGCCTCCGGCTCTCCGAGCGTTATGCGTCGATCTCCGCCTTCGCGCCGATCGTCTCGCCCACCCGTTGTCCCTGGGGCGAGCGTGCCTTCGAAGGCTATCTGGGCGGCGACCGGACGCGTTGGACGGAGTGGGACGCCAGCCTTCTGGTATCGAAACGGCAGCATCCGCGGCCGATCCTGATCGACCAGGGAACGGCCGACGGATTTCTCGCCGAGCAGCTGAAGCCGGGCCTGCTCGAGGAGGCCTGCGCCGCGTCGGGCCAGCGCCTCGATCTGCGCCTGCAGGAAGGCTACGACCACAGCTACTTCTTCATCGCGACCTTCATCGAGGATCATCTGGCCCACGCCGCCCGGGCCCTGGCCTGACATCCGGCCGGAACTCCGGCGGGCGCGCTTCAGCCCAGCTTGTCGAGGGCCTCGAAGCTGGCCTCGGACTCGCTCGCGATGTCGGCCAAGCGTGCGCGGTCGAGTCCCAGCGCCTCCCCTGCCTCCGCGAGACCTGGCTCGAGATCGAGTGGATCCTTGGGCCAGCCCTGCACGATCCGGTGCGCGATCGCCTGTCCCAGCGCCACGGCTCGCGCGAGATCCGCGGCCCGGCCCGTGACGATCGTGGGATCGTGATGAGCCAGGATGGCCTCGCAGAAGGGCTCCGGGAAGCCCCAGGAGGCCAGTATCATCGCACCCAGGGCCGCATGGGTCGCCTGCGAGAGCGCCTCGACCGCGTCGGCATCGGGCGCCTCGCCATCTTCCTGCCAGGCGGGCAGCTCGGAGACGAAGGCGAGCACGACCAGCTGCCCGAGGTCGTGAACCAGGCCGGCGAGGAACCCCGACGTCTCCCAGGACGGAATCTCCTGGGTGATCTCGTGGGTGGCCGTCGCGGCCAGCAGCGAGTGCTTCCAGATCTCCCGCGCCTTTTCGCCAAGCCCGGGCGCCCGCAGTACCGTCGCCCGCAGCGCCAGGACGACCACGATCGTGCGCGCCTCCCGAATGCCCATCCTCATCAGCGCCTCGCGCACGTTGGGCACGGCGCTCGCCCCCCGGAAGTACGAGCTGTTCGCCACGCCCATGATCCGCGTCGCGAGGGCGGGATCGCCCGTGACCGCCTCAGCCAGCTCGTCGAGGTCGACCTCGGGCGACTCGATCAAGCGCACGACGCGATGCACGGTGGGCGACAGGGAAGGCATCCGCA
>CAYWGW010000450.1:0-1594 GCA_964457385.1 uncultured Spirochaetaceae bacterium
ATAGCAGCCGGGCGGGGAGGGGCAATATATTTATATAGGATCTCTTGTATAAGATCTTCGCCCCTGATACGCCGCCGCCATCCGACGAATCCGCTCGCGAAGGAGGCAGCGCCGTGAACCACCCCCATCTCCTCGTGCATGACAAGGCCGACACTGTCGGGGTTGTCGTTGTCGAGGGTCTGACCGCCGGCACGGAGATGCTGTGCGTCGTGACCGAGGACAATTCCGATTTCCGGCTGGTGGCGAAGGCCGACATCCCGATCGGGCACAAGGTGGCGCTCGAGGACTTTGCGCCGGGCGAGACCGCGATCAAGTATGGCGAGGACATCGGCAGGTTCGTCGGTCCCGCCGAGAAGGGCGGCCACGTCCACACCCACAACCTCAAGACGAAGCGCTGGTGATCCCCATGGCCCATGATGCGACGAACAAGACGGTGACGGCCTGGCGGCGCGAGAACGGCCGGGTCGGTGTGCGCAACCATGTCGTCATTCTCCCCGTCGACGACATCTCGAACGCCGCCTGCGAGGCGGTGGCGAACAATATCAAGGGGACGCTGGCGATCCCGCATGCCTATGGTCGGCTGCAGTTCGGCGAGGATCTCGAGCTGCATTTCCGCACCATGATCGGCACGGGCGCGAACCCCAATGTCGCGGCTGTCGTCGTGATCGGGATCGAGCCCGAATGGACGAAGGTGATCGCCGACGGCATCCGCGAGACGGGCAAGCCGGTGGCCGAGTTCTCGATCGAGCAGAAGGGCGATCTGGAGACCATCCGCGCGGCGTCGTGGAAGGCCAAGGAATTCGTGCAGTGGGCGAGCGAGCTCCAGAAGGAGCCCTGCCCGATCACCGAGCTCTGGGTCTCGACCAAATGCGGCGAGTCGGACACGACCACGGGGCTCTCCTCCTGCCCCACCGTCGGCAACATGTACGACAAGCTGATCCCGCAGGGGCTGACCGGCGTCTTCGGCGAGACCTCGGAGATCACGGGGGCCGAGCATATCTGCGAGAAGCGCGCGGCGAGCCCGGAGGCGGCGGCGAAGTTCAAGGCGATCTGGCAGGCCTATACCGACGACGTGATCGAGGCGCACAAGACCTCGGATCTCTCCGACAGCCAGCCGACCAAGGGCAACATCCTCGGCGGCCTGACCACGATCGAGGAGAAGGCGCTCGGCAATCTCGAGAAGATCGGCAAGGCGTGCCGCTATATCGACGCGCTCGGCCCGGCGGAGGCGCCGGCGAAGGGCCCCGGCCTCTACTTCATGGACACGAGCTCGGCGGCCGCCGAATGCGTGACCCTGATGGCCGCGGCGGGCTATGTGATCCACACCTTTCCGACGGGGCAGGGCAATGTGGTCGGCAACCCGATCGTGCCGGTGATCAAGATCTCGGGCAACCCGCGCACCCTGCGCACCATGAGCGAGCATATCGATGTCGACGTGACCGGCGTGCTGACCCGCGAGCAGACCATCGACCAGGCCGGCGACGCCCTCATCGAGATGATCGAGCGCGTCGCCAACGGACGCATGACCTGCGCCGAGGCCCTCGGCCACCGCGAATTCTCCATGACCAAACTCTACCGAAGCGCCTGAGGCATG
>CAYWGW010000451.1:0-1582 GCA_964457385.1 uncultured Spirochaetaceae bacterium
CATCGAGCAGCCGATCCGTGGTCCGCGCTTCGGCGAGCCGCGCCCGCGGCGCGGTCACCGCCACCGAGCGAGCGTCGGCGGCGCGCCCCTCGTGCAGCAGATTCCAGGCGAGCCGGCGGCGCACCTGCAGCGCGCCCGGCGCGAGCCGGAGCAGACCCCGGTCGAGATCGACCGCCAGGGCATGCTCGCCAAGAATCGAGTAGATCGAGGCGATGCGGTCGAGTGCGAGGGCGCGCTGCCGGTCGGTCGCACGCTGCGCCCTTTGCTCGAGCGCCTCGAAGTCGACGGGCACCACGCCATGACGACGGGCCCAGAGCGGTGCCTCCCGGATCACCCGGGCCGGCTCGTAGCCGACCGCCGGATCGAAGGGCACGCCGGCACGCCGGTAGTATGCGTCGAGGCGATCGAGGTTCGGCTTGCCCGCAGCACCATCGCGCACGTAGAGACTCGTCAACAGATTCCGGAAGCCGAGTGTCCAGCCGTCGCTGCGCTCGAGATGGCCACTCGTGAAGACCCAGGGCTGGGCGCCGGGCGCCAGGCTCGGCGTCCGGATGCCCATGAAGAGCTCGATGCCGAGCCGGTCGAGCGCCCCGAGGAAGTTCTCCCCCGGCAGCACACCCCGGCGATGCCGCAGGGGCCAGTTTGCCTCGATCGCCTCGGGAGAAACATTGAGAGAGCCATTCAGGAAGGTCTGGATGCCGGGCGCGAGCCAATAGCCCAGGAACCCGCCCAGATGATATTCGTTGAAGAGCCGACCCTCGAGCCGCGCGTCCTGCATCAGCCAGACGGCGTGGGCATGGTACTTCAAGGCCGGATAGGGCTGGGCGTAGTCGCGCGCCCGGGACGGCAGGAAGCGCGTCACCCCACGCCAATCCCCCCAGACGAGAAAGCCCACGAGAATCGCCATCGCGACCCCCGCTGCCCCCAGCGACATCCGTCGCGATGACCAGAAGCCGCCGCGGCCCGCGCGTGCGAAGACGATCAGCGGCAGGATCGAGAGCCATACGAAGCGAACGGCCAGCGTCATGAAGCCAAAGGCGATCGCCGCGGAGACCAGATCCATCCCATCGACGCGCGCCGGGAGGCCCCGCCGTCGGCGCACGAGCGCCTGAACAATGAGGCCCGACAGGCCCAGCAGAAGCAGCCACGCCCCGATCCAGACGAAGAGGCTCGGCTGGGATCCGGCGGGCCAGCTGAGCAGCCCGAGCGAGGCCCACTCGTCCCCGACCCGGCCAAGCGAAGGGGTCGACGATCCCGCTCGCAGATAGGGTGCGTAGGCGGCGAGCCCGGCCGGGTTGACGAGGCTCCCGATCGCGCCGGCCAGCCCGGCCGCGGCCAGCCCCCACACGCGCGTCCTTTCGGCACCCGGTTCCGACGAGCCCCCGGACTCCGACGAGAACCGGTGGCGAACGAGAAGCCATCCCGGCGCCCCGGCCAGAAACACGAGCCCCAGGACGAAGGCCGAATGCAGATTCACCCAGAGTGCCATCAGGACGCCTGTCGCGACGACCCTTCGCCATCCCGGCGGATGCGCGGACTCGAATAGCAGTTTGTAGAGGAGCAGCAACGCGAGCAGGCTGAA
>CAYWGW010000452.1:0-1581 GCA_964457385.1 uncultured Spirochaetaceae bacterium
CGATCTTGAGCTGGGCCTGCTTCTCGAACTCGCTGTAGGGGTAGTTGTCGATGATCGCCTGGAAGTGCTGGATGGCTTCGTCGTAGTCGATCCAGGTGAACAGGCCGAGAATCCGGCGTCCCTCGAGTGCCTGCAGTCCACGATCGTAGAGCTCGTCGGCCGGGGGCACGTCTTCGAAGCTGGGCCTCGTGCTGGTGCACCCGACGGCGATCCAGGCGATCGCCAGGGCCAGCACGGCGGATCTGGTCGTATGCTTCGGCGAAATCATCGTGTCTGCCAACCTATCCGGCGCCGTACGGCGAGTCAATCTGCTAGCATGCGGTGTTCGGTCCCCAGGGATAGAAACATCCACCGGGTCGATCGAAGGGCTGAAAAGCCGGACGCGCAACCCAGGCAACCCAGGCAACCCAGGCAAACAGGGAAGAGAAGAGGCGGACCTCATGGATCGAGAATCAATGGAACGACTCCGATTCGATCGTCGGCTGCAGCGCCGCCGGGATGGTGCGGCCCACGCGGAGTACGAGTCCTACGTGGAGGGGCTGCCCGACCTCTCGGACAAGCTTGTCCGCGTCGGCGACGAGCGCGAGGCGTCCGAGGCGGCCGGCGAGGGCTCGCCCGGTGATGCGCCCGAGTCCACAGGCAGCCCCAGCTCGTCGGGCTTCGGATCGGAGCCGGGTCCATCGGGCTCGGGCGAGCGGTCGACGCCCGCCTGAGGCGTCGGCGTTGGGGCTGCGAGGGTGGCCGCGGGCGCCCTCGCCGGATCGCGCCCCCGTCTGACCGTTCCGCAACGTGCGGGGTGATCCCAGGGTGATCAAGGAAAAGCTGGGTCATCGCATCGACGGCTGGGTCCACCGGGCCTTCCCCCTCCTGTTCTGGCGACCGATCAATCCGGATTGGCTGACCCTGGCGGGAACCCTGGTGGCGGGGGCCTCGGGCCTGGCGTTCGCCGAGGGGCAGCTGCGTCTGGGGGGTTTCCTTCTGATTGCGGGGGGATTCTTCGATCTGGTGGACGGCGTGGTCGCCCGACATTTCGGAATCGCCACCCGCTTTGGCGCGTTCCTGGATTCCTCACTCGATCGGGTGGTCGACATCCTGGCGATGGCGGGACTGCTGGCCCATTTCGTGGACCGGGAGGCGTCGGGATACGCCCTCCTCTGTGTCGTGATCCTGGTGGCGAGCGTGCTGACCTCCTACTCGAAGGCGCGCGCCGAGCTCGTGCTGGCGCGTATGCCGGGCGGGCTGCTCGAGCGCGGAGAGCGGATCGGCCTGCTGGCGGGAGGTGCAATCCTGGGGCTCCTCGGCCCTGTGCTCTGGATCCTGGCGCTGGGAACGGTCGTGACGGTGGGCCAGCGCTTCCTCTACGCTCATCGGGAGATGGGTCGCCTCGATCAGGCGGAGGAGCGGGGCACGGAGATCGCGGCGAGAGACGGGATGGGAGTGGGCTGAGCCATGGCTGCGGATGAGACGACGGAAGGGACCGCGGAGCCACGCGTGGGGGCGAAAGCGGAGGCGAAGGCAGGGGCGGAAGGGACGGTGGACGCTGAAGGCCGCGGCCCGTCAGGCCCGAATCGGGACGAACGC
>CAYWGW010000453.1:0-1561 GCA_964457385.1 uncultured Spirochaetaceae bacterium
TCGATTGCGCCCGACTACCGGGAGATCCTGGATCGCGTGGATGGGGTGATCGTCGCGGTGCCCCATCATCTGCACGAGCCGATCGCCCTCGCCTGTCTCTCGGCGGGCCGACACGTGCTCTGCGAGAAGCCACTGGCCGAGACACCCGACGGGGTGTCCAGGCTGCTCGAGGCGGCGCAGGCGGCGGACGTGTCGCTGCTGGTGAACCAGACGCGGCGGCTCTTTCCGGCGCATCAGCTCGTGAAGCAGATGATCGCGGAGGGGGAGCTCGGGGCGCTGCGCCAGATCACCTACACGATGGGGGAGCCCTTCGAGTGGCCTGCGGCCACGGGCTCGTATTTCGGGGCGCGGGGCTCCTGCAAGGGAGTGCTGCTCGATACGGGGGCCCACATCCTCGATCTCGTCTGCTGGTGGCTCGGCGGAGCGGTTCGCCTCAGCGACTACCGCGACGACTCCTTCGGAGGCACCGAGGCGGTCGCCCAGATCGACATGGAGTCGGAGTCGAAGGAGTGTCGCGCCCGCGTGCGCCTCAGCTGGCTCAGCAAGCTCGACAACCGATTCCGCGTCGAGGGCGAGCGGGGACGCCTCGAGGGCGGTGCCTACGATTGGGGCCGGCTCGAGCACACCGACGCCTCCGGTCGCACGCGACGGCTGAAGGCCAGCCAGACCCATCAGACCTTCGACGATTTCGCGGCGCGCCTCGTCGACAACTTCGTGGACGTACTGAGCCGTCGGGCCCAGCCGCTCGTCGACGCGCGCGAGGTCCGGCCCTCGATCGAGATCATCGACGCCTGCTATCGAGGGCGCCGACGCTTCGAGATGCCCTGGCAGGACGCCTGGCGCGAGGCCGACGCCGCGGGGAGCGAGCGCCGATGACGATCAACACGACGCAGGAGAGCGACGCGCTCGGGCGGATTCTGGTGACCGGCGCCGGAGGCTTCGTCGGGGGCCGCATTGCAGAGATTCTCTGCAGCCAGCGCGTCGACGTGCGGGCGGGACTGCGGCGCTGGGGCAGTGCGGCCCGGATCGGTCGCTTTCCGGTCGATCTCGCGCTCTGTGACGTGATGGAGCCGGCCTCCATCGAGGCGGCGCTCGAGGGGGTCGACCGGGTCGTGCACTGCGCCGTGGGCGATCGCGCGGTCACGGTGGAAGGCACCCGCAACATGCTCGAGGCCGCCGCCCGCGCGGGTGTGCGCCGCTTCGTCCACATCAGCACGATCGACGTCTACGGAGACGCCACCGGCGAAGTCGACGAAACGACGCCCTTCGGTCGCACGGGCCGCGCGTACGGCGACGCCAAGATCGAGGCCGAAGAGGCGTGCCAGGAGGCGATCGCCCAGGGGCTTCCGGTGACGATCCTCCGCCCCACCCTGATCCACGGCCCCTTCAGCGAGTCCTGGACGATCGAGTGGGCGTCGCGGCTCCAGGATCGGCCCTGGCTGCTCTCCGAAGAGGATTGTCAGGGGATCTGCAACCTCCTCTACGTCGACGACCTCGTCGGGGCGGTGCGCCTCGCGCTCGTCCGGGAGCAGGCCGTCGGCCAGGCCTTCAACGTGAACGG
>CAYWGW010000454.1:0-1541 GCA_964457385.1 uncultured Spirochaetaceae bacterium
CAGGACCAGGCCGGCGCCCGCCACCGCGAAGCGCGGCGTCAGGCCGAGAGCCGACTCGCGGATGAAGCTCTCGATCCAGGCGGCGGCGAGGAAGAGCGGCAGGCTCGCGAGCACCAGCACCAGGGCATCCGGCGCCGCCCGCTGCAGCGCCTCGCTCCGCGTCCGACCACCGGGCAGCGCGACCGCTCGCCCCAGCGCCAGGCCCGCGGCACAGCAGAGGCTGATCGCCGTCAGCTCCGGCACCGCATGGGGCAGGATCCAGGCGAGGAAGGCGAGGGCCTGCTCGCCCTGCAGGAAGAGCGCCGCGATCGTACCGACCATGATGCCGTTGTAGAGCTGGAGCAGCAGCGTTGGTAGGCCGGCGAGGGCGCCCGTCGCGAAGGCCAGCAGGCCGACGCTCGTGTTATGCGCGAAGAGATGGGACCCGAAGACTGCCTGGGTCGCCACGTCGGTCGCCTCCGGCTCGAAGAAACGGGCGCGGGCCTCGGCGGAACGGTAGAGATCGTCGATCTGCTGGACATCGTAGCCGAGGCCGCTCGGCATCAGGGCGTAGAGCGCCGTCGGATCGAGTCGAACGAGGGAGAAGCCGAGCACGGCGCCGATCACAAGGATCGCCCAGGCGATGCGGCGCAGGTCGCGGGTGCGGCGCAGGGACGCGATCAGGCGTCGGGAGCGGGGGGGCGCGTCGGGATGGGATCGCGGAAGCGCCGAGTAGAGGAAGCCGTGAGCCCGGACGCAGAGCGAGTTCAGATGGCCGACCTGGTCGAGATCGCCGCCGCGGTCCCGCAGGCGGGCGAGCCGCGCGCTCTCGCTCCGGTAGAGGCGGGCGATCCGGCGCAGGGTGTCGAAGTCGAGGGCGCGCAGACGGTGGCCCTCGGCCTCGTCGAGCAGCCGCGCGAGCTCCTCGGACGGCGTCTCGTCCTGCTCGATCGCAGACGACGGGCCGACCGGCGCAGGCCGCGGGTCGAGCGGATCCAGCCGGTCGGAGTCGTCAAAACGCTCGGAGCCGTCCGAGTCGACCGAGTGGACCGAGCTGTCCGAGCGATGCGAGTCGTCCGAGTGAAGCGACATGGGACGGTGCCTCCCCGGTGGCGCGGGCTTGCGTGGATGCCTCACGCAGGGCGCCCTAATGTAGGACGCATGGAGCAGCTCGGCGATCGGACGGGGATTTCGCCCGGGGCGGTCTCGTCGCGCCCGACGGCGACGCCCTTCGGCACGGTGCAGCCGATCGACTCGCCCGAGCAGGTGCGACTCGAGCTCGAGATCGCGGGCCCCATGAGTCGCGCCTTCGCCTTCAGCATCGACTACTCCCTGATCCTGCTTCTGATGGCGATGGGCTTCCTGATCCTGGTCTCGGGATTGGGGCAGATCTTCAGCTGGGCCTCCGAGATCACGCTCGTGCAGGAGGCCTTCGCCCGGCTGCTCGAGTGGCTCGGCAACGCGGAGTCGTCCGGGGAGCTGCCGCTCTGGCGGGGGCTGGCGCTCTCGCTGGCGGTCTGGCTGCTGCTCGAGCTGACGCTGACGACGATCTACTTCCTCTG
>CAYWGW010000455.1:0-1528 GCA_964457385.1 uncultured Spirochaetaceae bacterium
CGGCCGCCATGCCGTGATCGCGGCCGAGGTGCCACTTGCCGATGTGCACCGTGTGATAGCCCTGCTCGGCGAGCAGTTCGGCGAGCGTCACCTCAGAGGCGGGCATGCCCATGTTCTCGTAGCCAATGTACTCCGTGTCCTTGTCGACGATCATGCTGCGCAGGCGCCCTTCGGTTTTCGGCCGCAGCGGAGCGAGAGTCATCATGCCGGGCGGCGTCGGAGTGAACTCGAAGCCGAAGCGCGTTCCGTAGCGACCCGACATGAGCGCGGCACGCGACGGCGCGCAGGTGCCGTTCGCCGCGTAGCCGTTGGTGAAGTTTGCGCCTTCCGCCGCGATGGAATCGATGTGGGGCGTGGGGACGGTGCCGCCGGCGACGCCGCCGCCGCCGAACGTCAGGTCGTTCCAGCCGAGGTCGTCGGCGAGGATGAGGACGACGTTCGGCGGGCGCTCATCGGGCGCTCGGCCGAGCGGGTCGGTCCCCGTGGCCCAGCTGATGTCCTGGTTCGGACCGATCTCGGCGCGCTGCTTCGCCATGAACCCGACGACGCCGAGCACCACCTCCATGCGATGGGCCCACAGGACGGCGCCCGCCAGTCCGAGGACGACTACGATCGCAAACACACGCTTCATGCGTCGACGCACCTTTCGACTCCCCTGCTCGACCCCCGAGGCCATCGATCTCATTCCTCCACGAAGAGCCGCTCGCACCCCGCGCCGGCAAGACGTTGGACCTTCTCCGCTGCGGCACAACTCAGTCGAGATATTTCTCGAGCGCCGCGAGTACGACCTCGGGGCCAGAGCGCCGTTGATAGTTCTCGGCCACGTCCATCCAGAGCACCTTGCCTTCGGCGTCCACGAGCAGCGAGGTCGGTACCGGCAACGCCTCGATCTCGTCGCTGGGGTCGCCCGAGTGGACGCCTTGGTTGCGCAGACCGAACGCGTCGGTCACCTCGAGTGTCCGGTCCGAGAGCATGATCGCCTGCAGGCCGTGGACGCGTCGCCCCTCGCGGATCTCTTCGGGATGATCGGTGCTGACGGTGAGCACCTGCACGCCGCGCTCATCCAACTCCGTTCGAAGCTCATCTTCCCATCGCCGTAACTCGGCGACACAGTAGGGTCACCAGTGGGCGCGGAAGAACTTGATGAGGACCGGGTGTCCACGCAGACGCGCAGAGTCGAAGATCTCGCCACGTTCGTCCGGAGCGCTGAAAGCGGGGATCGTGTCGCCCACGCGAATGGCGTTCGGTGGTAGGATCTGCTCGCTGATGCTCACGGTGAATGGGAAGAAGAGACCGATGATGATCGCTGGCACCGCCGCGACGCGGCCGATCCATCCGGCCTTCACCAACGCCATGCAGCCGAGGGCGACCGCAGTGAGCCAGACGGCTACGAAGAGCGCCCGGTCCTCGGGAATGCCTACGTCGCGGTTCATCCAGAACCACACCATGGCGCAACCGATGGCGAGCAGGGGGGCGGCGATGCCGATCCCGTTCCACAGTTTCTTGGGGTTCATCTCGGGTCTTCCTC
>CAYWGW010000456.1:0-1524 GCA_964457385.1 uncultured Spirochaetaceae bacterium
TCGGCGAGCTTCGCCACCCCACCTCGGGCACGGGCCACGTCCCGCAGCGCCAGCAGGAAGACCTCGGGGTCTCCGTCTTCGAGGCAGGCATTCAGATAACCGGCCGCCTCGACGGGATCCTGTAGATCCTCGTCCAGCACGTCTTCGTAACGTCGCGGCCTACGCATCGGATCGACTCCTGGAATCGCGCCAATGGGAATGCGCACGCTCGATGTCTCGAACCTGGGAGTCCTTGTCGCCCCCGCCGAGCAGGATCACCACGGTGTCACCCTCGCGGTCGAAGTCGATCCGATATCCGAACAATCTGCTCGGTCGGCGGGCGGGGAAAGTAGCTTGAAAGCTACGCGCGTCCATTCAGGCGGTGCCGCGGGAGTGGTTCGGGGCGTTGGCCGCGGCCCCCTGGCCCGGGCCTTCGCGCGGACCTACTTCGACACGGCCCATCTGCTTCCGGCGGAACGCCTGGAGCCGCGCGCCCAACCCAAGACCCCAGGGCAAGGCCCCAGGGCCTGAGATTCCCCAAGGCGTTGCCATCGCGCGTGCTACCGGCCCTCGATCGCCCGCTTCTTCGTCCCGTTCGACGACCACCGCCCGCCACCGCCGCGGTGCGCGTTATCGCGCCGCATTCGTGATCTGCTCGATCTCACCGATCGACGCCAGAATCGACCCGAAATCCGGAACCTCGCCGAAGATCATGGCCACCGTGTTGGCATAGTCTCGGCCGAGCGCTTCGATCATTTCCCCGATCGGCGCGATGGCGAATGAGCCCGGAACCGCGGAGGCGAGGTCATAGTCGGGACGATCGAAGAACATGCGAGCGTGGCGCACGCAATCGGCGCCGAGGTCTGGGTCTGCCAGCGCCGCCCTTCCGACCTCGGAGTCGAGCAAGCGATGCAGGTCGTAATAGTGCCGTGACACCCGTTGGCCCGCATGCCGGAGCACTCCGCGTCGCTCGTACCAACGCCGGAGCCCATGAGCGATCACCACTTTGTCCCAGAAGGTCCGGGTGGCTTCGATCGTCGTGACGTCGGTGACCCTCAGGTCGAGCCCTTCGGCTTCGTCGGCAACGTAGGGCCGGATCGTGACGGGGCGGTTCGGATCCAGTGCCGATTTGGCTCCGGCTTCGATTCGCACTGCTGGTCGAACATACGCACCGTCGCGCGGTTCGACCTCGGGGTATCGGACGAGCAACGTCTGACCGTCCGAATCGGCCTCGTCGATCTCCAGCCGCCCGGCGCCATGGGTGGCGTCCTCGATCTGCGCGCTGAGGAACTCGTAGAGCGGACCAGTGACATAGACGCGACACGCGTCCCGGATCGAGTCCAGTCTTGCGCGGCGATTCTTCTTCGAGAGAGCCTCCAGCTCCTCGACCGACGCGGGCTCGTCGAGGTCGTCGCGGAAGATGGTGATGTCAATGTCCTCGGAGAGGCGCTCGATCAGGCCGTAGGCCTTCGCCAGCGAGGTGCCGCCCTTGAACAGGAGGCGGGGCTCTCCTGCAGGCCGTTCGTGATAGAGCGCATTCAGCGT
>CAYWGW010000457.1:0-1511 GCA_964457385.1 uncultured Spirochaetaceae bacterium
GCCCAGTCGCGCAGTGGCCAGCGCCAGCGCCAGGCTCGCCACCATCCAGGCCGGGTGGAAGAAGGCGAGCCAATAGAGGAGCCGGGCTTCGTCCATGGGCATCCGGATGGGCGGACGGACGGGCGGGCCGCCCGCTACTCGACCTTGTGGATGGTGGCCGGGGGGAGCTGCGCTCGCAGCGTCTCGCAGGCGCGCTCCAGATACGCCGGATCCCGTGACTCCAGGGTCAACAGCACGCGGTAGTCGACTTCGTTGATGCGCGGATAGGAGCCGAGCATCAGCGCCGGGAACGTCTTCAGGAGCTCGTTCAGGATGTCGGCGATCTCGCTCTCGTTCTCTCGCACGTAGAACTTGCGGAGCTGGAAGGGGACGCCGCTGAAGCGGTCGCGGATCGAGTGGAACTTCTTCTCGAAGAGCTCCGGGATGCCCGGGAAGACGTGGACGTTCTCGACCACGATGACCGGGAACCAGAGCCCGCCGACGTCGATCACCTCGGCGCCCTCCGGAATCATCGCCATCTTCCGCATGGCGTCGTTGACCGGCCGGCTCGAATGACGCGTCATGCGATCGACCATGCTCTGGTTGAGCACGATCGGCCGATCGAAGGCCTGGGCGATGGCGTCCATCGTGAGATCGTCGTGGGTCGGACCGATGCCCCCGGACGTGAAGACGAAGTCGTAGGTCTTCGACATCGCGCGCGTCTCGTCGGCGATGATGTCGATCACGTCGGGGATCGTCAGGATGCGCTCGAGATCGACCCCGAGCTTGCGGAGTTCGACGGCCAGGAAGGGTGAGTTGGTGTCCTTCACCTTGCCCGACAGGATTTCGTTCCCGATCACGAGAAGCGCCGCGGTCGCCATGCGTCATAACGTAACCCAGCCCCCCGGCCCTCCAACCGGAGCCGGGCGGGCGGCCCGGAGAGAAACAACGAGCAACGCGGCCGGCGGCGCGCGCGACCCGCCGACGCATCGGCCGCTGGTCGTGGAGGTCGGCAGTCCAAGCGGCGCTCAGGACCCGTCGGAGCTGAGGGCCAGGTCGGCGAGCGAGACGAAGCGGCTGGGTTCCGACCCATACACGATCGCCTCAAGGACGGCGCCGCTCGGGACCTGGTAGCCGATGACGCCGGAGATGCGGTCGCTCGGCGACAGCGGCTGGATGTCGAGATCCTGCAGCAACTCGCCGGCCGGTCTCGGGACGGGTTGCGGTCGATGGATGACCCCGATGCTGTCGACGAGGTAGACGAGCCTCGGGTCGGCGTACATGGCCTGGTCCTCCGCGGCCTCGAACGCGGCCGTCAGCAGCACGTAGCGCTGGCCCTCCGACGGCGGGCGGGATGGCTCGAAACCAGTGTACGGATCGGCCACCTCCCGGACGGTGACGGTGCCGAGCGGCGTTCCCTCCGCATCCGCGAACGTGCTCGCTTCAGCCATCGGGATGTCCGGAGTCGCGCCCAACGTGGCGATGGGGATGATGCGACTGCCGTCCCCTCGATACAGGATGCGCACGACCTC